>CAZYYQ010000041.1:0-13086 GCA_964651275.1 uncultured Hyphomicrobiaceae bacterium | reverse complement strand
TGATGAGGCCGACCGTCTCGCCGCCGAGGTCAATGCCCTCGTACAGCTTCTGCGCAATTTGCATCGTCCGGCTCGGCGAAAAGCGCAGCTTGCGCGAGGCTTCCTGCTGCAGCGTCGAGGTGGTGAAGGGCGGCGAGGGATTGCGCTTGGCAGATTTGCGCTCGACGCTTGAAACATAAAATGCGCTGCCGGTTACCGCCGCATGGATCGCCTTCGCCGCTGCCTCATCCGGGACATCGAACTTGCCAAGCTTCTTGCCGTCGCGCGCATTCAGCCGGGCTGTGAAATCCTCCCCGGCCGCGTTTGCCATCGCCGCCTCGATGGTCCAGTATTCTTGGCTCTTGAAGGACTCGATCTCCAACTCTCGATCGCAGACGATGCGCAGCGCCACCGACTGCACCCGGCCCGCCGAGCGCGCGCCCGGCAGCTTGCGCCACAGCACCGGCGAGAGCGTGAAGCCGACGAGGTAGTCAAGAGCCCGGCGCGCCAGATAGGCCTCCACCAGCGGCGAGTCGATGTCGCGCGGCTGCTCCAGCGCGCGCTGCACTGCCGCTTTCGTAACCGCATTAAAAGCCACGCGCTCGACCTTCACGCCCTTCAGCGCCTTTTTCTCCTCAAGGATGCGCAGCAGGTGCCACGAGATCGCCTCCCCCTCGCGATCCGGGTCGGTCGCGAGGATCAAGCGGTCAGCATTTTTCACCGCGCTGACGATCTCGCGGATCACCTTCGTCGAGTCCGGCGAGACCCGCCAGTGCATGGCAAAATCCTTGTCGGGCTCGACCGACCCGTCTTTTGCGGGAAGGTCGCTGACATGGCCATAGGATGCGATCACTTTATATTTCTGGCCGAGATATTTGTTGATCGTCTTGGCCTTCGCCGCGGACTCGACAATGACGATGTTCATGTTATGTACTCATTCCGTAAAGCCTGACTGGCTTTTTTAACCGAAGCGGAAACCCTGCACGGGAAACAACTGGAAGTTGGGGATTTCCGAGAAAACTGTCAAATCTGTGTCACGGAATGCGCGAAGGCGGTTGCAAAACACAACTCATACGTGTAGCTTTGAACCCGTAAGGGCGTTGGCCGTAGCGCAAATCCATAAAAGAACGGGAGCCACAATGAGCCAAGGCAAGACGAATTTCGCCTCGAGTCAAGACAACACCTCTTTTTGCCCAGAACAGAACCTACTTGATGCGATATCGCAGATCAATAAACACGCCTCCAGTCTGCCATCCACGCCTCTCAGGCAGCAAGATGTTTCGCAATACATCTGCGACTTGCTTGCAGAACTCAGCACGATAGCATCCCAAGCCAATTTGATATTCCTAACCTATCTGATCGACGTCGCTCACGAAGAAGCTCGGCTGCAAGCACGTGAGCATGAGCGTCCTTACCTTTAGCGTTGTTACTCAACCTACCGGATCTGATCGTCGACAACTTCCAGACAACGAACCTGACTTCTTGCTTAGGCAACAACCCAAGATTGCGCCGGATGTACGTATAGCGTGATGTGCTATGCTCCACGGCCCGTCATGCAGCTACCAGCGTTGCCCTAATGAGCAGGGCGGCCACACGCCGCCCTGCCCTAACGATTCTCCATCGCCGCGCCTGCACCCCTGACAGCTTCGCCGATGCGCCGGATCTCCCATTCCAGCGAGATCCCGCTCGTCGCTCGCACCCGTCCGCGGACCGTTTCTCCTAAAGTCTCTATGTCATTCGCGGTCGCGTCGCCATCATTGATCAGAAAATTGCAGTGCATCTGCGAAACATGCGCCCCGCCAACGCGCAAGCCCCTGCAGCCTGCCGCATCGACCAGGCGCCATGCGCTGTCGCCGGGCGGGTTCTTGAAGGTCGAGCCGCCCGTGCGCGCCTTCGTCGGCTGGTGCTGCTCGCGATAGTCGGCGACCTCCTGCATCGCCGCCTCGATATCTGCGCGCGCGCCAGTCGTGCCCTGAAAAGTGGCTTGTGTGAAGATGAAGTCGTCCGGCGCGCTGCAGTGGCGGTAGCTGTAGCCGAGATCGTCCACGCTCAGCACTTGAAGCCGCCCGGCACGGTCGACCGCCCGCGCCTCGACCAGCACGTCACGCGTCTCGGTGCCGTGCGCACCGGCATTCATCCTGAGCGCGCCGCCGATCGAGCCAGGAATGCCGCGATAGAACGCCAAACCCGCGACCCCCGCCTTCGCTGCGGCTTGCGCCAGCCGCACATCTGGCACCGCAGCACCGCAGCGCATCCGCGCATCTTCGTGCGCCTCGACCGCGCCAAAGCCGCGTCCGAGCCGGATGACGACGCCGCGCACGCCGCCATCGCGCACCAGCAGGTTTGATCCGACCCCGATGACCGTAACCGGCACTTCGGCGGGCGCCCGCTGCAGGAAATAGCACAGATCATCATCGTCCGCCGGGCTAAACAGCACCTCCGCCGGCCCGCCCACGCGGAACCACGTGATATCTGCCAGCCCGACATTCTCTCGCAGGCGACCGCGCAACTCCGGCATGGCGGCAAGCAGTTCCGCACCCAGCCCGCTCTGGTGGTTCGCTTCAATTGCCGCGCTGTCCGTGGGCATCGCTATTTACTCCGCCGCGCCGGCATGAGCCACGGGATCAGCGGCAAGCGCGCGCAACTGCTCAGGCAAGGCCTTGGTCCAGTTGGTGATGGTACCGGCGCCGAGGCCGATCACGAGGTCACCTGGGCGTGCCAAATGGGCAATCGCTGGAGCCAGCGCCTCCTCGCACTCGATTTCCAGCGCATGAGCGTGGCCGCTGTCTCGGACCCGCTCCAGCAGCGTGCGATGATCGACGCCGTTCGCCATCTCGCCCGCGCTGTAGACCGGCGCGATGACCGCGATATCGGCATCGGCGAAACAGGCAGCGAACTCATCGAGCAGACCCTTCAGGCGCGAATAGCGATGTGGCTGCATGACCGCAATCACCCTGCCCCGCGTGGCGCGCCGCGCAGCCTTCAGGACCGCAGCAATCTCCACGGGGTGATGCGCATAGTCGTCGTAGACCGAGACGCCGTTCCACTCGCCGACCCGCGTAAAGCGCCGGGCCACGCCACAGAAACTGCGCAACCCCTCTTCGATCGCCTCGTCACGCAGGCCGGCCTCGCTCATGGACGCAAAGGCGGCGAGCGCGTTCAGCGCATTGTACTCGCCGGGAATGGGCAGGCGCAGCCCCTCGATCAGCCGCGCGCCGCCACGCACCCGCTCGCTCAGGCGCACGTCGAAAGAAACGCCTCCGCCCACCTCACGCACCTGCTCCAGCCTCACGTCGGCATCCGGCGAAGCACCGTAGCTCAAAAGCCGCCGCCCGCGGAAATGCGGCGCCATTTCCTCGATCATCTCGCGCACCACCGGATGGTCGATGCCCGCCACCACCGCCCCGTAATAGGGGATCTGCTCGAAGAAGCGGCGGAAGGCCTCATGCAGGGCGCGGCGCGTGCCGTAGAAATCCATGTGCTCCGGGTCGATGTTCGTGACCACGCCAATGCGCACGGGCAGCTTGACGAAGGTCGCATCGGACTCGTCAGCCTCGACCACCATCCAGTTGCCCGCACCCGCCCGCGCGTTCGATCCCCATGCATCGAGAATGCCGCCATTGATGACCGTGGGATCGCAGCCGGCATGGGTCATCGCCCACGAAATCAAAGACGTCGTTGTTGTCTTGCCATGGGTGCCGGTGACAGCAATGGCCGGATGCCCGCGCATCAACTCAGCCAGCATCTCCGCGCGGCTGATGACGGGAAGACCTCGGACCCGGGCACCGTCGAGCTCAGCATTGCCCGGCTTGATCGCGGTCGAGACGATGACATGGGTCACGCCGGCAAGATTTGCCTCATCATGGCCGATGAAAACCGGGATACCCATGGCGCGTAGCCGGTCGGTGTTCACGCTGTCGTTCCGATCGCTGCCCTGCACCGCCATACCGCGCGCGCGCATCACCTCCGCGATCGCGCTCATTCCGATGCCGCCGATCCCTATGATGTGAAATAGCTCGCCGCTGTCTCCATCGTCCATTCGCTCAAGTCCCCCCGTCCCGGCTGAAGGCTTCGGCGCGCTCCTGTTCCTCGATCTGCGCCTGCTCATCCGTCGGCTTCTGTGCGATGACACTTTCCACGACGTCGGCCAGCCGCTCGACCGAATCATAGCGTGCCATGGCCTTGGCCGCCGAGGCCGCTCGGATCAGACTGCCGGGTTCCTCGAACAGCCGCCGAACGATGCCGGCAAAGCGTTCCGGCGTCATCGTCTTTTCTTCGTAACACCAGCCGGCACCCCCGCGCTCGAAACGCGTCGCGTTCTCAAGCTGATCGTTATCAAGCGAATGTGGCAGCGGCACGAGAACTGCCGGCCGGCCAATGCAGCACAACTCCGCGACCGTGGTCGCGCCCGCACGCGAGACCACAAGATGCGCTGTCGCCATGCGTTCGGGCAGGTCGTCGAAGAAAGTCGCGAGTTCCGCCGCGACGCCCGCGCGCTCGTAAGAATCGAACACGTTCTCGATATCCTCGTCGCGGCACTGTTGCACGACCAGCAGACGGTCGCGAATGTGCTCGGGCAAGAGATAGAGCGCCGCAGGCATGATCTCGGAGAAGAACCGGGCCCCCTGGCTGCCGCCGAACACGAGCAGGTTGAGCTGCCCATCGTTGGAGGGAGGATTGTAGAGCTGCGTGCGCATATTGAGCACGGCCCGGCGCAGCGGCGTGCCGGTCAGATACGCCTTGTTCAGCAGCTTGCCCTCAAGAAACTTGGTATCCTCGAAGGAAAAAGCGATCGCTCGGACCATCGGCCCAAGCAGGCGGTTGGCCCGCCCCATCACCGCATTCTGCTCGTGGATCAGAGTCGGGATGCCTCGGGTCAGCGCCGCCAGCATCGGCGGGATGGTGGGATACCCGCCAAAGCCGATCATCGCCGCTGGCTTGATTTCGCCGATTATGCGATAGGCCATGTGGAAGCCGCTGGACAGCTTCGCTACCGTCTTGGTCGCCTCGATCGGCGAACGGCCCTTGAAGGTGGCCGAGCGCACGCGATAGACCTCACGCGCGGGAAAGTCGGAGCCGAACTTGTCGCTGCGCGTATCGGTGATCAGGTCGATCGCGTAGCCGCGCCAACTCAGCTCCTGCGCCAGCGACTTGGCTGGAAACAGGTGCCCGCCCGTGCCCCCGGCGGTCATCACGATCGAAGGTCGCGTCACGTCTGTATCCCCCGTGGCGAGGCGGCGGTGCGGGCCGCCCGCAAATCGGCCGCATGATCCGGCCATGACAACGCTTCGGCATCCGGTCGGCGCCGCGCCAGCGCCAATACCATCGCCATCGTCACCGCCATGGAAACGAGCGACGACCCGCCATACGAGATGAATGGCAGGGTCATGCCCTTCGCCGGCAGCAGGTTGACATTAACTGCCATATTAATCAGCGCTTGAAAACCGAACAGCATGGCAAGCCCGCTGATTGCCACCCGAACGAAGGGACTTGGCTGCTTCAACGCAGCCGCCGCCGCGCGCAGCGTGACGAAAGCAAAGATGGCTACCAGCAGCAGGCAGCCGGCAATTCCAAGCTCTTCAGCGATGACGGCAAAGATATAGTCATTATGCGCATCTGGCAGCCGCGACTTGAGCACACCCTCGCCCGGGCCCCGCCCGAACCAGCCGCCCTCGGTAAATGCCGACAGGGCGATGGCGGTTTGCTCGCCCATCGTCGCGCCCCAGCCCATGAAGGCATCGATGCGCTCCGTGGCATGAGGAATCGTGAGATAGGCAGCAATGATACCTGCCAGTCCCGCCCCGGCGATCGCCAGCATCCAGCGCAGAGGATAGCCCGCCACGAGAAACATGCCTGCCCAGACCACGGACATCAGCACGATCTGCCCAACATCCGGCTGCATGGCGAGCAGCCCGGCGAACAGCAGCAGCAAGCCAATGGCAAGTGGCGTCGCCGGCACATCATCGCGGCGCGCGCCCTCCGACAGCAGCCAGGCGCTCACGACGACGAAGCCCGGCTTGACGATCTCCGAGGGCTGGATCACGCCCCCGGGCAGATGCAGCCAGCGCACCGCCCCGTTGCGCTCGATACCCTGCCATAGCGCCGCCGCCATCAGCGCCAGCCCAACGAAGCACAGCAGGAGGGAGAGGCGGCGCACGCCGCGCGGCCCGAGCGCCGACACCGGCACCAGCAATGCCAGCGCCGCCAGCAGAAACACGATATGGCGCTCGATGAAATAGAAATCGGGAAAACCATGACGCACCGCAGCCGGTGGCCCCGCGCCGAACGACATGACAAGGCCCGCCAGCATGAGAACAAGAACGCCGGCCAGCAACCTGTGATCGATGGAAAACCACCAATCGGACAGCAGGCTGCGTTCAGCGCGCGACAGCCTCATGCGGCGATCGCCTCGCGCATGGAGACGCCTTCGTGGGCAGCGACGAGTTTGCGGAAGGCTTCGCCGCGCACGGTGAAATTCGGATACTGGTCATAGGAGGCGCAGGCGGGCGACAGCAGCACCGTGGGCGCGCGCGCGGATGATCGAAGCGCATCATGCGATGCCGCTTCGACCGCCCTGGCAAGCGTGCCACAGCATTCGTAAGCAACCTTTCCCTCAAGCGTACGTGCAAAATCATCCTGCGCTTCGCCGATCAGGTAGGCCTTTGCAACGCGGGAATAATATGGCTCCAACCCGACAAGGCCGCCTTCCTTGGGCTGGCCGCCAACAATCCAGAAGATGGGATCGAAACAGGCCAGCGCACGTGCAGCAGCGTCAGCATTTGTCGCCTTGCTGTCGTTGATGAAGGCCACATGGCCGAGCCGCCCGACTTCCTCCATGCGGTGCGCGAGACCGGGGAAGCTGCGCAGCCCTTCGATGATCTCCTCGCGCGACAGGCCCAGCGCACGGGCCGCAGCATAGGCCGCTGCGGCGTTTTCCCAGTTATGGGCGCCGCGCAAGGAGGCGATGCCGCGCAGGCTCACCGGCGCATCGACCACGCCGCCTTTCGCCTCGAACAGCAAGCCGTCGCGCACATAAACCCCGTCGCGGACGGGTTCGGCCGTGGAAACCGTCCGCCGCGCCGCCGAGAATGGCCAGTTCTCGGCCAGCCGGCGCGTCATCTCGCTGTCGCGCCCGATCACGCCGCACTGCTGCGACCCCAGCCGGGCGAAGATGCGCGCCTTGATCGCGGCGTAGTTTGCCAGCGTACCGTGGCGGTCGAGATGGTCGGGCTGTACATTGAGGAGCACGGACACATCGGCATCGAGGCCCGGTGTCAGGTCGATCTGGAAGGAGGAGTACTCGATCACATAATACCGCTCGGCAGCCAGCGGCGGCAGGTCCAGCACCGCCTTGCCGATGTTCCCGCCCAATGCCACGTCACGCCCCGCTGCACTCAGAAGATGAGCGGTCAGCGCCGAAGTGGTCGATTTGCCATTGGTGCCGGTGATCGCGACAACCTTGCCAGGCCGGCCAAGATGACGCCGCTCGCGGCAGAACAGTTCGGTATCGCCGATGATCTCGACGCCCGCGACGCGGGCGCGCTCCACGCTCGCGTGCGGTTTGGGATGCGTCAGCGGCACGCCCGGCGACAACACCAGCGCGTCGAGGCCTGCCCAGTCCCAGTGATCAGGCGGCGCAATCGTCGCGCCCTCAGCCGCGGCCTTGTCCCGCGCGGCCTCACTGTCGTCCCACGCCACGACGAGCGCCCCGCCCGCAACCAGCGCACGCGCCGTAGCCACTCCGGTCAGGCCGAGGCCGAACACTGCCAGTCTGTGGTTCGCGCAGTGCGTCAAGGGAATCATGGTTGCATCCTAACGTAATTTGAGCGTCGACAAACCGATCAACGCCAGCACCACGGAAATGATCCAGAACCGGACAACCACCGTCGCCTCGGCCCACCCCTTCTGCTCGAAATGGTGGTGCAGCGGCGCCATGCGGAACACGCGCTTGCCGGTCAACTTGTACGACAGCACCTGCACAATGACCGACAGGGTCTCCAGCACGAACAGCCCGCCGACAATCGCCAGCACGATCTCGTGCTTGGTCGCAACCGCGATCGCCCCGAGCGCGCCGCCCAGCGCCAGCGAGCCGGTATCTCCCATGAAGATCAGCGCGGGAGGGGCGTTGAACCACAGGAAACCGAGCCCGGCCCCGACCAGCGCGCCGCATACAACCGCCAGTTCGCCAGTACCCGGCACAAAATGAATCTGCAGGTAATCCGCGAACACGGCGTTACCGACGAGGTAAGAAATCACCCCGAATGCGCCCGCAGCGATCATGACCGGCACAATCGCCAGCCCGTCAAGCCCGTCGGTCAGGTTCACGGCGTTGCCCGCGCCTGCAATCACCAGCACGCCGAGCACGATGAACAACGGGCCCAGGTCGATCAGCAAATCCTTGAAGAATGGCACCGCGAGCGAACTCGAAAATCCCGCCTCGCCAATCTGCATGATCGAATAGGCCGCAATGCCGGCAACCAGCAGTTCCAGCACCAGCTTGATGCGCCCGGAGAAACCGGCGGTCGAGCGCTTCGTCACTTTCAGAAAATCATCGATGAAGCCGATCGCGCCATAGGCGAGCGTCACTGCCAGCACCACCCAGACATACTTGTTCGACAGGTTGGCCCACAGGATGGTCGCGACGCCCACACCGAGCAGGATCATCAGCCCGCCCATGGTCGGCGTGCCCTGCTTGGTGAGGATATGCCCCTGCGGCCCGTCCATGCGGATTGGTTGCCCACGCCCCTGGCGCACACGCAACAGGTTGATGAGCCCGGGACCGAAGAGGAACACGACCAGCAGCGCGGTCATGATCGCGCCGCCAGTGCGGAACGTGATGTAGCGGAACACGTTCAGAACCGGGAACTGATCGGCCAATTCAACAAAAAGATATAACATCGTTCCCCGTTGACCGCCTGTGCGGTGCGATGTTCGTTACGTTGGGACCTACTAAGGTTGCTGGGCTGCCGACGCGACGTCTGGCGAATCCCGCCCGATGATCTCGTGCACAGCCTGCGCATCGGAAAACGGATAGGTCCGCCCCGCGATAATCTGCCCCGTTTCGTGGCCCTTTCCGGCAATCAACAGCACATCGTCCCGGCCCAGATCGGATACCGCCGCCGCAATTGCCGCGCGCCGTCCCGGCATATCCCGCGCACCCGGCGCAGCCTGCATGACCTCTCGCCTTATCACGGCGGCGTCCTCGTCGCGCGGGTTGTCGTCGGTGACATATATTCTGTCGGCAAGCTGTTGCGCGATCGCACCCATTTCCGGACGCTTGCCGCGATCGCGGTTGCCGCCGCAGCCGAAGACCACCGCCAGCGCTGCGCGCGCAAACGGCCGCAGCGCGCGCAGCGCCGATTCGAGCGCGTCGGGCGTATGCGCGTAGTCGATGAAGATGCCGCCGCCAGATGGCGCGCGCGCAACAAGTTCCATGCGCCCGCGTGCGCCTTGCAGGTGCTCAAGCGCTGCGAACACCGCTTCCGGCGCGCTGCCGGTGGCAAGCGCAAGCCCGGCCGCAACCACGGCATTCGAGACCTGAAACCCGCCCGCCAGCGGAAGCGTGATGTCATGGCTACGGCCATCGAACGCAACCGCCGCCCGCTGGCCAAAGCCATGTGGCTCGGGCGCGCTGAACCGGATCGCGTCTCCTGCCCGCCCTACGGTCCAGACATCAAGACCGCGTTCGCGAGCAAGCTTGGCAACACGCGCGCCCTCGGGCCGGTCGATATCAACCACGGCCGGCGCGCCGCGCGGCAGTAGATCGGCGAACAGACGCGTCTTCGCGGCGAAGTAACTCTCGAAATCGGGGTGATAGTCGAGATGATCGCGGGAGATATTCGTGAAGGCGGCTGCCGCGAGGCGCACGCCGTCGAGGCGGTGCTGCGCGAGGCCGTGGCTTGAGGCTTCCAGTGCGCAATGGGTAACGCCACGCCCGGCCAGGCCATCGAGAATGAGGTGCAGTTCCACCGGGTCGGGCGTGGTGTGGCGCAGCGTTTCGCTCTCACCATCGGCGTGAACGCCGAGCGTGCCGATACTCGCCGCGCTCAAGTCCTGGGCGCGCCAGATCTGGTGGAGAAATGAGGCAACGGATGTCTTGCCGTTGGTCCCGGTAACTGCGGCCAGCTTGGCCGGTTGGCGGGGATAGAACGTCGCAGCAAGCCCTGCCAGGCGCCGGCGCGGCGCGGCGTCGCGAAGCACCGCAACACTGTCTGGCACGCGCGCATCAGGGGTGCAGAGCACGGCTATCGCTCCGGCCTCGATCGCTGCGGGAATGAACCGCGCGCCGTCAGCCTTCGTGCCCGGCAGCGCGGCGAACAGATAGCCTGGCTGGACCTCCCGGCTGTCCGCCGTGATCCCGGTAATGTCGATGTCGCCGGAGACGCCCGCAACAGCGCCACCCGCCAGCGTGCTGAGTTTCATGATGCCAAGGCCTCGCCGGAAGCCGTTTCACCGCCCACAAACTCCGGTTAATAGGCTGAGCCGGCGAATTCGTCAAACTCCTGTTCCGGTGCTATGCCGAGCATCGGGGCAGCGCGCTCCACGACAGCGGCAACCGTCGGAACGGCGTTCCACGCCGCTTCGGTGCGTTTGTTCGCGGCCTCGGTCGGCTTCGGCTCGTCGACCATGACAAGCACCAGAAATTGCGGATCGTCCATCGGAAACGCGGCGAAAAATGTACTGATCACCTTTTCGCGGGAATATCCACGCCCGATCTGCTTGTTGGCGGTGCCGGTCTTACCGCCGAGCCGATAGCCCGCGACCTCGCCCCGGCGGCCCGTACCCTCTTTCACATTGCGTCGCATCAGCCGGCGCATTGCATCGCTGGTGCTTGAGCGCAAGACCTTCTTCGCGAGGCGGAGCCCCTCGCCGCGGCTGCGTTCAAGAAAGGTCGGGCGAATGAGATAGCCGCCATTGACCAGCGCTGCGCCCGCGGCAGCAAAGTTCAGCGGCGCGACCGCGATGCCGTGGCCATAAGAGACCGTCACCGTGGTCGACTCGCGCCAAACCTCCGGCAGTTGCGCTCGCGCGGTGGGTGGCAGCTCGGTTTCCAGCGGCTTCAGCAATCCGAGCCGCTCAAGAAATTCGCGCTGACGATAGCCCCCGACATCGAGCGCAATTCGCGCCGAGCCAGTATTGGAGGACCGGACGAAAATGTCGGAAACAGTGGCATACTTTTCGCGCGCATACTTGTCGACGATCCGGAAGCCATCCACGCGGACCGGCGTCTTGATATCGTATCGGTCCTCAAGTTTCACGATCCCATAATCCAGCGCCATGGCCACGGTGAACGCCTTGAAGACCGAGCCCATTTCGAAGGTTCCGGCGACAAGCCGGTTGTTGTTGTCTGGCTTAAGCGACTCCTCGCGCCGGTTCGGATCGTAGTCCGGCAGCGAGGCAAGCGCGCGCACCTCACCGCTGTGCACATCCATGATCAGGCCGACGACCGCGGCGGCATCATAGCTCTCGCGCGCCTTGACGAGTTCATCGCGCAGCACGTGCTGCACACCTAGATCGAGCGACAGACGCACCTGCGGGCGCTCCTCGTCAGAGGCGGGTGGCTCGGTGATGTTCCCGGCGCTGTCGATATGTTTTTCGATGCCTGCAATGCCGCGGTTATCGATGTCTGTATGGCCCAGCACATGCACGCCGGTGGCGCCAGCCGGATAGACACGCTGGTTCTCGGTGAACAGGCCGATGCCAGGCAATCCGAGCCTGTGGACAGCCTCTGCCTGCTTCGGGCTCAGCCCCCGATAGAGCCATACGAAGCGGCCTTTGCCCGAGAGCTTTTTGCGCAAGCCCGCCGCATCGCCATCCGGCAGCACCCGTGCCAGCTTCTCGGCCGCCTCATCAAAGTCACCAACGCGCGCCGGGTCGCCATAGGCCCAGTACATTTCGAGATCGGTCGCGAGGATACGGCCTTCGCGGTCGACGATATCGGGGCGGGCCCTTGTCCGCTCCACGGTGGAACTGTGGACGGCGATCCGTGGACCACCGTCCGGCCCCGAGTCAAGCGCGATCAGCCGCGCCGTCAGCCCGGCAAAGCCGGCAAACAGGGCCACCAGCACGAGGCTGATACGCACGGCATCGGGACGCCCCGCCCGCTTGCGCCGCACGGCTGCGCGATGCCCGCTCATGGCTGGTCTCCCTTGATGCTTTCAACCGCGCGCACCCTGGCCGGTGCAGGTGCCACGATTTCCGAGAAGGGCACGACCTGCTCCGCCTTCACAGGCTCCAGCCCCATCTTCTCGCGCGCAATCCGCTCAAGTCGCTCGGGCCTCGAAAGATATGTCCATTCGGCCCGCAGTACCGCCAGCGCCCGCGTCTGCCCGGCAATCTCGCGGGACAGTTCGGCGGCGCGAGCCTCCAATTGGCGGGTTTCATGCTTTTGCTGATAAATCAGCATCAGCAGACCGATCATGACCCCGAACAGGGTGAAATTGACGACACGCATCACTTGACGCCTTGCGGTTAAAACTCAACTCAACCTTGTGCTTGTTCCGGTAAACGTTCCCTAACCAAGCGCTGTGATATCGCGCACCTCCAGCCTTGGCACGCCAAGGGCGGCTGGATCCAACGGCACGAACGGCGCGCCGGTGCGCAAGCCCCAGCGCATCCGGGCTGAGCGTGCGCGCGGGTTGCGTTCGATTTCCTCGTCATCGGGCGCAATAGGCTGGCCGCGCGGCACGTCGAAGCTCGGCGCGGGGCGCGCATGATCGGGCGGCAGGTGGCGAGACGGCGCAGGCGTCTTGCCGCTGCGCGCGGCGAAAAAGCGCTTCACGATGCGGTCTTCCAGCGAATGGAAGCAGACGACGGCCAGACGCCCGCCCGGTGACAGCAGCGTCTCCGCCGCGCCGAGCACGCTGGCCAGTTCGCCGAGTTCATCATTTACGTAGAGCCGCAGCGCCTGGAAGCTGCGTGTCGCAGGGTGAATGCGATCCCCGCGTTTCGGCCCAAGCACGTCCTCAATGAGCGCCACAAGCCGGCCGCTGGTGGTGATTGGCGCTTCGGCGCGCGCGGCAACGATCCGCTTTGCGATCGCACGCGCGCGTTTCTCCTCGCCAAGCCGGGAGAGGATTTGCGCCAGCTCGCGTTCCTCCAGCGTAT
>CAZYYQ010000040.1:6707-13096 GCA_964651275.1 uncultured Hyphomicrobiaceae bacterium | reverse complement strand
TCCGCGGCGGCTCACCGAACATGAGCCAGAAGCTGATGCGCTGGCGCATCGGCCTCCAGTTCATCGCCATCGTCGTGATCATGATGGCCGTATACTTCTCATCGCGCTGACGCCATTCGCGCGCCCGGATCCCCAGTTATCGCTTGCCGAACATGCAGTTTGCACTGTGGCGCATGCCCCACATTCTTCTGCACAATTCACACAGCGCCGCCACCGCCGTTTGACTTCCCCGCCTCTGTCCTTCAGACATGATTAATCAGAGATTTGGTGGCGGAATGATTCTCGGCGGGACAGTGCTACTCTCTCATGGACGGGGATGGCTGGCTCTTCTGCCGTCTGTCGCCGCCGTCATGTTGCTGTCGGCTACGGCCGCAGTGGCGGGATCTCCAAGCACGGGCGGTTTCATTGACGAGTTTCGCTTCGGCGTGCTGGCGCAGGACCTTGAAGACAACGACGCTGAAGACGGCATCGCCATGAACGCGGAACTCCTGTTCCCGCATCTCGGCCCGCGCACGGGCGGCCCGCTCGACACCTTTCTGAGCCCGCGCCCGCATATCGGCGCGCAGATCAACACCGAGGGCGACACCAGCCTGGCCTATGCCGGGCTGACCTGGGACATCTGGTTCTCGGAAATCCTGTTCATCGAGGCCAGCTTTGGCGGTGCGGTGCATGACGGGCCGACCGACGATTCCGGCGATTCCTTCGGATGCAGCGTCAATTTTCGCGAGTCCGCTTCCATCGGTATTGCGCTCGCAGAGAACTGGCGGCTGCTTGCCACAGTGTCGCACATGTCGAATGCGGGCCTTTGCGATGAAAACTCGGGCTTGACCAGCGGGGGACTACAGTTAGGCTACCGTTGGTAATGGCGGCGTCCGCTGCTGGCCGTCGCAAAACAGGTAGCTCATGGTCGTCCTCACCAAGATTTATACCCGCACCGGCGATGATGGGACCACGGCGCTTGGCACGGGTGCGCGTGTGCCCAAGAATGCGCTACGCATCTCTGCATACGGCACGGTCGATGAACTGAACGCCACGCTGGGAATGGCACGGCTGCATATCCCGGGGGAACCAGGAGAGATTGCCGCCGTGGACGCCGCATTGGCGCGGATCCAGAACGATCTGTTCGATCTCGGAGCGGACCTGTGCGTGCCGGACACTGGCGAGAAACTGCCTTACGAGCCGTTACGAATGAGCGGGGAGCAGGCCGTGTGGCTGGAAGGCGAGATCGACCGGCTGAACGCCGAACTCAAGCCGCTGACATCTTTCGTGCTGCCCGGCGGCAGCCCCGCGGCAGCGGCTTTGCACGTCTCGCGCACAGTGTGCCGGCGCGCCGAGCGGCTGATTGTCGGCCTCGCAGCCACGCCAGAGGAACATGTCAGCGAGGCCGCGCTGAAATATATAAACCGGCTGTCGGATTATCTGTTCGTGGCAAGCCGGTACCTGAACGACAAGGGAGAAGGCGACGTGCTTTGGAAGCCGGGCGCGAACCGCTGAGCCCAGACTTCGCACTTAAAGGCGCCACCATCCTTGGTGATTCGATCTAACAGCGTTTAAGGCGCGCGACACGACATCTCGGCCGGTCGCACGCCGGCGGCAAGAAGGGAGCGCGGGCGTGCTGTTCATTCCGGTGTGGGATCAGAACCCACTTAAAAAAATACCCTTCCAGTTTGTCACGCTCGCGCTCGTCGCCACTAACATCGCCATCTTCGTATTCTTCCAGTCGGGACTGTTTGCCAGAGCGCAGCTTGAGAGCATTCTCGGCTTCGCGCTGATCCCTACCGAACTTCTCAATGCCGGGTTCTTCGGCGATGCGACCTACCAGGAATTCGGCGGGCAGACCGCCGTGCCCGAGCGTCTGACGCTGGCCAGTTACATGTTCCTGCATGGCAACTGGATGCATCTGATCGGCAACATGGCGTTCCTCTGGGTGTTCGGCGACAATGTCGAGGATGCCATGGGGCATTTGCGCTTTCTGCTGTTCTATCTGATGTGCGGCATTTTTGCCGGGCTGGCTCATACACTGGCGATTCCGAATTCCCCGCAACCGTTGATCGGCGCGAGCGGCGCGGTCTCGGGCGTCGTCGCCGCCTATCTCATGCTGCACCCGAAGGTTCGCCTATGGGTTCTGGCGTTGCCTTTCTTCCCGCTGCGGATCAGCGCCGGTGTTGCGCTTGGCATCTGGGTCGCTTTCCAGCTTTACAGCCTGTTCTTCTCCGCCGACAGCCACACGGCGTGGTGGGCGCATATCGGCGGGCTTGGCGCGGGCGCGCTGCTGGTGCTGTTCATGCGCCGGCGCGGCGTGCCACTTTTCGACCGCGTGCCAACGGCTTGAGATCTTTTATCACCATGGCTTGCCGCACGCTTTCATGCTTACCGGAAGATTGACTCGCCAGAAGCTGCGGACTACCTTCGCGCCTTGCTTTTTGCAGATGCGAAGAGCAGGAATTGGCCTTCTGAACGATGCCCGTAGCAAGGCGGGTCAATGGCCGCCTGAGGAGGCTGGCCAGCATTGAGAATTGCCCGCGAACGCCACGAATTGGCGCGCCCGAGAGTTGTTGCGGACAAGGCTGTCGGCTACTGTTGAGGATGACTTTTCGGAACGTAACCTTGCAAGCCGCCCCGAACGGGAGACGCGCATGAAGAAGATCCTCGTCCCGGTCAAACGGGTCGTCGATTACAACGTCAAGATCCGCGTGAAGGCGGACGGCAGCGGCGTCGAGACGAACAACGTCAAGATGTCGATGAATCCGTTCGACGAAATCGCTCTTGAAGAGGCCATTCGACTGCGAGAGTCGGGTGACAAGGGCGTAGAGGAGATTGTCGCTGTGTCGATCGGCCCGGCCAAGGCGCAGGAAACGCTCCGCACGGCATTGGCTATGGGCGCGGACCGTGCGATCCTCATCAAGACGGACGACATGGTCGAGCCGCTCGGCGTCGCCAAGACGCTGAAGGCGTTGATCGCGCGTGAAGAGCCGCAGCTTGTCATCCTTGGTAAGCAGGCGATCGACGACGACTGCAATCAGACGGGTCAGATGCTCGCGGCGCTGCTCGGCTGGCCGCAGGCGACCTTTGCATCGAAGGTCGAAGTGGCCGACCCCGGCTCGGAGGCCGGGGCGGGCGGCGCACTTCAGGTCACGCGCGAGGTGGATGGCGGCCTTCAGACGCTGGCGCTGAAGCTGCCCGCGATCGTCACCACGGATTTGCGGCTTAATGAGCCGCGCTACGCGTCACTGCCCAATATCATGAAAGCGAAAAAGAAACCGCTGGAGGAACTGACCCCGGCTGAACTTGGCGTGGACCTCGCCCCCCGGCTCAAGGTTCTGGGGACCGCCGAGCCACCGGAGCGCAAGGGCGGAATCAAGGTCGATAGCGTCGAAGAACTCATCGAGAAGCTCAAGAACGAAGCGCGGGTGCTGTAGCCATGAGTGTACTCCTGATCGCCGAGGTGGCTGGCGAAGGTCTGGACGGCGCAACCGCCAAGGCGCTCGGCGCTGCGCGCATGATCGATGATGAGGTGCATATACTGGTTGCCGGTCATAACTGCGAGCCTGCCGCGGAACAGGCCGCGCGGCTCGACGGCGTGGCCAAGGTGCTCCATGCCGACGCGCCGCATCTGGAACATCAGATCGCCGAGGAAATGGCGGCGCTGATCGTGCCGCTGATGGCAGACTATGATGCCGCCGTCGCCGCCGCGACGAGTTCGGGCAAGAACATCATGCCGCGCGTCGCCGCGCTTCTGGACGTGGCGCAAGTGTCGGACATCACGGCGGTTCACGCCCCCGACACCTTCGAGCGCCCGATCTACGCCGGCAATGCGTTGCAGACCGTGCAGGCGACCGACGCGAAAAAAGTCATCACGGTGCGCAGTACGGCCTTCCCGGATGCAGGGACACGTACCGGCGCCGCCCCGGTCGAGGCGGTATCGGTACCCGATTCCGTTGGCCTCTCGACCTTCGTCGGCCAGCAGCTTACCGCTTCCGACAGGCCGGATCTCGCCAGCGCCAAGATCGTGATCTCAGGCGGACGCGGAATGCAGTCCGGCGAAAATTTCCAGATGCTGGAGCGGCTGGCGGACAAGCTCGGCGCGGCCATCGGTGCAAGCCGCGCAGCAGTCGATGCCGGCTACGTCCCGAACGACTATCAGGTCGGTCAGACCGGCAAGGTGATCGCCCCCGACCTTTACATCGCCATCGGCATTTCAGGCGCCATTCAGCATCTGGCTGGCATGAAGGAATCAAAGGTCATCGTGGCCATCAACAAAGACCCCGAAGCACCGATCTTCCAGGTCGCGGATTACGGGCTTGTCGCTGACCTGTTCGAGGCTGTTCCCGCGATCGAAGCCGCTCTCGACCGCGAACTGGCTCCGGGCGAGTAGGCGGCAGTCATGGAGAGTCTTGACAGGCGTGAGCACTGGCAAAGGCGCTTCGGCAAGGCGAAGGGACAAGACATCCGATGAGTGACGACACACTGGTACGCACCCCTGCAACATCCAACGCTCAAGCCCGTGACTCGTTCGTCATCCGCAAGATCGGCGTCATCGGTGCCGGACAGATGGGTAACGGCATCGCGCACGTCGCCGCGCTGGCCGGTTACGAGGTCGGACTGAACGACGTTTCGCGCGACCGCTACGACGCCGCCATCGAAATCATTGCTGGCAACATGGGCAGGCAGGCCGCGAAGGGGAAAATCAGCGAATCCGACCGCGAAGAAGCGCTTGCCCGGATCAGTTTCGCAGACGGCATGGCCGGCCTTGGCGACGCTGATCTGGTCATTGAGGCGGTAGTCGAGGACGAAGACATCAAGCGCAAGATCTTTACGGATTTGTGCCCGCAACTCAAAGACAATGCAATCCTCGCCTCCAATACCTCATCCATCTCGATCACACGGCTGGCTTCGACCACCGACCGTCCCGACCGCTTCATCGGGATGCATTTCATGAACCCGGTTCCGGTAATGGAACTCGTCGAACTGATCCGCGGTATCGCGACAGCCGATGATACCTTCCGCACATCGCGGGCCTTCGTGGAAACGCTCGGGAAGACGGTCGCTGTCGCCGAGGACTTCCCGGCCTTCATCGTGAACCGGATTCTGCTGCCGATGATCAACGAGGCCGTCTACACGCTCTACGAGGGGGTCGGCAACGTCGAGGCGATCGATACGGCCATGAAGCTGGGCGCAAACCACCCCATGGGGCCGCTGCAACTCGCGGATTTCATCGGGCTCGACACCTGCCTGTCGGTCATGCAGGTGCTATACGAAGGATTGGCGGACTCGAAGTATCGCCCCTGCCCGCTGATGGTGAAGTATGTCGAGGCCGGCTGGCTCGGCCGCAAGGCCGGCCGTGGCTTCTACGATTACCGCAGCGACCCGCCAGTGCCCACCCGCTGATTGGGTTGCGCACTTGCGCACTCACGTCTGCAGAAACCGCCGCGAATTGCCTTCCAGCACCAGCGCCGTGAGCGTGCCGCTGCGCCACGCCAGCGTGTCGATATCGATCCGGTTCGCCCGCACCTCCGGCTCGCGCACCGGCGTGTGACCGTGCACCACCACCTTGCCGAACTCACCCTCGAAATCCAGGAAAGGCTGCCTGATCCAGATCAGATCCTGATCGACCTGCGCCTCCAGCGGCACGCCCGGCCTGATGCCCGCGTGAACGAAGAGATAATCTCCCACCGTCACCCAGGTCTCCAGGTTTGCCAGCAGCGCGAGGTGAGCGTCCGGGATTGCGGCAATTGCGGCCTGACCCAGCGCGTCGCCGCCGCCTTCTCCTTCGGCTATCGCTGCTACATCGACCCCGTAGGACTCCAGCGTCTCCACCCCGCCATTGACGGCCCAATGCAGGAACGCCGCGGGGTCTTCGAGGAAGTCCATGAACATCACCTCATGGTTCCCTTTCAGGAGTTGGCAGGTGTAGCGGCTGTCCCGTTTCAGGCTGAGCAGCTTGTCGATCACGCCTGCGCTGTCTGGCCCCCGGTCAACGTAGTCGCCGATGAACACGAGGATCGTTTCGCGGACCGCCATTGCGGCGTTGCCATCGGCTTCAATCAGGTGCAACATACGCGCAAGAAGGTCGGCCCGTCCGTGAATGTCACCCACCGCGTAAATCCGGACACCATCTGGAACGCGAGCCGAAGCCATTTCTCCGGTGCTCGAATTCGGCGGAGTCAGGGGCGGCTCACTGGCCATGAATATCCTCCCTTATCGGTGTGAATGGCATCGTAAAGCAGGATGGCCCTATGAAGGCAAAACGCTTTGTGTTTCGCACAGAGCGTGCTCTATGCAACAGGATCACGGTAGGTGGAACTCGGCCGCTGCGCGGAATTGCCGGTCATGCCTCGCACATTTGCGAGCCGTAAAACCGGTGCCACTTTTGCTGGAAATACCAGTCT
>CAZYYQ010000040.1:0-6607 GCA_964651275.1 uncultured Hyphomicrobiaceae bacterium | reverse complement strand
AAAACCGGTGCCACTTTTGCTGGAAATACCAGTCTTGCGCCACGCATTTCCGAACCACAAAACCGGTGCCACTTTTGCTGGAAATGCTGTAGTGCTGCCGTATTTGCGCAGTACAACCGTATAAGGGTAGAGGCTCAATCGTAAATGCAACCTTCCAGCTTGTTCCTGTCCATCGCACACGGCGGCGTCGTTGGAGCGAACCTGTCGGCGTCACGTCTCCTGATGCGTGCGGTTGCACCTTCCGCAGCCCGACGGGCGAATTTGGGCCGCCCACAGACATCCGCCCGCCGGCTTGCGGCACCAACGGTTGGAATAAGGCGATGATCCCGACGCGGGACAAGGAGTGCGATATGTCCAGTTCGACAAGCGCGAAATCCTCCGGGCAAACGGCGGAATCGCCCAACGAGGCGGACACATCAGCCGACATTAAGACCGCGGATGGCGAGGCCGCTGCCGTCACGCAAACCACAATTAGTAAGGACAAGTCCGCGCTCAATGGCGCCGACCGCGAAGCCGCAGAGATGCCGGAACGAGGTGTCGGCGCATCAGCACACGCCGATGCCGCCGCCAAAGCAGCGGAATCCAACGAGGGCGAGCAGGGTGCCGGCCCGGACAGTGAAGCGACAAAAGGCACGGCGAAGGCGGCAGATGCAGCGGAAAATGCCGATGCCGCGGAGCCTGCCGACCACAGCAAGGATATGAAGCCAACGGCGTCCCCGGCGAGCGAGAAGAGCACGAAGGAAGCGGCTTTGCAGCGCAACGAAGAAGAATTGGCTGCCGAATCCCAACCTGCCGACGGCCTTCAAGCCAAGGCCGGCGCAACTGCCCCGGCCGCAGATGATCACGGTCAGGCTGCAGCCGACCGTCAGTTGTCAGAGCCCGCTGAGGAAGAGGAAGACACGCTAGACCTGCGCGCTCTCTTCGCCAGCTCGGAGCCGGACTTTGCAAGCCCCACCGACACCTTCGAGATGGCACGCGGCTCCAAGTCCCTCAGCCAGGGCCAGAAGTCGGCCGCCACCGATGCGCAGCATGAAGACGCCGACAGCGATGACCGCGAGCCACCTCTCGACCTGCCTCCGCTGGATGTCACCGTGTCCGAAGGGCAGGCTTTCATGGCAAGAGGATTCAGCGACGGCTCCGCGTCGGCCGATGGCGAGACTTCGGCGAAGTCGGACAGCTTCGGGACAGACCCGGGCGGAGACCCGCTGGCCGATGCCGTGCAGTCCGCTCTGCGCAGCGTCTACGGCGAGGATGGTAGCGCCAATGACGATTTTCGCCAGAACAGCGACACGCATGACAATGAAGGCCCGGTGCTTCAGTGGGCGGGAGCCGGCGCCGCCAGCCAAACCGGCGAGGACGACCCTTATCGCCCAGACGGGGACGTTGACGCCAACGTATTCACCAGACCACAACGTGATAGCGCCATCGACGAAGAAACGACGGAGGCGGTGCTCAGCTATCTGTACGAGCACATGGATAGCGGTTCCGCCGCTCAGCAGGGCATCGCGGACGACAGCGACCAGGATCCGCAGGATCGTCCCAACCACGCACGCGGCGATGACGGGCGCGGTCGAGAGCAATGGCTCGACAGCGCCATGTCTTCGCAGACGGTGGACTCTGGCCGTTTGGATACAGGCAACTATGACGGCCACCACGCGGATCGCGGCGCTACGCCAGCTTATGCCTATGCCGAACAGGATGATCCCGGCAGCACCCCCGTGCCACAGGCCGATTCTCCGGACTTTGCCGCCCCAATGGCAATGGACCTCTCCCTCGACAGTTCTGAGGCCAGCGGCAAGCTCCTCGGTGCAGCCGGGCTCGGGCTGATCGGCGGCATCGCGGTCGCCGGCGTCGCCGCAGTGTTCGTCTTCAATTCCTTCGTGACCCAGCAGGACCCGTCGGCTTCCACGACGCGCACGCAGGCCCGCTTGAGCGATAGCGCACAGTCCACTTCAGCGCCTTCGGCCATTGCCGTCGTCTCGTCGTCCTCGCAGAAAGACGGCTCCCGGCTTGCTCCGCCGGAGGAAGCCAGCGACGCCGGCGGCGATCCGGATCGCACGGCTGCCCTTGCCACCCCGGACGCAGTGCCTCCGGCATCAGCAGAACGGTCCGCGCCGGAAGCCGCGCCGCCAACGGCCGGTAAGCCTGTGTCCAAACCACAGCTTGATGCCGGAGACGTCGCCGGCCAGGCGGATCAGGCCATACCGCTGCAACTCGGTTTGGCCAACATCGGCGAAGAAAGCTTCGTTCGGATCATAGGACTGCCGGACGGCGTCCGGCTGTCGGCGGGCGTAGATACCGGAAACGGAAGCTGGTTACTATCGTCCAACCGCGCGAGCAACCTGTCTCTCAGCGTCCCGCAGACCTATGCAGGGGATTTCATGCTGGAGGCGCAGGTGCTCGACTCGGACGCGCGCACGCCGATCAGCGACAGGGTCGTGTTCCAGGTGAGCGTGGCGAGCGCGCCTGCTGCGCAAACGACCGCAGTGCGCAGCACGGCCCTCGATCCAGAGACGGCGCGGGCCGTGGTGGAGCAGCCTCCCAGCATCATTGAACGGGCCAGAAGCTTGATGAGTTCCGGCGATGTTCAGGCTGCGCGCGAGATCCTGCGGCCCCAAGCGGACGACGGCAATGCCCGGGCGGCGCTCGCACTAGGCCAGACCTTCGATCCGATGACCTTCAACCCGGACAGCCCGGCGAACGCCGGTCCGGACGCGACAGAAGCGTTCCGCTGGTATCAGAAAGCGGTCGAGCTGGGCGCGCCAGAGGGCGAGAAACGGATCGCCGACCTGAAGAGCTGGCTGCTGCAGTAGCCCGTACAGATAACTCCCGGACTATTTCCGGCCGGTGCCGGCCAATTCCCGCCGTGGGTTGGCTCGCTTTGTTTCCGCCGTGACCTCGCCCTGCGGCGCGCGTGGTGAATAAGTTGCCGGTTGCGGTCCGCGCCATGGGTGGGATTTGTACCAGCCCACGACATAAGCGGTCACGATCAGCACACCAAAGCCCGCAATATTCACAAGCGCGAAGGTCAGCGTATTACGGCCGATGAAGTCCAGCACCGCACCTGCCATCTGCGCCAGCACCATGCTCGTGAGAAACACCGCCAGCGACTGCTGCCCCACCTTTTGCACAACCTGAACGAAGCTGCCCCACGCGCCGCTGCTGATCAGCCGACGGCCGCCCTCGCCCGCCGCGGCATAGGCCAGATAGGCGAGCGCGAGGAAATGGACGTAGCGCAGAATGCCGAAATCAGTCTTGCCGATCAGCGGCCCGAGCGTGCTGCGCCATTCCTGAAACAGCGCCACCTCGGAATAGATGCGGTACCACGCCACCGGGATCGTCAAGACGACGAAGGCGATGGCCGCATAAATCAGCCAAGAGCGCGCCGGCGGAGCGGGGATCCACCCGCGCATGAAGGCAAAGCCGGTGAAGAACACAAGTTGCCAGCCGAACGGATTGAAGAACCATTCGCGGTCGGTCCACGGCTCGGCCGGCAGCGTCAAGAGACCGAAATTCGCGCCCAGCCACATTGCCCCGATGAAGGCCGCGACGAGGGCCAGTTGTTGGCGCGCAAGCAGCATCACCACTGGCATCATCGCGAGGATCACCAGATACATCGGCAGGATGTCGAAATAGTTGGGCACATAGGTGAGGGTCAGCAGGCCGACCAGGTTGGTCGCGGTGTTGTCGAAGAACCAGACCAGATTCAGCCGGTCGCGGAAATGGTTCTCTTCGCCGTACCACCCAGTGCTGTCGAGGAACACCACCATCGCCGCGACGATCAGGAAAAGCGCAATATGCGCCCAATACACCTGCCACACCCGATGGCTCACGCGCGCCGCGCCCATCCACCAGCCGCGATCGTCGAACACACGCCCGAACGCGATCGCAGACGCCATGCCGGAGCAAAACACGAAGATTTCGGTCGCGTCGGAGAAGCCGAAGCGCGCGGGAATCCAAAGTGTCCAGACATTCATCGGGATGTGCGCGATGAAGATGATGAACATCCCCAGTCCGCGGAAGAAGTCGAGACGGGGGTCGCGCCCGCCAGATCCGCGCGCCGTTGGTCTGCTTTCGTAGTTCATGGCTGATCCGGGCTCCCCATCCCGAGCAAACCGCGCGCCACAGCTATCGCCCGGCGCGCGAAATCATCCTAAGCAGCGGTCTCCGACCGGCCTCCAAGCTTCGCAATCCAGTCCTGGCGGGTCTTGGCGAAACGGTCCGGCACACCAGCGCGAAGGCGGTTACGCTGCTCCACAAGCTGGCCCGCCTGCGCCAGTTCGCCAGCAAGAATCGCTGCATCGATCAGGATACGTTCGAACACGTCGCGCTGCGCATGGCTGCCACCAATGGACTGCAGATAGGGCCGCGCTGTGGCCAGATGCGCATAGGCAGATGCATAATCCGCTTTTTTGAACAACAGTACCCCGCGCGCCGCAGGATGCCCGGCATGGCCGGCGACGATAGCCATTTCGCCGTCCGAGTTCTCTGGATCGGAGTGGAGCCGGCCGATCAGCCTTTCCGCAGCGTCTTCACGGTCCGTCGCGCTCAAGGCGAGCATATAGTGCAGATCGGCGAAAACCACACTTCCGTCGCTCAGGCGCTTCTCGGCCAGCTCGGCGAGTTCGTCCCAACGCGCGCCAACATCAACGCCTTCCAATTCCAGCCGTGCGAGCAGCGAGGTGGCATTGGAAATGTCCCGATAATCGTCCGTCCGGTCGCGCCGGATGTGGTTGTCATAAAGCGCCAGCACCGAATCGAAGTTTCCCGCATCGAGATAGAACAGCGCCAGATGCCACCACACGTGATAGCCGAAATTGTTGCAGTGGCGCCAAGCCGGCTCGTTCTCCAGAACGAAGCGCGCGCCATAGGACGAGCGCCCTGTCATCTCGTAGACATGGGTGACGGCATGCATCGCCCACGCGTCATCGCCGACGAGTTCCAGCGCCCGCCGCCCGATCCGCTCCGCCTCGTCATACGCCCCGGTTTCCTCCAGCGAGAACGCATGGCAGCCATAGGCGTAGCCTGCGAAGGGATGGTCAGGGCCGTAGGCGTCGAGCGCCCGCGACGTCGCCTCGCGCATTGTAAAGCGATGGCCCATCATGAAGCGGATCGCCTGGGAGAGTTTCACCGCCAGCGCGTCGCCCGGCCAGCGCCGCGCCACCTCATCGAGCCTTGAGGCCGCCGCGCTCGGGCAGCCGGCCAGCCAGTCGCGCAGCCCGGCCATGTAGACCTCTTCGCGCTCATCGAGCGCGCCCTGTGCCGCCAGTGCCTCCACCTCGCGGGCTGTTTCGCGCGCAGCCCGGTCGGTCTCCACGCGCCCGAGGAGTAGCAGGAAGAAGCCCTTGGCAATCCGCGCCAGCGCGAAGCCGGGGCCACTGTCCAGCACCGTCTGCAGATGATCCGGCGTGTCGATCGAATGAGCCAGAAAGCCGCGCACAGTGGCATTCCAGGCATCTAGAGCGGCATAGGATTCGAGTTGGATCGGGTGGCCCGCCTGATCGAACAGTGACATGGTGTCTCCGGTGAGCGCTGGTCACGCCGAGAATGGCATCCGCCCCTGCGCCCTTCGTGTTTGTTTGGGCAAACCTGGGACGGCCCTGTGTCTTGAGGTTAAGCGCGTAGCTGGCAAGCGCCAAAATGACGCCTGTTCACAGGGCGTCAAAATTGTGTGTCTGCGAGGCGTTGGCGGTGTTCGCGGGGGTGGCTGGGGTATAGCCTCCGGCGAAGCGCTCGGGGTATGGAGACGAACCGATGATGAAGAGCCTGCCGGTGCGGACGAACCGCATTGCTGTCGCAATCGGGATCACCGCGCTTGCGGTGGTCGCGCTAGCGGGCGCTGCGGAAGGCGGCGCGCGGCTGGCGCTGGCGGCATTGATTGGCGGCTTCGCGGGCGTCGCGCTGTATCACGCTGCGTTCGGCTTCACTGGCGCATGGCGGCGGCTGATACTGGAGCGGCGCGGCGCGGGCGTACGCGCACAGATGCTGCTGATCGGCGCGACCGTGCTCGTGTCGTTCCCGCTGATCGGCTATGGCGCGAGCATCGGTCTGCCCACGGGCGCATTCGTGTTTCCGTTCGGCGTGGCGGCGGCGTTCGGCGCGTTCGCGTTCGGCATCGGCATGCAGCTTGGCGGCGGCTGCGGCTCCGGCACACTCTACACCGCAGGCGGCGGCAGCACGCGGATGATGCTGACGCTCGCGGCCTTCATTGTCGGCTCGGTGCTCGGCGCGGTGCATCTGCCGGCATGGCAGGGGCTGCCGCGCTTCGAGGCCGCCTCGATCATCGGCGCATTGGGCGTGATCCCCGCCCTCGCGCTGACGGCCGCGGTCCTTGCTGGTCTCGCCCTTCTGTCCGCGCGGCTGGAGCACGCGCGCCACGGCCAGCTTGAAGGCTGGCGCGAGACCGGCTCGCTGATCCGGGGGCCGTGGTCGCTGATGGTCGGCGCGCTGGCGCTTGCGGCGGTGGGCATAGCGACATTTCTGGTGCTCGGCCGCCCGTGGGGGATCACGTCGGCATTTGCGCTGTGGGGATCGAAGATCGCCGGTATGGCGGGCGTGCCGGTCGAGACATGGCAATACTGGCAGTGGCAGCCCGGCGCGCTGGAGC
>CAZYYQ010000039.1:0-13538 GCA_964651275.1 uncultured Hyphomicrobiaceae bacterium | reverse complement strand
ATTTGCTACCGCGGGTGCTGCAAACGGGAGGCAAATGTCTGAATCAGACCACTAGACAAGAACACAGGTGAATTCGTTGGCAGAACGCGCTACAGTCAAACACGAAATCCTCAGGCGCTGTGCCGTCACGCGCGAACAGCGCGCCGAAAGCGAGCTTCTGCGCTTCGTTGCCGACGCGGAGGGCGCGATCCATTTCGACGTGAAGCGCAAGCTTCCCGGCCGCGGCGTCTGGGTGACCGCATCGCGGCCAGTTCTGGAAGAAGCGGTCCGCCGCAAGGCCTTTCAGCGGGCGCTGCGCCAGAATGTCAGCGTTCCGGACGGTCTGCCCGAGCTTGTCGAGGACGCATTGCGGCGTGCCGCCCTTTCCGCCTTGTCGCTGGCGAATAAGGCTGGACAGGTGGCAACGGGTTTTGCGAAGGTCGCAGCGGCGCTGGACAGGAACAAGGTCACCGCGCTGGTCCATGCGCAGCAGGCCGCGGCGGACGGCTGCTCTCGGCTGGATGCGAAATTCGCTGCGCTGCGCGGCGGCGTGGATATCGCGGCCAGGCACATTTTCCGCCTTCCGCTGGCCGGACTGAGCCAGGCGACAGGACGGGAAAATGTAAACCATGCCGCGCTTTTGAACGGTGGCGCCAGCGAGAGCTTCGTTGCGGCGGCAGCGCGGTTATGTCAATTCACGGGAGACGGAATCGCGGGCGAGAGCGATCCGTCGGCGGGCCAAACCTCCGCCGGTCAGTCAGGATCGGCCACACAGGATATTGAATGAGCGATACCAAAGAGACGGAAAGCGGCAGTAACCGCACGACGCGCAAGCGGATGACCCTCAACCTCGGCAAGTCGGTCGAGCAGGGGCACGTGCGCCAGAGTTTCAGCCATGGCCGCTCGAAATCGGTGCTCGTCGAGAAGAAGCGCAAGCGCGCCGCCGGAAGCGCAGCGCAGCCGATCGAGCCTGCGAGCACCCCGACCACACCTGCGCCCAAGCCTGCGGCGAAGGCGCCTGTCCCGGCAGCGGAAGCGAAGGAGCCGGCAAAGCAACCGGAAAAGAGTGAAAGGGTGCTACGCCAGCTTTCGAGCGAAGAGCGCGACGCGCGTGTGCGCGCCCTCGCCGAAGCCCGCAAGCGTGAGGAAGTCGAACGCGTCGAACGCGAGCGCCGCGCATCCGAGGAAGCCGAGCGCGAACGCGAGCGCGCAGCCGAAGCGCTTCGCAAGTCAGAAGAAGAGGCCAAACACCGCCCCGAAGGCGAAACCGCAGAACCGGAGGTAGAAGAACCCGCCGAGGCAGCGGCACAGGCCGAAACGGCAGCCGAGACAACCGGGGCGGAAGCCGAAGCGGCCAAGCCAGCCGCCGAGCCGACGGCAGAAGCGGAGCCGCGCAAGCCCGTTGCACGTCCTGGCAAGGCGGTCGAAGAGATCGATGACGAGGACGAGCGAAAAGGCCGCGGCAAGAAGGCGCGGACGGAGCCGCGCGCCCCTGCGAAGCGCCCGGCTGGCGAAGAGCGCCGCGCGCGCACCAAGCTGACGCTCTCCAACGCGCTCGACGACGAGCAGCGCGAACGCAGCCTTGCGTCGCTGCGCCGCCATCGCGAACGCCAGAAGAAGCAGCTTGCTGGCCAGAGAGAGGAGCGCAAGAAGATTCAGCGCGAGGTGCAACTGCCCGAGGCGATCACAATTCAGGAACTCGCCAACCGCATGACCGAACGCGCGGTCGATGTCATCAAGTTCCTGATGAAACAGGGACAGATGCATAAGATCAACGATGTCATCGACGCTGATCTGGCCGAATTGATCGTTGAGGAATTCGGGCATACGCCAAAGCGCGTGTCCGAGGCAGATGTCGAGGAAGGGTTCATCGGCGACGAAGATCGCGCGGAGGAGCTCCAGCCTCGTGCGCCGGTTGTGACGGTCATGGGTCATGTCGACCATGGCAAGACATCGCTGCTCGACGCCCTGCGCAAGACCAGCGTGGTTTCGGGCGAGGCCGGCGGCATCACTCAGCATATCGGCGCGTATCAGGTAGAAACCGAGGGTGGCGCGCCGATCACCTTCATCGATACGCCGGGCCACGCCGCGTTCACCTCCATGCGCGCGCGCGGCGCAAAGGTGACGGATGTCGTCGTGCTCGTCGTCGCTGCGGATGACGGCGTCATGCCGCAGACCATCGAGGCCATCGACCATGCGAAAGCGGCGGGCGTGCCGATCATCGTGGCGATCAACAAGATCGACAAGCCGAACGCGGACCCGAACCGCGTGCGTACCGAACTGCTGCAGCATGAAATCGTCGTGGAAAGCATGTCTGGCGAGACGCTGGAGGTCGAAGTCTCCGCGCTGAAGGGCACCAATCTCGACAAGCTGCTGGAGGCCATCCAGCTCCAGGCGGAGCTTCAGGACCTGAAAGCGAACCCGGACCGCCCGGCCGAGGGCGTGGTCATCGAGGCGAAGCTGGAGCGCGGCCGTGGCCCGGTGGCTACCGTGCTTGTGCAGCGTGGCTCCCTGAAGGTCGGCCAGATTGTCGTGGCGGGCCGCGCATGGGGCAAGGTTCGCGCTCTGATCGACGACAAGGGCGAGAATACGGCGGAGGCTGGACCTTCTCAGCCGGTCGAGATCCTCGGCCTTGACAGCGCACCCGAAGCCGGTGACCTGTTCGCCGTGGTCGAGAGCGAGGCGCGGGCGCGCGAAATCACCGATTATCGCCAGCGCAAGATGCGCGAAGTTCACGCCACAGGCGCAGGCTCGCGCGGCTCGCTTGAGATGATGATGAGCCAGCTTGGGCAAGCGGGGGCCAAGGAATTCCCACTCATTATCAAGGGCGACGTCCAGGGCTCGGTCGAGGCGATCACCTCCGCGTTGGAAAAACTCGGCACTGACGAAGTTCAGGCGCGGGTCATCCATGCTGGCGCAGGCGGTGTGACAGAATCCGACGTCACGCTCGCCGCAGCTTCGGATGCCGCGATCGTCGGCTTCAATGTCCGCGCCAACACCCAGGCCCGCCAGGCCGCGCGCCAGGAGGGCATCGAGATCCGTTATTACAGCGTGATCTACGACCTGGTGGATGACATCAAGGCGGCCATGTCCGGCCTGCTGGAGCCAACCTTGCGGGAAACCTTCCTCGGCAATGCCGAAATCCTGGAGGTGTTCAATATCACCAAGGTCGGCAAGGTCGCCGGCTGCCGGGTTACCGAAGGTAAGGTGGAGCGCGGCGCGGGCGTGCGCCTGATCCGCGACAACGTGGTGATCCACGAGGGCAAGCTGTCGACGCTGAAGCGCTTCAAGGACGAGGTGAAGGAAGTGCAGGCCGGGCAGGAATGCGGCATGTCCTTCGAGAACTACCAGGACATTCGGGCAGGCGACATCATCGAATGCTACCGTGTCGAGAAGGTCGAGCGGTCGCTCTGATTTGGGTGGTGCGCAGGCGCGGGCGGGTGAACGGCCAATGGAATGGATCATCCGTCTGCTCGGCGTGTTCTATGTTCTTGGCGGTGTTCTGCTACTGCGTAGCGCCCGTATGGAGTGGTTCCTCAACAAGGCGATCGAGCAGATCACGCTGAAGCCCGAGCCGGATCGCTGGCAGGTCGCCTTTCCGATAGTCTCAGGGGTGGTCTATCTTGCCGCGGGCGTGGCGCTGGCAGGATTGAGCGTTTGGGGCCTGTGGCTGCTTGGCGCGGGGCTTATGGCGCAGGCAATTTACTATCCGCTCGCCTGGCGAGTCGCCGACTCACAGGAGCGCGGCAACGGGCCGCGATGGCGCTCAGCGCGCAACGCCGCCATCTTCAGCGCGGCAGCGTTCGCGCTCTCGGCTTATGCATACCGGACCGGCGTCATTGCGTGAGGGCAAGCGGCTGGAGCAAACAGGAGGCCAGGCATGGCGAGACATTCAGCGGCAAGAGGACCGTCCCAACGTCAGCTTCGCGTGGGCGAATTGCTGCGCCACACGCTGGCGGAAATACTGCTGCGCGGTGACATCGCCGACCCCGAGATTGCCGATCTGCGCATCACCATTTCGCAGGTAGCGCCGAGCCCGGACATGCGCCACGCGACGGTGTACATCCAGACCGCGCCTGAGCAGATGGCGCACACGGTTGACGTGCTCAACCGTCATCGGAAATTCCTGCGCGGCGAAATAGGGCGGCGGGTCGAGTTGAAATACATGCCGGAGTTGCGCTTCGCAACCGACGAGTCCATCGACACCGGTGAGCGTATCGACGCCATCCTGCGCTCGCCCGAGGTGGCTCGCGATCTCGACTGAGAGGTGCGTGGATCGCTGACTGACAAACAGGTTCACCAGAAGAAGCCCCATGGCATCACGACCGATACACGCAGCCGCAAGGTCAAAACGCGAAACCGTCAATGGCTGGCTGATCCTCGACAAGCCCGCCGCCATGACCTCAACCGCGGCGCTCAACAAGGTCAAGCGGCTGTTCAACGCGCGCAAGGCCGGCCACGCCGGCACGCTCGATCCGCTCGCCACAGGCGTGCTGCCGATAGCGTTCGGCGAGGCCACCAAGACCGTCCCCTACGTCGTCGATTCGCAGAAAAGCTACCGCTTTACCGTGCGCTGGGGTGTGGAGACGACTACGGACGACAGCGAGGGCGAGACCGTCGAAGAGAGCCCCAAGCGCCCCTCGCGCGCTGATATCGAGGCGGAACTGCACGCGTTCCGCGGCGAAATCGAGCAGACCCCGCCGCGCTTCTCCGCAGTCAAGGTCGAGGGGGCGCGCGCCTATGACCTTGCCCGAGAGGGCGAGGCATTCGAATTGCGCAGCCGGATCGTCGAGATCGACCGGCTTGAGATCACCGGGATGCCCGATCAGGACACCTGCGTCTTCGAGGCGGATTGCGGCAAGGGCACCTATGTACGCGCGATTGCACGCGACCTGGGCAGGGCGCTTGGCTGCTATGGCCATATCTGCGCGCTCGAGCGCACGCGGGTAGGCCCCTTCTTAGTGGAAGACGCTCTGACTCTCGAGGAGATCGAGGCCGCCAGCGATGAGGAAGAGGGATTTCAGGCGCTGACCGCTCTGCTCGCGCCGGTGCATGCCGCCCTCACCGACATGGTCGAGATCAGGCTTTCATCGAATGATGCCGCGCGGGTGCGCCGTGGCCAGCCGGTGCTGCTGCGTGGGCGCGACGCGCCGGTGCTCGATGAAACGGTGTTCGCCACTTCGCGCGGCACGCTGGTCGCCATCGGCGACGTCACGCAGGGCGAATTCACGCCGCTGCGGGTCTTCAACCTGCCCGAACGATGACCCGCAAGGCCCAGCTGCGCCGCCATGCTTGACATGCGCGGCAATCTCGGCAAGTTGAGCCTTCTCGCGACGGCTGGACGACATCCCGGCTGTGCGCGCGTACATGAAACGAATAGAAGCAAGGAGCAAACGATGTCGATTACGCCGGAGCGCAAGAAGACGCTCGTCGAGGAATTCGGGACCAAGCCCAACGACACCGGCTCGCCCGATGTTCAGATCGCGGTGCTCACCGAACGCATCTCAAACCTGACCGAGCACTTCAAGTCCCACAAGAAAGACAATCACTCACGGCGCGGGCTTCTCAAGATGGTCAGCCAGCGCCGCCGCCTGCTCGACTACGTGAAGGCGAAAGACAACGAGCGCTACAGCACGCTCATCGCACGGTTGGGCATTCGGCGCTGACGCGCGGACGACCCGGTACGCAGCGATGGCGCGATATGAATCGCGCGGGGGATGCCCGCGCGTGTCGTGCATTTGCCTCTTTGATACGCGGCGAATTCGCGATAGACCATCTCTACACGCAAACCAGATGCAATCACGAATGTCCGGCATTCCGGCCGGGCAAAGATAATTGGAAACTCAATGTTCGATACACATCGCAAGGAAATCACCTGGGGCGGCCGCCCGCTCACTCTGGAAACCGGGCGCATCGCCCGTCAGGCAGATAGCGCCGTGATGGTGCAGTATGGCGAGACGACCGTTCTCGCCACCGTGGTCGCGGAGAAACAGCCCCGTAAGGGCCTCGACTTTTTCCCGCTGACCGTCCACTACCAGGAGAAGACCTACGCCGCCGGCAAGATCCCGGGCGGCTTTTTCAAGCGCGAAGGCCGGCCCACCGAAAAGGAAACGCTGACCTCGCGGCTGATCGACCGGCCGATCCGCCCGCTGTTCGCCAAGGGCTTCAAGAACGAGACGCAGGTTATCGCAACCGTCCTGTCCCATGACATGGAGAACGACCCCGACATCGTCGCAATGGTCGCCGTGTCCGCGGCGCTGACCCTGTCGGGCATCCCTTTCCTCGGCCCGATCGGCGCGGCGCGCGTGGGCTATATCGAGGGTGATTACGTGCTGAACCCGGCGATCGACGACATGGCCGAAAGCAAGCTCGACCTCATCGTTGCTGGCACCGGCGACGCCGTGATGATGGTAGAGTCCGAGGCGCACGAACTGCCTGAAGACGTGATGCTGGAAGCGGTGATGTTCGGTCACGAGCATTTCCAGCCCGTGATCGACGCGATCATCGACCTGGCCGAGACCGCGGCCAAAGAGCCGTGGGAGGTCCCCCAGAGCGAGGATACCGGCGTCAAGGATCAGGTCGCAAAGCTGGCCCAGAAAGATCTCTCCGAAGCCTACAAGATCACCGAGAAGCAGGCGCGCCAGGAAAAGGTGGCGGAAGTCCGCGCCAGGGTCGTCGAGGCGCTGGTGCCCGAGGACGCCGACGAGTCGGTGTCCTCCGCGGTTACCGATGCATTCAAGTCGGTCGAGAAGGACGTCGTACGCGGCGACATCCTGAAGACGAAAAAACGCATCGACGGGCGCGACCTTGAAACCGTCCGCCCGATCGTGTCGGAAGTCGGTGTCCTGCCCCGCGCGCACGGCTCGGCGCTGTTCACGCGCGGCGAGACGCAAGCCCTGGTGGTCGCGACGCTGGGCACCGGCGAGGACGAGCAGTTCGTCGATGCGCTTGAGGGCACCTTCAAGCAGACCTTCATGCTGCACTACAACTTCCCGCCGTTCTGCGTCGGCGAGACAGGGCGCTTCCTCGGTCCGGGCCGCCGCGAGATCGGTCACGGCAAGCTCGCCTGGCGCGCGGTGCATCCGCTGATGCCGCAGCAGGACGCGTTCCCCTACACCGTGCGGGTCGTCTCCGAGATCACCGAATCCAATGGCTCTTCGTCGATGGCCACGGTCTGCGGCACATCGCTGGCGATGATGGATGCGGGCGTACCGCTCAAGGCGCCAGTGGCGGGCATCGCGATGGGCCTGATAAAAGAAGACGACAAGTTCGCCGTGCTGTCCGACATCCTCGGGGACGAGGACCATCTCGGCGACATGGACTTCAAGGTTGCCGGCACGACCGATGGCGTGACCTCGCTGCAGATGGACATCAAGATCACCGGCATCACCCGCGAGATCATGCAGATCGCGCTCGACCAGGCAAAGGGCGGGCGGTTGCACATTCTTGACGAGATGAAGAAGGCCCTGACGGAATCGCGTCCAGGGGTGGGCGCACACGCGCCGCGCATCGAGATCATCACCATCCCGACCGACAAGATCCGCGATGTGATCGGCCCGGGCGGGGCGGTGATCCGCGCGCTCGTCGAGGAGACCGGCGCAAAGATCGATATCAGCGACGATGGCACCGTCAAGATCGCGGCCTCCAACGAAGCCTCGATCACGGACGCCATGCAGCGCATCAAGGCCCTGACCTCGGAGCCGGAAGTCGGAGAGATCTACAAGGGCAAGGTCGTCAAGGTCGTGGACTTCGGCGCGTTCGTGAACTTCTTTGGCCCGAAGGACGGCCTCGTGCATATCTCCCAGCTCTCCGCGGAGCGCGCGAAGACGGTCGGCGACCACGTTAAGGAAGGCGATCAGGTCTATGTCAAGCTGCTCGGCTTCGATGACCGCGGCAAGGTGCGCTTGTCGATGAAGATGGTCGACCAGAAGACCGGCAAGGAGATCAAGCGCGAAGACGCCGAGGCGGCGGACTGACCCTGGGCGATGAGCGGCCGGCATCCATGGAGATCATCGCCATCGGATGCCGGCTCGCCCTTCCCGCCAGAAGAAATGTAAAGATCGACGGCGCTGTCCCATGGGAATCACTGGACCGATGAGGCTCGCTGCGATCGTTGCTCTGGCGCTCAGTCTCGCCGCTATGGCGCCGGGCGACAGGCATGCGCTTGCGCAGTCATCCGAGGAGGCCATGCCACAGCGCAAGGATGGCCGCCCCTACGACAAGGAATTGTTCGAGCTTGCCGAAGTGCTGGGGGCGATCCACTATCTGCGCGCATTATGCGGCGAGGATGAAGGCCAGAAATGGCGCGACCAGATGCGCGGCCTCGTGGATGCCGAGGGCAACACGGCACTGCGGCGCGCGCAGTTGGTGCGCAGCTTTAACCGGGGCTATCGCGGATACGGCCGCACCTACCGGCGCTGCACCGAACTCGCCAGGCTGTCAATCGAGCGGCTGATGAAGGAAGGGCGCACGCTCGCGCAACGGATGCTCGATACAGCGGGCTGAGCACAGCCTCTCCATACATGAATTAATCGTTAATCCAGCCCGGCGATGCAAAGGCGGATGCGCCACGCTATTTTGCTCCCGTTCATGTTCGACCTGCTAGATGTCGCGTTCATGTCCACGTTTGTGCAGACGTTGGCGTATCCGCTCCGGATCGCCGGTAGGGCGCCTTGGCGCCCAACTTCAGGGAGACAGGCACTGTGCATACCCGCTGGCTGCAAGATCGGCTGGAAAACCTTCCCGCCGAGGTCGACGCAGAGGAAAGTGCTGCGCTGGGCTACATCCTGGATGCCTGGGAGGAAGCCGTCTGCGACGGAGTCGATCCGCACGCGCTCGCTAATGCCGCCCTGTTCGCCGCGTTCTGCGACCTTGTCGAAGCCTATGGCGAAAGCGCCGTAATCAGCATGGCCGAAGGATTGAAGACGCGCGTGCAGCGCGGCGAGTTCACCATCAAACGGCAGCTGCAATAAGCAGCCGTAATCTGCCAGTTCTCACGCCACCGCTAGCTGCCCGATCAGCGCCATGCCGAACACAACGAGCGCCCCGCCCGCAATCCGGTTGATCATCTGCAGGCGCGCTTCGTCCAGCTTGTGACGCACCGACGAGATGACATGAGACAGGCCGACCCACCACAGCAGGCTGCCGCCCATCACCGCGGCCACCAGCGTCAGTGCGTCGAGATATGATGAAAGGCCGCCGATCAGCGAGCCGAGGCCGCCGAAGATCGCAAACATCCCGAGGATCGCGCCGGGATTCGTGACGGTAAGAAAGAAGCTTTGCGGGATCACGCCGGCATGCGGGACGATCCGCCAGATTTGATAGCGCATCATCGGGCGGAATGCGTCGGGGATCATCTCCGCGATCCGGCGCAGCTCCGACCAGCGAGAGCCGCCCTCCGCGAGTTGCGGGGTCGCGAAAAAAAGCCGCAGACCAAACAGCAGCACGATTGCTCCACCGACGAGTTGGATTGCCATGCGGTAGTCTGTCGTCACGCTTGAAATCGCCGTGACGCCGAAAGCTGCGGCAGCCGCAATAAGGCCGTCGCCCAACACCGCACCCGTGCCCGCCGCCACGCCGCCCCAGAAGCCTCGCTCGAGCGTGCGCTGGATGCACAACACATTGACCGGGCCGACGGGCGCAGCCACGATCACGCCGATCGCCAACCCGGTGAGGACGAGTTGCGTGTCGGACAGGATGGAGTCCGCGAAGGATGCCAGTTCCGGTGTCATGGCCCTCGCCGGCGTCTGATGTGCCAGCAATCCGCGCTTGCGCTCGTCATGATCAACACGGATAACAACAGCATTTAACCGTTCCGTGACAGAGCCCTATGCGACGCCCGACAGAAAAGCTCCGCATGACCAGCCCTAACCGGGTTCGCCGCGCCCTCCTAGCCGCAGCGGCGATGACTGCCGCCGCACCCACAGTTTTCTTTGCACAAAGCGTGCCAGCACGGCGCGACATGCCAGATGACACCCGTCCGCCAGATGAGCGCGACATAGCCTCGCTGCCCCCGCAGGTGCAGGACATGCGCCTGTCGATCCTGCGTGCGGCGAGCACCGGCAGCCTTGAGGAAATCCGCTATGTGCTTGAGCGCAACGAGATCATGCCGGTTCTATCGGCCGACGGAAAAGTGGCCGATCCGCTGGCGCATTTCCGCGCACAGTCGGCGGACGGCCAGGGGCTGGAACTGATGGCGGCGCTGATCGAAGTGCTGACCACCGGCTATGCCGTAAAGGACCAGCCGGACACGCAGATGTATGTCTGGCCGCATTTCGCCGAACGTGGGCTTGACGGTCTGACACCACCGGAGCAGGTCGAGCTATACCGCCTTGTCCCGCCGGCCGAAGCCGATCGCATGGCGGAAACGGGTTACGATTACTACCGGCTCGGGATTGGCGCGGACGGTACCTGGCACTTTTTCTATAAGGGTGTTTAGACTGCGCCGTCCGGCCCCAGCGTTTCAACGAAGCGCGCGGGCCTGCCTGCCGCTGATGCCGCGATCTCGCCGTCGCGCATGATCACGGTGCCGCGCACGAGCGTGGCGACCGGCCAGCCCCTCACGCGCTTGCCGGTATACGGACTCCAGCCGCAACGGCTTGCCAGCCAGGTTTCGGCGATTTCCTGCTCGCGGCCCATGTCGACCAACGTCAGGTCTGCATCGTACCCCGCAGCGATCCGTCCCTTGCCGGCCAGCCCATAGACCCGCTGCGGGCCATGGCTCGTGAGGTCGACAAACCGCTCTATGGACAGCCGCCCGGCATTCACGTGATCCAGCATCACCGGCACCAGCGTCTGCACGCCAGGCATTCCCGAGGGCGATTCCGGATAGGGGCGCGCCTTTTCCTCAAGCGTGTGCGGCGCATGGTCCGAGCCGATCGTATCCACTGTACCGTCGCGCAACGCCGACCACAGCGCCTCGCGATGCGTTGCATCGCGTACCGGCGGATTGATTTGCGCATGCGTGCCGAGCCGTTCGTAGTCCTCCGGCGAGTGTAGCGACAGGTGATGCGGCGTCACCTCGACCGTCGCCACGTCCTTGTGCGCGGCGAGCAGCGGCATTTCGTCACCGGTCGAAACATGCAGGATGTGAATGCGCCTTCCAGCCGCGCGCGCCAGGCGCAGCAGCATCTGCGTGCAGTCGCGCGCGGCCTTCGCGTCACGCCAGACCGCGTGGCTGGACGGATCGCCCGCACGCCGCTCGCTCAGACGCGCGGTGAGCCGTGCCTCGTCCTCGCTGTGGAACGCCGCGCGGCGCGTGATCCGGGCGAAAACGCGCTGAAGGTCCGTTTCTTGCGCGATCAGCAGGTTGCCCGTCGATGATCCGGCAAACACCTTCACCGCCGCAACGCCCGGCAGCCGTTCAAGCACATCAAGCTCGTCAATGTTTTCGAGGCTCGCGCCGATATAAAAGGCGTGATCGCAATACATGCGCCCTTGCGCGCGGCGCAGCTTGTCGGCGAGCGCATCGGCCGTGGTGGTTGGCGGGTTGGTGTTCGGCATCTCGAAGACTGTTGTCACGCCGCCCAAAACCGCGGCGCGGCTGCCCGAGGCTAGGTCTTCCTTGTGCTCTGCGCCCGGCTCGCGGAAATGAACATGGCTGTCGATCACGCCGGGCAGAACATGGAGGCCGCGCGCATCCAGCACCTGCGCGCCCGCCGCTGCCCCGATTGCCCCCAGCGCGGCGATCTTTCCGTCTCGAATGCCGATATCGCCGTGCCACACGCCATCGTGGTTCACAACAGTTCCGTTCGCGACAACGAGATCATAGATCTTAGTCATGTCCAGGGACCTTGCTGCGCCGGAGAGGGCACGATCAGCTTGATGCTCTCAAGCGCTTACGCAATCATGACAGGGGATTCAAGTCAGGAGGGCAGCTCATGAACAATGGACGCATGGCGATTCTGCCGGATCGCGTTGTGCTTTGCATCGGTGGAGAGGACGCGCGGCCGTTTTTGCACGGCCTGTTGACGCAGACCATCGAAACGCTGACACCCGGCGCAGCCACATTCGCGGCGCTGCTGACGCCGCAGGGCAAGGTGCTGTTCGATTTCCTCGTGCTGGCGCGGGAGCAGGATTTTCTGCTGGATTGCCCGCGCGATCAGCTTGGCGACCTCACGCGGCGGCTGGCCATCTACAAGCTGCGGGCGAAAGTCGAGATCAGTGATCTTTCGGATAGTCTCGCAGTCGCTGCGCTATGGGATGTGGGCGATCAGGTGTCGCCCCACACAGAGCTAAAGGCATTTGCCGATCCGCGCATGGCAACGCTGGGCTACCGGCTGATTGGGCCGGAGGCCAGGCTGCGCGAGGCTGCCTCTTCGCGTGGCTGGTCTCTGGGCGAACCCGCCGACTATGACGCGCATCGCGTCGGTCTCGGCGTGCCCGAGAGCGGCAAGGACTATCTCACCGGCGAGGTCTTCGCCCATGACGCCTGCATCGATCAGCTCGGCGGCGTCGACTTTCGCAAGGGCTGCTATGTCGGGCAGGAAGTGGTATCGCGGATGCACCACCGCGGCACGGCGCGCAAGCGCTTCGTGATCGCGCAAGGGACCGGTCTGCCGACGCCCGGCGCAGCGGTCACCGCGGGCGCAACCAGTCTCGGCAAGCTGACCTCCGTGGCAGACGGCAGGGCGCTCGCGCTGATCCGCATCGACCGCGCGGGCGAGGCGCTGGCGCGCGGCGAGCCGGTCACGGCGGGCGAAACGCCGGTGGAACTGATCCGGCCCGGATGGGCGGCGTTCGACTTGCCCGTGCCAGCAGAATGAGCACCACGCCGCAAATCGTCGAATGCGCATGGACGACCGACGATCCGCTCTATGTCGCCTATCACGACGAAGAATGGGGCGTGCCGAAAACAGATGATCTCGCGCTGTTTGAGAAGCTCTGTCTGGAGGTATTTCAGGCGGGGTTGTCCTGGCTGACCGTGCTGCGCAAGCGCGCCGCCTTCAACACGGCGTTCGATGGCTTCGACCCAGAGACAGTCGCTGCTTACGGGCCGGAGAAGATCGCCGCGCTGATGGCCGAGCCGGGCATCATCCGCAACCGGCGCAAGATCGAGGCGATCATCGGCAACGCCCAGACCTATCTGCAGCTGCGGGAGCGCACGACCCTGGCCGGTTTCCTGTGGGACTTCGTGGATGGCGCGGCGATCCAGAACCGCTTTGCCGACCCCGCGCAGGTGCCGGCGGTCACGCCGCTGAGCGAACGGCTGTCTCGCGCGCTGAAGGCCGAGGGGTTCCGCTTCACCGGCCCGACACTCGCCTATGCCTATATGCAGTCCGTAGGGCTGGTGAACGACCACCTCGTCACCTGCCCGCGGCACGAGGCTTGCGCGCGGCTGGCGAAAGTGAGGTAGCTCAGGTTTTGCCGTCGGCGTCTGGCTCAGGCGAGTCGCTCGCGCGCGGATGGCCCGCGTGTTCGAGGAAGCGGCGGAAGGAGATTGCCGCGCTGGCATAGGCTTCCTGGTGCTCCACACTCCAGTAACGCAGATCGGCGAGAGCGATATGCTTGCCGGTCACGGCGCAGCGCACGAAATCTCCGGGGTTCACGACATGATACTC
>CAZYYQ010000038.1:0-13597 GCA_964651275.1 uncultured Hyphomicrobiaceae bacterium | reverse complement strand
CGCCGCGCAACTCCAGCACGTCGGACTCTTCGCCCTTCCGGATCACGCGATCGACCTCGAGATCATCGGCGCGACCATTGCCATAGACCACCCGCAGACGGCGGAACCGCACATCGTTGCGCTGCACCCTGACCAGCAGGGCGTCGAAGCGACCATCGCGGCGGCTCAACTCGATCACGTCGCGATCACCTCCACGGCTGGCCCGCATAACGCCAATCTCGTCCCAACGCGGTCCGAGCGGGCGGAATCCGGTGCGCTTGAATTCGCGGCCCCAGACTTCGACTTCAGCGGGCCGTCCGCGTGCGGCGGTGCGATAGATCAGCTCTATCCGGTCGATGAACCGTCCCTTGTCGCCACGCAACTCCAGCACGTTGGACTCTTCGCCCGCACCGATCTCGCGGTCGATGTCGAGGTCATGCGTCTGTCCGTTGCCATAGACCACGCGCACGCGGCGGAACCGGACATCGTTACGCTGCACACGGATGACGAGGGCATCGAAACGCCCATCACGCCGCGATAGCTGGATGACGTCACGGTCTCGCTGCCGCGATGGGCGTTCAGCGGCGATGCGCTTCCAGTTCGGTCCGAGGTCGCGGAACGCTGGCTTACGCTTGGCAGAGCGCGCCCAGACTTCGACTTCAGCGGGCCGTCCGCGTGCGGCGGTGCGGTAGATCAGTTCGATCCGGTCAATGAAGCGCCCCTGGCGACCGCGCAATTCAAGCACGTCAGATTGCTCGCCGGCGCCGATCTCGCGGTCAATGTCGAGGTTTTCCGCCTGTCCGTTGCCGTAGACCACCCGGACGCGCCGGAACCGGACATCGTTGCGCTTGACCCGTATCACGATGGCATCAAACCGCCCATCACGCCGGGACATCTGAATGACATCGCGGTCGCGCTGGCGCGAGGGGCGCTCGGTGGACACCAGTTCCCAGCCCGGTCCCAGATCGCGGAAACGCGCCTCACCGCGGCCCGGACGGCCGCGAACCTGCTGGCCGAGCAGGACAACAGTCGGCCGGCCGAGGAATCCGAGCGAGCCGTAGCGCACTTCGACGCTGCGGATGAACCTGCCCGCCGGGCCGCCTTCCAACTCTATCGATTCGGTCTCGCTCCCGGCGGTAATTGGCGTGCGCACACGGATACGCTGGCGGTCGCCATTGCCGAACGTGATGTCCACACCCAGCAGCAGGATATTGCCGCCTCTGACTGCAATCTTGATGGCATCGAAACGGCCGTCGCGCCGGCCTGCCTCGATCACGAGGCTTTCAACGCCCGGGCGGCTGCGTTGCTCTCCGAGCACTTCCCAACTGCCGCGCTGGGCCTGCGCGGTCACGCTCGCCGCCATCACGGCTGCGAGGAAACTCAAGACATAAAACAATCTGCGCATTTTCTGAGGCTCCTTGTGATTCCTCCTCGGTCACGGCACGATAACGTAACATTGCGACATTCTTTCTGTCGGCGCTGCATTTCCTTGCATCACGAGTCTGATGACCGTTTGCAAGCGTTAATCGCCGCCTGACCCTCTTTGCCGGCGCTGCGCTCGCGCTGGAAACACTCGATCCGCGCATCAGCGTCACTTGTGCCCGCGCATAATTCCACCGCGAAGGCCCATTTCGACAGGCCGTGTTCTCCCATATCGAGCCCGCCATGCATGGCGCGGCTGAAGCACAGTCCGGGCTGTTGGGGGGCGGTCGTGTTTCCACAGAGTTTGTCGAGGACCGCGCCCTGCCATGTCGTGTTGCCGTCCGCGCTCCACGGAATATTACCCTGCACGAAGCCACGGCACGCGATGTCGCCGTCCTCAGCGGTCGCCTCGGGCGGGTTGCAGGATTTGAGCACTGCGTTGAACACTTCGTCAGGGTCTGGCACGGCCTCTTTCGGCTGTTCTCCGGCATCGAGAATCTGCGGAGACGAGGGGCCGGCCTTATCTATGCCCTCCATGACGCATTGCATCGTCTCGCGCACGTTGGCCGTGCCCGAGCACAGTTGCGCGGCCCTCCGCCAGTCACGCTTGATGATCCGGTCCCAGGTGCCTCGGCCATGAAACAGCCTGTCGAAGCATAGCATTGGCTGCGTCGGGTTGCTGGTCTTGCCGCAGAGCAGGTCCAGCTTGCGCTGTGTCCAGTTCCGGTCTCCCTCCGCGTTCCATGCGACGCTGCCCTGCACCAGCCGGTGACAGGTCGTGCGCCCCTCGGCGCGTTCGCTTGGATTGCACAACTCGATGGCGTCGCGGAAGTCGGTACCGCGGGCGACTGCGTCCTTGAAGCACTGCACCCGTTCGCGGGCATCATCGGTGCCTGCGCAAAGCTTCGCGGCCGGGCGCCAGCGCCACTCAGTGCCGCCCCCCCAGTCGACACGGCCGTGGAAGACCAGATCGAAGCATAGCGGTGGTTGGGCGGGACGCGTCGTGCCCTTGCACAGTAATTCCAGCGCGCTTGCATCCCAATCGGTGTTGCCGTCGTAGTTCCAGGCGATCTTGCCGCGCGCCAGGTCCTTGCATTGCAATTCATCGCCCGACGGCGGCCGTGGTCCCTCGGTTCCAGCAAAGAGGAATACTGCGGCTGCGACACCAAAGCCGAGAAGGGCGGAGAACACGGCAACTGCGCGCCAATCCCCCCGTGCGCGCGTCATCAGGCTGGATGAGCGCCCTTCGTCACCGTTGTCGTCGTGCTCTTCGGAAGGCGCCGGATTGATCGACACCGCCTCTCCCCTGTCTCAGGTCGCCGCCGCCTCGCAGAGGCCCGATCGATAGGCACGCAAGCGGCGTCAGGACGGGCCGTACACCATGCGCGAGCGGATCGTGCCTTCAAGCCCTCTCAACTGAGCGAGCAGGTCCCAAGCGACATCTTCGGTTACCTCAGCGTCGATCACAACATAGCCGAGTTCGCCTTCCGTTTGCAGATATTGCGCGGTGATGTTGACGCCACGCGCGCCGAAGGCATCGTTCAGCCGGCGCATGATGCCCGGCACGTTATGGTGAATGTGGATGAAGCGCTTGGTCGTGGCCGAAGCCGTTGGCAATTGCACTTGCGGGAAGTTGACCGCCCCGGCGGTCGAGCCGACGTCGGAATACTCGATCAGCTTGCGCGCCACCTCGTTTCCGATGCGCTCCTGCGCCTCTTCGGTGGAGCCGCCTACATGGGGGGTCAGGATGACGTTATCGAGCCCGCGCAGTGGCGAGACGAACTCCTCGTCGTTCGAGGATGGCTCGACCGGGAAAACGTCGATCGCCGCTCCGCGCAGATGCCCATCCTTTAGCGCGGCGGCCAGCGCATCGATGTCAACCAGCGAGCCGCGCGCGTTATTGATAAGGAAGGCGCCGGGCTTCATGGCGCGGATTTCGCGCTCGCCGATGATGCCTTTGGTCTGCGGCGTCTCTGGCAGATGCAGCGAGACCACGTCGGAGCGCGCAAGAAGGTCCATCAGGTCATCCGCCGCGGTTACGTTGCCATGTTGCAACTTGTCGGCCTGATCGTGATAGAGCACGCTCATGCCCATCAACTCCGCAAGATTGGCGAGCTGCGTGCCGATATTGCCGTAACCGACGATCCCCAGCGTGCGACCGCGCACCTCATGGCTATCCTTTGCCGACTTCTCCCACTTGCCTTGATGCGCGGCCATCGAGCGCGACAGGGTGCGCCGGTACAGCATAACGATCTCGGCCATGGTGAGTTCTGCCACACTGCGCGTGTTGGAGAACGGCGCGTTGAAAACCGGGATGCCCGCGGCCGCGGCGGCGGAGAGGTCCACCTGATTGGTGCCCACGGAGAAACAGCCGACCGCAATCAGGCGCGGCGCCGCCTCGAAGATGTCCGCGGACAGGCGTGTGCGCGAACGGATGCCCAGCATGCGCACGCCATCGAGTTCGCGCTTGAGTTCGTCAGCCGAAAGGGCGGTCTTCAGCCGCCGCACGTTGGCGTAGCCCGCGCCGTGCAGAGCATCGAGCGCGGTATCGGAAATGCCTTCCAGCAGCAGAATCGGGATTTCGCTTTTTGCGAGCGTCAGGTACTGAGCCCGCGTGAGTTCTTTGGTCATGGTGTCCGTTTTGGCTATTCCAGAAATGTCACGTTTCGCACGTGCATCATGGTTTGAACGCAAGCCCGGCCCGCCGTCAACATGCGACGTTCCGCCACAGACTCAAATCTGTATCTGCTCCCACGCTTGCTCAGCTTGAGCTAGCGCGGGCTGGCAACTGCGATATCGCAGACGAAAAGAATTCTGTGCTGCATGCTCAGCCCTGCAAGCGCGCGCCCCGAATGGGCGGGCGCCATGGCCGGTTCCATCGCATAAAATGACCATATTCCCGGTGTTCGGTCACAGAGATTAACGTTGGTCAAAAGTCCGTTCGGGCAGGCGGCTTGGCCTTTGTGCGGCGAGGGCGCTATGCTTCGCCTCGGGTAGCCGATTCGGCGCCATCCAAATCGACTGAGGGTTCCGACACGATGCCGACGCAACAGCACTTCCTGGCAGGGCGCCCCGGCCGCGCGACGCGCCTCGCCATGGTGATACTATTTGCCGTTTCGCTTGCCGGCTGCGCATCGTCCTCACTGGGCGACATGTTCTCTTCGGAAGAGAAGCCGAAGGAAGAAAAGTCGGCCGCGCAGATCTATTCCGAGGGCGACAAGCTCATGGATGAAGGGTCCTGGAAAGAGGCCGCCGGGAAGTTCGAGGACGTCGACAAGAACTATCCGTATTCACCGGAAGCCCGCCGCGCCATGGTGATGAGCGCCTATGCCCATTATCAGCATGGCGAACTCCCCAAGGCGGTGGCCGCGGCCCGGCGCTACCTGACGCTGCATCCAGGCACGAATGAGGCGCCGCTCGCCCAGCACATCATCGCATCGGCCTATTTCGACCGAATGAACGGTCCGCAGCGCGATCAGTCAGACACTGAGAAGGCAGTCACCGAACTCGAAGTGCTGGTGCGCCGCTACCCGGATAGCCGTTATGCGCCTCAAGCGCGCAAGCGTCTCAAGATTGCGCAGGACCTGCTGGCGGCTAAGGAGATGTCTGTCGGGCGCTATTACCTCAAGCAGGGCAACTACGCCGGCGCAATCAATCGCTTCCGCACGGTCGTGGAGAAGTATCCGCAGACCGCCCATGTCGAGGAGGCGCTGTCACGGCTGACCGAGTCCTACATGGCGCTCGGCATCAAGTCGGAGGCGCAGACGGCTGCCGCTGTGCTCGGCCACAACTTCCCCGAGAGCCAGTGGTACAAGGATGCCTATGCGCTCCTGCAAAGCGACGGGCTGGAGCCGCGCGAGGATTCCGGGTCGTGGATCAGCCGGCAGTGGGCGAAGCTTCAGCAGGCCAGTCCGATCTGATTCCGAAGCGGGGAATCATCGTATAAAAGGGCACCATGCTGAGCGCCCTTGCGATCCAGAACATCGTTCTCATTGACAGGCTTCATCTCGATTTCGGCCGGGGTTTGAGCGTACTCACCGGCGAGACCGGCGCGGGCAAGTCGATCTTGCTCGACGCGTTCGGGTTGGCGCTAGGGAGCCGGGGAGAGGCCAGCCTTGTGCGCTCCGGGGAGCCGCGCGGGCAGGTCACCGCGCGCTTCGAGTTGCCAGCCGGGCACGAGGCGGTGCGCTGGCTCGGCGAGAACGGCCTTATCGAGCCCGGCGGCCATGGCGCGGATGCCGCCGAACTGATCTTGCGCCGCGTGCAGCAGAGCGACGGGCGTACGCGCGCCTTCATCAACGACCAGCCTGTCAGCGTCCAGATGCTGCGCCAGGTCGGTGCGATGCTGGTGGAAATCCATGGCCAGCACGACGACCGCGCGATGACCGACGCGGCCACCCATCGCAGGCTGCTGGACTGCTATGGGGGTCTGACCCGCGAAGCCGAAGCGGTGCGCCGCGCCTGGGAGACGTGGCGCGATGCCGAGCGCAGGCTGACCGAGCGCGAGGCTGCGCTGGCCGAAGCCCGCGCCAATGCCGATTACCTTCGACACACGCTGGAAGAGCTTGAGCAACTCGACCCGGAGGAGGGCGAGGAAGAGCGCCTGGCCGAGGCGCGCCAGACCATGATGAACGCCGAGAAGATCGCCGCGGAATTGAATGCGGCGTTCGACAGCATCGCCGGCGACAACGGCGCTGAGGATCGCTTGAGTTCCGCGTTGCGCCGGCTGGAGCGATATGGCACCTCGTGCGCGCTGGCTCCCGTCGTCGACGCGCTGGAGCGCGTACTGGTGGAGGCGGGCGAAGCGCGCGACACCATCGAGACGGCCCTGCGCGACACCAGCTACTCGCAGGCCGAGATGGACCGGATCGAGGAGCGGTTGTTCGCGCTGCGGGCGCTGGCGCGTAAGCATCGGGTCACGGTTGATGAATTGCCGGGATTGCGGGCGGACTTCGCAAAGCTGCTGGATGATCTGGCAGAAGGGGAAGCGGCTCTGGCTCGGCTGCGCATGGAAGTGCAGGCCGCGCGCGTGGATTACCGCGACGTGGCGGAGGATCTCAGCGGCAAGCGCCGCGTGGCGGTCGAGGCGCTGGATGCGGCAGTGCACAAGGAATTGCCGCCGCTGAAGCTGGAAAAGGCGCGGTTCATCACGGCGCTGGAGCCGATCGAGGACGGCGGGCCGGACGGGCTTGAGCGGGTGAGCTTCCACGTGCAGACCAACCCCGGTACCAGCCCCGGCCCGATCATGAAGGTGGCTTCGGGCGGCGAACTCTCGCGCTTTATCCTCGCGCTGAAAGTTGTGCTCGCCGAGCGGGGCAGCGCGCCGACGCTGATTTTCGACGAGATCGACACGGGCGTGGGCGGCGCGACGGCGGCGGCCATCGGGGACCGGCTGGCGCGGCTGGCCGAAGGTGTGCAGGTGCTGTCGGTCACACACGCGCCGCAGGTGGCCGCGCATGCGCAGGCGCATTTGCGCATCAGCAAGGAACCGATGCCGGGCGAACAGGGCGAGGCGATGGTGACGCGCGTCGCGCCGCTGGATGAGCCGGACCGGCATGAGGAAATCGCGCGGATGCTGGCCGGCGCTAAGGTGACGGATGAGGCGCGCGCGGCGGCCAAGCGGCTGATCGGGAGCGCGGCGTGAGCGCGGTGCGCGACATTCCGGCCGAGGAGCTTTCCCGCGAGCAGGCGGCGGAAGACTACGCGGCGCTGATCGAAGAGATCGCCCGGCACGACCGCGCCTATTTCGAGGAAGACGCCCCGGTCATCTCTGATGCGGAATACGACGCGCTGCGCCAGCGGCTTGAGGCGATCGAGGCGCGCTTTCCGGATCTCGTGCGCCCCGATAGCCCGAGCCAGACCGTCGGCGCGGCGCCGTCGGAGAAATTCGCCAAGGTGCGCCACCGCGTGCCGATGCTTTCGCTGGGCAACGCCTTCGCCGACGACGAGGTCCGCGATTTCGTCGAGCGCATCCGCCGCTTCCTCGGTCTGGCCGCCGATACGGATATCGCTTTCACCGCCGAGCCGAAGCTCGACGGGCTGTCCATGAGCCTGATGTATGAGGACGGCAAGCTCGCCTTCGCGGCCACGCGCGGCGACGGCACCGAAGGCGAGGACGTGACCGCCAATATCCGCACAATCGAGAGCATCCCGAAGCGCGTGCGCGCCAAGTCGTTCCCGGCGCGCTTCGAGGTGCGCGGCGAGGTGTTCATGTCGCACGCCGATTTCGCGGCGCTGAACGCACGACAGGCTAAAGCCGGTGCCAAGACCTTTGCGAATCCGCGCAACGCCGCCGCTGGCTCCGTCCGGCAACTGGACTCGAAGATTACCGCCTCGCGCCCGCTCAAGTTCTTCGCCTGGGGTTGGGGCGATGTGGAAGCCTTGCCCGCCGAGACGCAATACGAGGTGATGCAGGCGATTGCCGCATGGGGTTTTCCAGTCAGCCCGGAGCTGCGCCACTGCGCGGGCGCGGATGACCTGCTCGCTTACTACCGCGCAATCGAAACGCGCCGCGCCACGCTCGGCTATGACATCGACGGCGTGGTGTACAAGGTTGACAGCCTGGCGCTGCAAGAGCGGCTCGGCTTCGTCTCGCGCGCGCCGCGCTGGGCGATCGCGCAGAAGTTCCCGGCGGAAAAGGCCACGACGGTTCTGGAGGACATCGACATCCAGGTCGGGCGCACCGGCGCGCTGACGCCCGTGGCGAAACTGCGGCCCGTGACGGTCGGCGGCGTGGTGGTCAGCAACGCGACGCTGCATAACGAAGACGAGATCGCCCGCAAGGATGTGCGCATCGGCGATACGGTGATCGTGCAGCGCGCTGGCGACGTCATCCCCCAGATCGTGGGTGTGGTGGCGGAACAGCGCCCGAAGGACGCCAAGCCTTACGAGATGCCGAAGACATGCCCGATCTGCGGCTCGCACGCGGTGCGCGAAATCAACCCGGCCTCCGGCAAGCCCGAGGCCGCGCGGCGGTGTACCGGCGGGCTGGTCTGCGAGGCGCAGCTTCTCCAGCGGCTCAAGCATTTCGTCTCGCGCAGCGCGTTCGATATCGAGGGGCTGGGCGGCAAGCGCATCGAACTGTTCCACGCCGAAGGCCTAATCAACAATCCGGCGGACATTTTCTCGCTGGAGGCGCGCGACGCAAAATCGAACCGGCCGATCCGGACCTGGGAGGGCTGGGGCGAGAAATCGGCGGCGAACCTGTTCGAGTCGATCAATGCGCGGCGGAAAATCCCGCTTGACCGCTTCATCTATGCGCTCGGCATCCGGCATGTGGGCGAAACGACAGCGCGGATGCTGGCGCGCAGTTATGGCGCGTGGGGCGCGTTCCGCGAGGCGATGGAGGCCGCGCGCGAGCGCGACAGCGAAGCCTACCGCGCGCTCGTCAACATCGACGGCATCGGCCCGGCGGCGGCGGAGGCGATCGTCGAGTTTTTCGCCGAAGAACACAACCGCGAAGTGATCGACGCGCTGACCGAGGAGGTGAGCGTCGAGGATTTCGCGCAGGTCGCCACGGAATCGCCCGTCAGCGGCAAGACCATCGTCTTCACCGGCAAGCTGGAGCAAATGTCGCGCGACGAGGCCAAGGCGCTCGCGGAGCGGCTGGGCGCGAAGGTGACCGGGTCGGTCTCGGCGAACACCGATCTGGTTGTTGCCGGGCCGGGCGCTGGCTCGAAGCTGAAACAGGCGAACGCGCTCGGCGTCGAGGTGATCAGCGAGGAGGACTGGCTGACGCTCTCCGGCGCGGGGGCTTAGAGCACCGCAACGTGCGTTGTCGTCCCGTGCGCGCCGCGGCGTGAAATGACGCGGGCGCAGACACGGGACCCAAATTCGCCCAAAGAGATCGATCCCGGGTCAGCGCAGCACCGCTTCGCGTTGCAGCGCGCCCGGGATGACAGCGCGGGCTAGACCGCCTCCCGCGCCTTCACCAGCCCGCGATTGACCATCGCCTCGGCGATCTGCACGGTGTTGAGCGCCGCGCCCTTACGCAGATTGTCGGACACGACCCACATCGCCAGCCCGTTCTCCACGGTGGCGTCCTCGCGGATGCGCGAGACGAACGTCGCGAAGTCGCCGACGCACTCGACCGGCGTGACGTAGCCGCCGTCCTCGCGCTTGTCGACGACCATGATCCCCGGCGCTTCGCGAAGGATGTCGCGCGCCTCGTCCGCCGTGATCTCGCGCTCGAACTCGATATGCACCGCCTCGCCGTGGCCGACGAACACCGGCACGCGCACGCAGGTCGCGATCAGCTTGATTTTGGGGTCAAGAATCTTCTTGGTCTCGACGACCATCTTCCATTCCTCGCGGGTCGCGCCATCATCCTGAAATTTGTCGATATGCGGGATGCAGTTGAACGCGATCTGCTTCGTGAAGTGCTGCGGCTCCGGCTGGTCGGTGACGAAGATGCCGCGCGTCTGGGTCCAGAGCTCGTCCATCGCGTCCTTGCCCGCGCCCGAGACGGACTGGTAGGTGGCCACCACCACGCGCTTGATTCCGGCAGCGTCGTGCAGCGGCTTGAGCGCGACGACAAGCTGGGCGGTCGAGCAGTTCGGGTTGGCGATGATGTTCTTGCGGCTGAACCCCGCGATCGCATCGGCATTCACCTCCGGCACGATCAGCGGCACATCCTCGTGGTAGCGCCACGCCGAGGAGTTGTCGATCACGACGCAGCCCTTTGCTGCGATGCGCGGCGACCATTCCTTCGACACGTCGCCGCCCGCCGACATCAGCGCGAAATCGCACCGCGAGAAGTCGAATTGCTCCAGATCGTGGCATTTCAGCGTGCGGTCGCCGTAGGAGACTTCGCGGCCAAGCGAGCGGCGCGAGGCGATCGGAAATACCTCATCAGCGGGAAATTCCCGCTCCGCCAGGATGTTAAGCATTTCCCGGCCTACATTTCCGGTGGCGCCGATAACGGCGATATTGTAACCCACGGCTGGTCTCCAAATCATTCGGTGTAGGGCTGGCCACAGCCCGATTTGCTTCTCTTTTAGGGCTGGTCTTGCTGCGTTGCAAGATGCGCGTTCACGATCAGCTTCCCGCTCATTGCACGGCAGAAGGATGGATGACATGACGCGTGGCAAGCAGAGGGGCACCCCTTTGGAAGTGTTCCGGGCGTTTCTGGCGCTCGGCTGCGTGTCGTTCGGCGGGCCGATCGCGCATCTGGGCTATTTCCGCGAGGCGTTCGTTGCGCGGCGGAAATGGCTGAGCGATGCCGAATATGCCGATCTGGTCGCGCTTTGCCAGTTCCTGCCCGGTCCGGCGTCCAGCCAGGTGGGAATGGCGCTGGGGCTGATGCGCGCGGGCTATGCCGGGATGGTGGCGGCGTGGGTGGCGTTCACGCTCCCTTCCGCGCTGCTCATGCTCGCACTCGCGTTAGGGCTGACAGCGTTTCAGGTCGACACACAGGCGGGCTGGGTGATCGCGCTTAAGGCGGCGGCGGCGGCGGTGGTGGCCGATGCGCTGCTCGGCATGGCGCGCAATCTCGCGCCCGATGAGCGCCGGGCTACGATCGCCGTGGCCGGTATGATCTGTGCATTGCTACTGCCAATCGCCTGGGGGCAGCTTGCGGTGATCGGTGCCGGCGCGCTGATCGGGCTGATTGCGCTTGGTGGCGTGGAGAGCAATGCGCCGGCCGACAGACGCCCGCTTGTTTCGGTTCCGCGCGGGCTTGCGCTCGTGTGCCTTACGGCTTTCTTTGTGTTGCTGGCCGGGCTGTTGTGGACAGCGCGCGCAGCGGACGGCAGCCTTTTTGACCTGTTCGCGCGGTTTTACAACTCAGGCGCGCTGGTGTTCGGCGGTGGGCATGTCGTGCTGCCGTTGCTGCAGGCGCAGATCGTGGAGCCGGGGCTGGTCTCCCGCGATGTGTTCCTCGCCGGCTACGGCGCGGCGCAGGCGTTGCCGGGGCCGCTGTTCACGTTCGCGGCCTATCTGGGTGCAAAGGCTGCGGCGGCAGGGCCGTTCCTCGGCGCAGGCGTCGCGCTTGCGGCGATCTTCGTGCCCGGCGCGCTGCTGGTGCTCGGCACACTGCCATTCTGGAGCGCCCTGCGCCAGTGGGCATGGGCGCGCCGCGCGCTGGCCGGGATCAACGCGGCCGTTGTCGGGCTGCTTGCGGCCGCGCTGTACGATCCGGTGTTCGTCGAAGGCATCACGGGCGCAAAGACCATGGCGCTTGCGGTAGCGGCGTTCGTGGCGCTCAACGTCTGGAAAGCGCCGCCGCTTGCCGTGGTCGCAGGCGCAGCCGCGGTGGGCGTCGTCTCGCTATGATCGACGCTGGCTGGTGTCACGGCTGCCGGATCAGTTCTCTTGTCGATGCGCGTCTTGTCTGACAACGGGTTCGGATTCCGGATCAAGCCCGGGACAAGCTTTTTCGGAATGCACTTTAGCCGTTGCTCACCAGCCGTCCGCACAGCCAGAATTCGCCCTGCACGATCATGCCGGGTTTGAGCGCGCCTTCGTGCCCCTCGACCTGCGATTCCAGCGCCACAACATCCACCGAGCCGCCCAGCGTTTCCACGAGTGCCCAGCAGAATTGCTGACCCGTGACCGGGTTGGTGCGCATCTCCGAGCGCTTCACCTCGCCGGCCAGGAAGGCGCGCGAGGGCGCATTGAAGCCCGGCTCCTCGGGATCATGGAACACTGGCTGGTCGCTCTCGCCCTGGATCGGCGTGAACAGTCCGCTGGCGAAGAACGACTTCGGTGCGAAGCGCACATCCTGTTCAGCCTGTGCGGCCTCGAAGGCGGGCGCATCGGCGAATGCGGCGATGTCATGCGCGAATGCGGTGATCTGCGCATCCGCGGTAAACGGCGGGATGCGATTGGCAAGGCAGGCGAAATCAACGACGTCGAACAGCGCCACGGTGGTGAATTCGTGGGTATCCTCGCCCGGCTCGATCTGCGCGAAGATCGCGCCCTCGAAAGCGTTGTCCTCCGGCCGGCGCTTGATCGCGACTGCGCGGATCGGCAGGCGGCCGGAACCGGCAAAGAAGGGCGTCACGCCGACGATCGCAACCGTCTCTTCCGGCGGGCCGTTGTCTTCGGCCGTCCCCGGCGCGCGGTTCTTCTGCATATGGATCCACAACTCGGACCCGACATCGGTGTGCCAACGGTAATAGTAGCCGGGCAAGCACTCGAGCGACTCCGCCCGGTCCTCGGGCAGGCCGCCAATCAGGCTTGCCAGTTCTTCCGCAGAACTGGCCTGAAACCCGATTATGCTGAAATGATCTGTCATGTCCCCACTGAAGCCCTCAAGCAGTCCCTCGACGGAGGATCGCCGGCTGTAGAGACTTCCTCCGAATACGCCAAGCCCGGATACGCCAAGGCCGGCCAAGATCGCGACCGCACCAAAATGGCACATTTTGCGCCGCACGCGCCACGCCGCTGCGACAGTATCGACGGTATAACCGCCATTTTTCCACGGCCTCGCGCCCGAAGGCGGCTTAACCTGCTTGCGCGCCGAGCGCGGCCACAACCGCCTCGCCCATCTCCTGCGTGCCCACCTGGCGCATGCCGGTTTGCATGATGTCGCCCGTGCGCAACCCCTGCTCGAGTGTCGAGGCGATTGCCCCTTCGAGCATGTCCGCCTCCCTGCCCAGATCGAACGAATAGCGCAGCGCCATTGCAAAGCTTGCGAGCATGGCGATCGGGTTGGCGATGCCCTGCCCGGCAATATCCGGCGCGCTGCCATGTACAGGCTCGTACATGGCGCGCTTGCGGCCCGCCGCATCCGCTTCGCCGAGCGATGCGGAAGGCAGCATGCCGAGCGATCCGGTCAGCATCGCCGCCTCGTCGGAAAGCATATCACCAAATAGGTTATCTGTCACAATGACATCGAATTGTTTCGGCGCGCGAACGAGTTGCATCGCGCAGTTATCAGCGAGGATGTGCGTGAGTTCGACGTCGGAATAACTTTCCTGATGCACGGCGCTCACCACGCGGTTCCAGAGAACGCCGGTCTGCATCACGTTGCGCTTGTCGGCTGAATGGACGTGATTCCCCCGCTTGCGCGCCAGCTCGAACGCCACGCGCGCGATCCGCTCGATCTCGCTGCTGGTGTAAAGCTGCGTGTCCACGCCGCGCTGTTGCCCGTCCTCAAGCGTGACGATCTCCTTCGGCTCGCCGAAATAGACGCCGCCGGTCAGCTCGCGCACGATCATGATGTCGAGGCCCTCGACCGCCTCGCGCTTGAGCG
>CAZYYQ010000037.1:0-13638 GCA_964651275.1 uncultured Hyphomicrobiaceae bacterium | reverse complement strand
CGCCGGTGACGACTTCAAACTCTGGACGGTTTCCGGCTGCGGTCCAGCCATTGAGGATCCCGGCCCCGTACGCCCCATCATGCCCGCCGCCGGAAAGGACAAGAAAGTTGAACGCGTGGCGCCGGGATCTGTCCAGAAGCTCCGGACGGGTCGCGGCAATCTGTGCGCGGCGCTCCTGCGCCATAAGCCGAGCATCCCGCGGCGGCTCGTCGCCCCAACGCCTGACGCTGGAGAAATCGACAACATCGGCATTATCGGTCAACTGCGGCGGCACAGCCTGACGCACGGTGCTTGCGCAACCAGCGACGATCAAGACTGTAAGCGCGAGGATAAAGGCCGCCGCCAGTCGCGAGCGGGCCAACGCAGGACGAGAAACGAAAAGCTGCATACTTCACCATCAGCGAGCGACTGTTGGCAGGCCGGTACCGTTCAGTGCGCTTCGCCCTCGTTAAATCCGCAGGACCGTCTTGCAGGGGCATGCTGAGATTGGCTGCTAAATGCCATAATCACGCGTGTTGGCGTCGTCTCTGCGAGTCGGACCATCGGCGACGCCAGCGGATCGAGTCATGCAAAAGATGTCGTTGGCAAGGCGCTTGCCAGCATTATTCCCGACGACTGTGGCATTCGCGCGTGCTTGGGGCATCACAAGGAACGAGATCGAGCACGTGACGGGTGATACTCTATCCCAGGTCGTGGCGACGGCAGGGGAACCCTCGGTCATCCGGACTAGAGCGCATTCAATGACTCCGTTTCCACTGAACAGACTGCTAGATACGCGGCAGGCGGGCTCCGTGTCCCGCTCGTCCACAGCCACCCGCCCGAAAACATGACCTGAACCCGCGAATCAGGCGACTTCACCCATGCGGATCAGCATTCGCGCTGATGCCGTCATGCGGGAGAGACGCCGATTCTCAGGTCGTTACTGATAGCGCTCATCGTCGGCGCATTGATCGGAGCGGTCGCCGCCCTGCTTATCCCTGCACGCGAGGATGCCGCTCAACGTTCTGATGCCCGCCCGGGCACATTTCGCCTTGTCGTGCCCGAGGAACCTGCCCCGCAATTCGGCTCAGCCATTCCTGAATCCCCTGGTCACATCACGGGCCGCGCCACGGTCGTCGACGGCGATACACTGAATATTCGCGATCAGTCCATCCGCCTGTTTGGCATCGATGCGCTGGAAGGCGACCAGCACTGCATAGCCGACGGCAAACGCCAGCTTTGCGCGCAGCAGGCTGCGCTCGCCCTCTCGGACAAGATCGGCCAGCGCAACGTCGTCTGCGAGAAGGTCGACCGTGACCGCTACGGGCGGATCGTCGGGGTGTGTCATGCGGGCGGGGACGACCTGAATGCCTGGCTGGTCGCGGAAGGGTGGGCACTCGCCTACCGGCGCTACTCGCGCCTCTACGTCAATGCGGAAGATAGCGCGCGGCGCGCGCGCAAGGGCATCTGGCGCACCCGTTTCGTCAAGCCATGGGATGCGCGCCGCGGCGAGCGGCTAGGGGGAAATCCCGATGCCGAGAGAGCCTGCCCCATCAAGGGCAATATCGGCGCGAATGACGAGCGCATCTATCACGTACCGGGTGGCTACTATTACGCCGGCACGCGGATAGACGAAGCCAGCGGCGAGCGCTGGTTCTGCTCGCAGGCCGAGGCCCGCGCGGCAGGCTGGCGGCGCGCTGCGCGCTGATATGGCCGCCTCCCAATCAAACGCAGGCGGCTGAATGGCGCTCGGCTCAGCCATTCATGTACAGTTCACGCCAAGCCAGCTAATTTCAGTCCATCTGCCCTTGATATCGCGCAACGAGACTTTGAATCGCAACCATGAAAGACCTCCTGAAACGCCTGTTATTCGCTGCCATGCTCACGGTTGCCGCCATACCGGCACCGCTTGCGCAGGCGCAGGCGTGCACGTCGTCGTGGTCGAAATCGGGCTACAAGTCCTATGCACAGATCAAGCGCGAGGTGAACCAGCGCCTCGGCGATGCGCGCATCCTGCGGGTGGAGTTGTGCGGTACCGGCGGATCAGCGTATTTTCGGGTGATCGCAATCGTCGGCTCCACGCGCGAGGAATTGCGCATTAGCGCGCGCTGAACCGCGCATTGCCTCCCAAGTCCGAGAGGAAACGGTCATGCGCATTTTGGTTGTCGAAGACGATCAGGATCTGAACCGGCAGATCAAGTCGGCTCTCACGCAGGCAGGATATGCAGTTGACTGCGCCTTCGACGGCGAGGAAGGACATTTTCTCGGCGACACTGAATCTTACGACGCAGTGATCCTCGACCTTGGCCTGCCCACGCTTGACGGCCTGAGCGTGCTGGAGCGATGGCGGCGCGAGCAGCGCAACATGCCGGTCCTGATCCTCACCGCCCGCGATCGCTGGAGCGACAAGGTGGCGGGCATGGACGCGGGCGCGGACGACTATCTGGCGAAACCGTTCCATATCGAGGAGATGCTGGCGCGTGTTCGCGCATTGCTGCGCCGCAATGCGGGCTTCGCAAGTTCCGAGATCGAGTGCGGCCCGCTGCGGCTCGATACGCGCTCCGCACGCGTGACCTGCGACGGCGCGCCGATCAAGCTGACCTCGCTGGAGTTCCGGCTGCTCAGCTACCTGATGCACCACCGGGGCCGGGTCGTGCCGCGCATGGAACTGGTCGAGCACCTCTATGAGCAGGACTTTGACCGGGATTCCAACACTATCGAGGTGTTCATCGGCCGGCTGCGCAAGAAGATTCCCGGCCATCTGATCGAAACCGTGCGCGGGCTCGGCTACCGTCTCGCAGAGGACGGCGCGGGCGACGGGGCACAATGACCCGCAACTCGCTCGCGTTCCGACTTTCCGCTGCGGCCTGCGCCTGTATCCTGCTGATCCTGCCAGCGACCGCCGTGGCACTGGTGTCTGTCTATCGCGGCGCCGTCGAAACCAGCTTCGACGTCCGCCTGAACTACTATCTGCAATACCTTATCGGCGCGACGACCACGGCCCCGGACGGGCTGGTGATCGAGGCGCCCGACACGCTTGGCGAACCGTTGTTCGCGCTGCCCGCCTCCGGCTGGTACTGGCAGATCGCGCCCGCCGACACCCCGGAAGACCCGCTGCTGAAATCCGCCTCGCTGGTGTCGGAGTCACTCAGCGTTCCAGAAGCAGACACGCCCGGCTCGGATGCGCACAGGGGCTATATCTCCGGCCCGGAAGATCAGTTCCTGCGCATCGTCGCCCGCGACATCATCTTTCCGGGATCGGGCGGCGAGCGGCGTTACACATTTGCCGTGGCCGGTGATGCGCGCGAGATCGACGAGTCTGTATGGAGCTTCACGACGATGCTGATCGCCGCCTTTGCCGCGCTCGGCGCGGCTCTGCTGCTGGCAACACTATTCCAGGTGCGCTACGGGCTTCGTCCGCTCGCTGATATCGGCGCGCGGCTGGCCGCCATCCGCTCCGGCAAGGCGCAAAAGCTGGAAGATGAATTACCGGAGGAAATTCAGCCTCTGCAGAAGGAACTGAACTCTCTGATCCGCTCCAATCAGGACATCATCGAGCGCGCTCGCACTCATGTGGGCAATCTCGCCCACGCGCTGAAGACCCCGCTCAGCGTGATTACCAACGAAGCGCGCGGGCGAGACGATGCATTCGCAGAAAAGGTGATTGAGCAAGCCGAGATCATGCGCCAGCAGGTGACGCACCATCTCGACCGGGCGCGGGTCGCCGCGCGGGCCGGTGTCGTCGGCGGCAGTATCGACTTGCGGCCCGTAATTGAGGACATGCGCGCGGCGCTGGGCAAGATCTACAGCCAGAACCAGCTCACGCTTGGCGCGGAATGCCCGCCGAACCTGCGATTTGAGGGCGAGAAGCAGGACCTTCAGGAGATGATCGGCAATCTGATGGACAACGCCTGCAAATGGGCGCGCACACGCGTCGATGTCACCGTGGCGCCCGACCCCGCAAACAGCCGCTACCTCGTGATCAGAGTGGATGACGATGGGCCAGGCCTTCCGGCGAAGGCGCGCGAACAGGCTGTCAAGCGCGGGCGGCGGCTGGACGAGGGCAAACCCGGCTCCGGGCTCGGCCTGTCGATCGTTGCAGACCTGTCGAACCTGTATTCTGGGAACTTCCGGCTGGAGGAATCGCCTCTCGGCGGTCTGCGGGCGGTCCTCACGCTACCGTCTGTTGAGGGTGCCTGAGCACGCCGTAAAAATGTCAGATTATCGCAATTGAGTGAATCCGTAACCGGGAACAAATCATGATCCTGCGGATGGGCTGGCGTGGCCGCCCGAAACCGCGGGAATTCAATCGGGGGCTGTCTTGCGGAAAATCTCTGTCATCGCCATTGCCGCTGTGCTGAGCTTCAGCACCGTTGGCTGCTCCAGCAAACAGGAATCCGGCGCGCTGATCGGCGCTGTCACGGGCGCGATCGTCGGCAACCAGGTCGGCGCCGGCACGGGCCGCGTGCTGGCAACCGCCGCAGGCGCCGTCGTCGGCGGGATCGTCGGCAGCGAAATCGGCCGCAGTCTCGACGAGGCGGACCGCCAGCGCGCTGCGGCAGCCGAATATTACGCGCTTGAAGAAGAAGATGTGGGCGGCAAGCGCCGCTGGGAGAGCGAAGAGTCTGGCCATCGCGGCGAGGTCGTGGTGACGCGGGAATCTCGGCGCAATGGGCAGCTTTGCCGCGAGTATGAACATACGATCTATATCGACGGCGAACCCGATACGATCCGGGGCACCTCTTGCAAGGGCGAAGATGGCCGCTGGCGGGAGATCGGCTGACGCCTCATTCGCCGTGCAATCACGCTTGCGCCCCGCAGGCCAGGATTTGTGCGTCATACCGCGTCGTTTAGCCGCTTTTCGCCAACATGCGTCAAGTTAGGCTGACGTAAATCTTGCGCCGAAGCCGTGCCGTTTCATATCTTAAATCGGAAACTTGATGGAATGGGCGCGGGCACGATGGTTTTGTGGGCAATCCTTGCTGTTCTGACCGCGGTGGTGATCACTATGGTCTGCCTGCCGCTGGTGCGCCCGCGCAACGAACAGCGTGCTGCCTCACAGTCCGACGCGCAAATCTACAGGGCGCAGCTTTCCGAAATCGAGGACGAGCGTGCGCGCGGTTTGATCAGCGATAGCGAGGCGGGAGCCGCACGGATCGAGGTCAGCCGGCGGCTGTTGCGCGCAGCAGACACTCCCATCTCGACCGATGCAGCATCTTCGGCGGGAAAGCTGAACGACCGCGCGCTGGCGGTGGTAAGCGTTCTGATTCCGGCAATCGCGCTGGGCGTCTACCTCGCGCTTGGCTCTCCGCAGCTTCCTCAAAAGCCCCATACCACCCAGATCGATCGCTCGCCCGAAGCTCAGCGTGTCGCGGACATGATCAAACGGGTCGAAGAGCGGCTGCGCACGCATCCTGAAGACGGCGCCGGCTGGGACGTGATCGCGCCGGTCTATCTGCGCCAGCAGAAATATTACGATGCCGTCTTCGCCTTTCAGCAGGCGTTGCGCCTCAACGGTGAAAGCGACGTCCGGCTTGAAGGGCTGGGCGAGGCGATGGTGTTGCGCGACGATGGCCGCGTCGACGACAAGGCGCGTCTCGCGTTTTCACGGGCGCTGAAACTGAACTCGGACAGCCTCAAGGCGCGATTCTGGCTGGCCATGAGCGACGAGCAAACCGGCAATCTGGAGCAGGCAGCGGAAGGCTATCGGAAGATCCTCGAAGCGACCCCGCCCGGCGCCCCGTGGCGCGTGATGGTGGGGACGCGCCTTGCGGTGGTGCAGCAGCGACTCGCGCCGGAGCAGGCGCGCGGCCCTTCGCCCTCACCGGAGCAAATGCGCGCGGCGCAAGACATGAGCGAGGAAGAGCGGACCGCCATGATCGAGAACATGATCTCCGGTCTGGCGCAACGGCTTGAAGCCGATGGCGACGATCTCGACGGCTGGCTGCGGCTGATGCGCGCCTACAAGGTGCTCGGGAAGCCGGCAGAAGCGAAACAGGCGCTGGTGTCCGCGCGCGAAAACTTCAAGAGCAATCCGGGGGCGCTGGAGCGCATCGACGCGGCAGCGCGGCAACTCGGGCTCCAATCCTAACTGGCAAAGCGGGAGCAAAACAACTTCGATGACACGGAAACAGCGCCGTAGCGTTCTGATCGTGATGGGGCTCGTCGTCCTCGGGGCGGCAACAGCGATGGTCCTGACGGCCATGCAGAGCACGATCACGTTTTTTTACAGTCCGAGCGACGTTGTGGAGAAATCCGTCGCCCCCGGTGAGCGCTTCCGGCTTGGCGGCCTCGTCGAGGAAGGCACGGTCAAGCGCGGCGAGAGCACCGTGATCCGCTTCGCCGTGACGGACACCGCGCGCTCGCTTCAGGTCACCTATTCCGGCATCCTGCCCGATCTGTTCCGCGAGGGACAGGGCGTCGTCGCGGAAGGAACGCTCGATGCAAGCGGCGTGTTCCGTGCCGACACCGTGCTGGCGCGCCACGACGAGAACTACATGCCGAAAGAGGTCGCCGACGCGCTCAAGCGCCAGGGCGTCTGGCAGCACGGGACTGCCGGGGACGGAACAGCACAGGCCAAACCGGCCGACGCCTCGGTCGATCAGACATCCGCTCAGTAATCCTCAAACGCGCAAAGGCAGAAATCCGTGATCACCGAGATAGGGCATTTCGCACTGCTGCTTGCGCTGGCCGTGGCCTGCGTGCAGACCGTCGTGCCGGCATGGGGCGCCTACAAGGGCAATGCAGCGTTCATGGACATCGCGCGCCCTGCCGCAATCGCTCAACTCGGCCTGGTCATCGTGTCCTTCGCCGCACTCACCCATGCTTACGTCACCTCGGACTTCTCCGTCGCCAACGTGGCGATCAACTCGCACTCGGCGAAGCCGTTGCTCTACAAGATATCTGGCGTCTGGGGTAACCACGAGGGCTCGCTGCTGCTGTGGGTGCTGATCCTCGCGCTGTTCGGCGCGAGCGTCGCGGCATTCGGGCGCAATCTGCCCGATACGTTGCGCGCCAACGCACTGGCGGTGCAGGCATCGATCGCGCTCGCCTTCATGCTGTTCATGGTCCTCACATCGAACCCGTTCGAGCGGCTGAACCCGGCGCCGCCCGAAGGCAGCGGGCTGAACCCGATCCTGCAAGACCCGGCACTCGCCTTCCATCCGCCGCTGCTTTATGCCGGCTATGTCGGCTTCTCCATGGCCTTCTCATTCGCCGTCGCCGCGCTGCTCGAAGGGCGCATCGACGCCGCCTGGGCGCGTTGGGTCCGCCCGTGGACACTGGCGGCCTGGATGTTCCTGACGCTGGGCATTTCGATGGGCTCGTGGTGGGCCTACTACGAGCTCGGCTGGGGCGGCTGGTGGTTCTGGGACCCGGTGGAAAACGCATCGTTCATGCCGTGGCTGCTGGGCACGGCGCTGCTGCACTCCGCTGTCGTCATGGAAAAACGCGAGGCGCTGAAGGTCTGGACGATCCTGCTGGCGATCCTGACCTTCGGACTGAGCCTTCTCGGGACGTTCCTGGTTCGCTCCGGCGTGCTCACTTCGGTCCATGCCTTCGCCACAGACCCGTCCCGAGGCATTTTCATCCTCGGTATCATCGCGTTCTTCATGGTCGCTGCACTGACGCTGTTTGCATGGCGATCCCCGTTGCTGCGTCAAGGCGGCGTGTTCGCGCCGGTCTCGCGCGAAGGCGGGCTGGTGCTCAACAACCTGTTGCTCACGACGGCTTGCGGCGTGGTGTTCATCGGGACGCTGTATCCGCTCGCGCTCGAAGCCGTGACGGGGGAGAAGATCTCGGTTGGCCCGCCGTTCTTCAACGCGACCTTCGTACCGCTGATGATCCCGCTGTTGCTGGCCATGCCGTACGGACCGTTCCTGGCGTGGAAGCGCGGCGACATCCTCGGTGCCAGTCAACGGCTGGCCGTGGCGGCGGGACTGGCGTTCCTTGCGGGCGTCGCGGCTTTCGCGCTGACCAGTGGCGGGCCAGCGCTCGCACCACTGGCCGTGGCGCTGGCCATCTGGCTGATCTTCGGGGCGTTGTCGGAAACCGCTTTCCGCACCAAGCTGTTTCAGGCGCCATTGGCGGAATTCTGGCGGCGTGCGCGCGGCCTGCCCGCATCGAGCTATGGTGGAATGCTGGCGCATCTGGGCGTGGGGGTCATGGTGCTGGGCATCGTTGGCACGAGCGCGTGGAACACGGAAAGGATCACTGCGATGAAGCCGGGCGAAGCGCAGGATTTTGCCGGCGTATCCGTGACGCTTCAGGAGGTCACGCCGCAGCGCGGAGCGAATTTCACCGAGGAGGTGGGACGCTTCACGGTCGAGACGGGGTCGGGCCGGACGATTACGCTCCAGACATCCAAGCGGCTATACGATGCGCCGCGTCAGACCACCTCGGAGGTCGGCATCCATGCGTTCTGGTCCGGCAACTTCTATCTGGCCATCGGTGACGAGCTTGAGGGCGGCGCGCATACCGTGCGCATGTATTTCCACCCGCTGGTGGTGCTGATATGGATCGGCACGGCTATCATGTTCCTGGGCGGGGCAATTTCGCTTGCGGACCGGCGGCTGCGGGTGGGCGCGCCGAGCAGAAGGGGGCAGCGCATCGCCGCAGCTCCCGCGCCAGCGGAATGAGGCGGTTCGGGATGAAACGGTTCGTTGCGATGCTTCTGCTGTGCGTGCTGGCTTTCCAGCCTTCATCCAGGGCGGTCGAGCCGGATGAGGTGCTCGACGACCCCAAGCTGGAGGAACGCGCGCGCGAGATTTCCAAGGGGCTGCGCTGCGTGGTGTGCCAGAACGAGTCGATCGACGCATCGAATGCCGATCTCGCCAAGGATCTTCGCCTTCTCGTGCGCGAGCGGCTGGTGGCGGGAGACAGCGACGGCGAGGTCGTCGATTATGTGGTCGCGCGCTATGGCGAGTTCGTGCTGCTGGAACCGCGTTTCGCGCCACATACCTATGCGCTCTGGATCGCGCCGATCTTGCTGCTGCTGTTCGGGCTGGCGCTGGCATACAAGGTGTTTGGCGGACGCGCGGCGGGCGCGCGCCAACCTCAGCCGCCGCTGAGCGAGGCCGAGCGGGAACGGCTCGACCGCCTGCTCTCCAAGCGCTCCGACAGCTAATCCAAAGCGCGTCAGCGTTAACGCGGCTTTGATCGCCATTCGCCCGTTGCAGGCTTGTGCGGAGGCGATTGCACGTCCAATTTGCGTGTCGGAAAACGCCGGAAAACGCCATCTTCAGGAGACGCACGATGCCCGCTTCGTCGCAGAAACTCACATTCCCCGGCTCGCAGGGCGCAGAGCTTGCCGCCCGGCTCGACCTGCCCGCCGGCGAACCGCGCGCTTGCGTGCTGTTCGCACATTGCTTCACCTGCTCGAAGGACATCTTCGCCGCCGCGCGCATTGCCAGCGAGTTGACCGACCGCGGCTTCGCGGTGTTCCGGTTCGACTTCACGGGCCTCGGCGCGAGCGACGGCGAATTCGCAAACACCAATTTCTCCTCCAACATGGCGGACCTGCTGCACGCCGCCGACTTCATGCGCAACGTGCATGAGGCGCCAACCGTGCTGATCGGCCACAGCCTGGGCGGCGCGGCGGTACTCGGCATCGCGGGAGAAGTCCCGGAGGTCAAGGCGGTGGCGACCATCGGCGCGCCGTCCGACGCCGAGCATGTCATCAAGAATTTCGGCGCGCATCTCGACACCATCGAGGAGAACGGTCTGGCGGAAGTCGAGCTTGCGGGCCGGCAGTTTACCATCAAGAAGCAGTTCCTCGACGACGTGAAAGGGCACACCCTCACCGACCGCATCGCGGATATGCGCAAGGCCCTGCTGGTGTTTCATTCGCCGGTCGATAATGTCGTCGGCATTGAGAATGCAGGCGCGATCTTCGCCGCCGCCAAACACCCCAAGAGTTTCATTTCATTGGATAATGCCGACCATCTGCTCTCGCGGCGCGAGGACGCGGCCTATGTCGCGGAGGTGCTGAGCGGATGGGCGTCGCGCTATCTGGGCCGGGCCGAGAGCGGCTACCGCCTGGATTATCCGGGCAAGAAGGGGGTGGTCAGTGTCGGCGAAACCGGCCGCGGCAAATTCCAGCAGGAGATCGTCTCGGAGCGCCAACGCCTGCTGGCGGATGAGCCGTCGGCCTATGGCGGTCTCGACACGGGTCCCTCGCCCTACGATCTGCTGAACATGGCACTGGGCGCGTGCACGTCGATGACCATCCGCATGTATGCGCAGCGCAAGAAGCTGGACCTTGACCGGGTGCGCGTCGATGTGCGCCACGACAAGATCCATGCAGAAGACTGCGAGGCATGCAGCGACGAGCAGAAAACGGGCGCGCCAGCTGGCAAGGTCGACCGATTCGAGCGGCAGATTTTCCTGGAGGGCGAGCTGAACGGCGAGCAGCGCGAGCGGCTCAAGGAAATTGCAGACCGCTGCCCGGTGCACCGAACGCTGGAGCATTCATCGGTGATTGCGACCAAGCTTGCCGAAGCCGACGATTCCTGAGTGGGGCAGACCCAACTCTCGCTGGGGCCTATTCAAACGGCTTGACCGCCCATTCGCGCACGTTCTGATGCTCGATCCGCGCGCCTGCGCCCTCGGAGATCAGCGTCATCAGCAGCAGACGGCTCGGCAGGCCGGTCAGCGTTTCGCCGCGCAGGCTCTCGTAGGCGCGAATGGCGCTGCGCGTGCCGCGTCCGAACACCCCGTCGATCGGTCCGGTGTAGAGGTTGCGCGCCTGCAATTCCCTCTGCAGGTCGATGACCTCCTGCTCGGTCGCGATCATCGACTGTTCGGCAAGCGGTTCGATGACGCGGTAGAACGCGCGCGCATTCACAGCCGTATTGGCGATGATGTCGGGCTTCTGCCTGCGCACCACGTCCCCCTGGCTGAGCAGCAGCCGCGTGCGGGTGTAGGTTCCGACATTCAGTCCAACCACGACCGGCCCCTGAGCCGTATCCATCAAGAGGGGCGAGCCAGAGGATGCGCCGCCGGTATCACAATCATGCAGCAGCAGATCTTCAGCGCCGGAGAAATGCTGGCGGATGTAACGCCACTCAATACCCTTGAAGCTGCGTCCAATGCGGCAACGGCCGCTGTAGGCAAGCTGCCAGTGTGCATAATCCCAGTGAAAGCTGAGCTGGAAGATCCGGCGCTGACGCGATGCCGCGATCAGTTCATCGGTGGGGCGCGGCGAGATGTCGAGCGTGCCGAACCGACAGATAGGCTGCGACAGCTTGACGAGCGCCCAATCCTTCGGTGCGGACAGCGGTGGTTCCTTGCCGAAATGCGTGGTGCCAACGGCCACGCTATGCTTCGGCGCACCATCCAGCCGCCCCTCCAGCCCGGAAGACAGCGAAAGGTCCTGATGGTCGAGCCGGAAGCTTATGTCGTAGAGGTTCGGAAGACGGCCGCCTCGTGATTGAAACACGCAATGCGCGGCGGTCGCAACGACATTGGGCGCAACGCAGAAGGCGGTGCACAGCGTCTGGGTGTCCGGCTCGTAGATCATGCCGATGCTGCCGGTAAGCTGGTCGTATTCGGATGGAACCGTCTCCCTCGTATCCTTGCCGAACACTGCGGCCAAGGCATCGCCGGACAGAGCAAGCCCAATCAGAGCCGCCGGAACAACGGACGCAAGACGACGGGCTGTCGCACACTTCCGCACCACTGTTATCAGACGCCCGCCCATCTCGCTTGTCGAACCCCCGATACTCAGATGTCAGACAGCCCAAAGGCCGGGCCGCGAGCGCAAAAAAAGACGATCTGCACAGCGCCACGCGTCATCTGACGTCTCATGAACAAACTTTAACATGCCGGAAAGTGAGCAGTAATGCGCGTATGCCTATATCGCAGTCATCGGATTCTGGAAACCTGAAGGAGTAGGTTAAGTCCAATGGCGAAAGAGATCAACAACTTGAGCAAGCGCAAAGGCGCTGTCTGGCGCAGGGCAGGGCTCGGCGCGGCTGCCGTCGTTCTGGTCGGCGCAATCACGGGCGGGGCTGTCTTTCAGTCCTACACCGGATCGCCCGCCCTTGTGACGCCTGCAAAGGCACAGTCGACGCAGCTTGGCGCGCCGTACAGCTTCGCCGATCTGGCTGACAAGGTACGCCCGGCTGTGGTCAGCATCGAGGTCAGTGGCCGCAGCGGCACAACCGCACCGTTCAGCCGACCGCGCGGTCCGCGGGGCGAAGACGAAGACAATTTGTTTGGCCTGCCCAAAGACCACCCGCTGCGTGAGTTCTTCCGCCGCTTCGGCGAGAGGATGCCCCAGCAGCGCCAGCGGCCATCGCGTTCGGCCGGCTCCGGCTTCTTTATCTCCGCCGACGGCTACGTCGTCACCAACAACCACGTCGTGGACAACGCCGAGAAGATCGAGATCATCGTCGGCGAAGGGCAAAAAACCTATCAGGCGAAGCTGATCGGCACGGATGCCCGGACGGACATCGCGCTCTTGAAGGTCGAAGACAATGGCGACTTCCCCTATCTGGAGTTTGCCGACGAGGAAGCGCGGGTCGGCGAGTGGGTGCTAGCGGTCGGCAACCCGTTCGGTCTCGGCGGCTCTGTGTCCGCCGGCATCGTGTCAGCGCGCGGGCGCGACATCGGCAACAGCCCGTATGACTTCCTGCAGGTCGACGCGGCCATCAACAAGGGCAACTCGGGTGGCCCATTGATCAACCTCGATGGCAAGGTTGCCGGCGTCAATACCGCGATCTTCTCGCCGTCCGGCGGCAATGTCGGCATTGCCTTCGCGATTCCCGTGGGGCTCGTGCAGCAGGTGGTCGCAGACCTGAAAGAAGACGGCAAGGTCGATCGCGGTTGGCTTGGCGTAACCATCCAGAATGTCGATGAAGACTTGGCCGCCGGGCTCGGCATGGATGCCAGCGACCCGCACGGCGCGCTCATCACCAACATTCTGGAAGATGGCCCGGCTGCGGGTTCCGAGTTGAAAGTTGGCGACGCCATAACCGCGGTGAACGGAGCACGTGTTCAGGATTCCCGCGACCTTGCACGCCAGATTGCCGCAATCAGCCCCGGCGAGGAAACCGAGATCACCGTCATGCGCGATGGCGCGGAAGAGGCTGTGAAGATCAATCTGGGCGAGTTTCCTTCGTCCGATCGTATGGCCGCGCTGCAGCAGCCCTCCGAGCCATCTTCGCTGAAGCTGGAGGACCTCGGCATCACGCTGGCTCCGGCCGGAGATCGCCGCAGCTATAGCGACGATGAACGCCGTGACCGCGGCAATGACCGTCGCGGCGGCTTCGATCCTGAAGAGCGCCAGATAACCGAAGGCGTCAGGATCGCCTCGATCGAGCCGGGTTCGATCGCCGAGGAGAAGGGTCTGCGTCCTGGCGATATCATCGCCGAAGTCGGCGGACAGCCCGTTTATGCGCCGGGCGACGTACGCGACAGCCTTCGCGGTCGCCGAGCCAACGCCAATGTCGTCGTGATGCGGATCCGGCGGGGCGACCAGCAGCGCTTCGTGGCCCTGCCGCTCGACACGGCCCGCTAAGCTGCGCTTTCGGCGAACCTAATGCATCGACGCATTCATTCGCTCCACCGAGCAGCGAGTCCGAGGGCGAATGAATGCGTCAAAAATGCACTAGCAAAATATTGTTTCTAGTGCAGTTTCCGACACAGACACTTGAAGGC
>CAZYYQ010000036.1:0-13644 GCA_964651275.1 uncultured Hyphomicrobiaceae bacterium | reverse complement strand
TGTCAGCGCTGTGTTCGGCCTCGATCCGTCGCAGCGGCTGTTGCGCATGGCGCGCGAAGCCGGGCAGCTGCATCCATTGGAAGCCTCCGCCGAGGCGATCCCGCTGGATGCCGCCAGCGTCGACACGGTCGTCACTACCTGGACGCTGTGCTCCATCCCCGATGCCCACCGCGCGCTCGCGGAAATGCGCCGCGTCCTGAAGCCCGGGGGTCGGCTGCTGTTCGTCGAGCACGGCCTGTCGCCCGATCCGCGCGTGCGGTGGTTCCAGAACACGCTCACGCCAGTGTGGCGGCGGATCGGCGGCGGCTGCCACCTGAACCGCCCCATCGACGCGCTGATCCGCGAGGCGGGATGGAAAATGGAAAAAATTGACACAGGTTATCTGCGCGGGCCCAATCCCATGACATATATGTACGAGGGAAGCGCGCGGCCCCGGTCGTGATTGCCGGGGCGCAACGAACAGGCTAGAACTCGCTCATGGGTGTGTTATCACGGCTTGCCAATCCATCGGTGTTCCTGCGCATCAGCGAGCGGGTGCTGCCGGTGCTATATGTGCTGACGGCTGCGCTGTTCGCGGTCGGGCTTTACATGGCGTTTTTCGTCGCTCCGCCCGACTATCAGCAGGGCGAAACGGTGCGGATCATGTTCGTGCATGTGCCGAGCGCCTGGCTGGCCATGTTCGGCTATCTGCTGATCGCGATTGCCGCTCTGGGTTCGCTGATCTGGCGGCACCCGCTGGCCGATGTCTCTGCGAAGGCCGCCGCGCCGATCGGCGCCGCCTTCACGTTCCTCGCGCTTGTCACCGGCGCGCTCTGGGGCAAGCCGATGTGGGGCGCGTACTGGGTGTGGGATGCGCGGCTGACCTCGTTCCTGATCCTGTTTTTCCTTTATCTCGGGCTGATCGCGCTGTGGGAGGCGATCGAGGAGCCATCAAAAGCGGGCCGCGCCACGGCAATCCTCGCGCTTGTCGGCGTCGTCAACATCCCGATCATCAAATTCTCGGTGGACTGGTGGAACACGCTGCATCAGCCCACCAGCGTCATGCGCCTCGACGGGCCGACCATCGACGCCTCGATCCTCTATCCGCTACTGGTGATGGCGCTGGCGTTCACCTGCCTGTTCGTGGTGCTGCATCTCAAGGCGATGCGCGCGGAAATCTTTTCGCGGCGCGTGAATGCGATGATGGTCATGCAGGTCGAGCGCGCCGGGGATGGCGTACAGCGCGAACCCTTCGCGGCGGAGTAGCGGTATGATCGATCTCGGACCTCACGCCGCCTTTATATGGCTGTCCTATGCCGCGGCGCTGCTGGTGGTGGCGGCGCTGATTGTCTGGGCTTTCGGCGGCGAGGCGCGTGCACGTGCCCGGCTCGACGATCTGGAGCGACGCGGCGTCAGGCGGCGTTCGCAACAGCAGAGTCAACAGGCGCTGGAGCGGAACGGCTAGCCGGATTCGATAAAGGCGCTGCAGATGAATAGATACGACGACGATCGTTCCGAAGACAGCGCAGGGCTTTGGAGCGACAAGGATCCCATCGACGAGAAGCCGACCCCGGCGAGAGTGCGCGGCCTTATCATGCTGGTGCCGCTGCTGGTGTTTCTTGCCCTGGCGATCCTGTTCGTGTTCGCGCTGAAATCCGGCGATCCGTCCAAGGTGCCGTCGGCCTTGATCAGCAAGCCTGCGCCAGACATGGAACTGCCGCCGGTCCCCGGCATCAGGCGCGATGGCGCTCAGGTTCCCGGCTTCTCCCGGTCCGATCTTTCCGATGGCAAGGTCAGCGTGGTCAACATCTGGGCGTCGTGGTGCGCTCCCTGCCGGCTGGAGCACGAGTTTCTCGTTGAGATTCGCGACCTGCGCCCCGGCGCCCAACTGTTCGGCATCAACTACAAGGACAGTCCCGACGCCGCAGCCCGTTTCCTGCGACAGCTTGGCAACCCGTTCGACGCAGTGGGCGAGGACCGGCGTGGGCGTGCGGGCGTGGAGTGGGGCGTGACCGGGGTGCCGGAGACCTTCGTGGTCGATGGCGACGGCACGATCATCTACAAGCTCACCGGGCCGATTGCCGCGGACAACCTGCGCGAGGAACTCCTTCCCGCCATCGACGGCGCCGACCCGTCTGCGCAAAAGCGCATACAATGAATTTAAAATTATATTAAAAGTATTGCACCCCAATTGAGGTCTTGATGATTGGATGCTCACAAATCTTTTTTATTATTGCATCTGTGAACTAAATCTTTGTGCGATATCTTATCCAAAATCTTTGCATTTGAAGAACGTTTGGAGCGGAAAAAATTCTCCAGTGGTCTCTGTAAAAGCGGTTGAAGTAGAAGCGCCGACACGGCAAGCACAGCAAACCCATATACGATCGAAAGGTGACTTAGTCGAGATGCAAAAGTTGCATTTATAAAGAAATCATAAACTTGAGTGTTTACTGAAAAAAGTCTTTCCTCCCTAGTATCATATATTGTTTTGAGTTGGCTATGGAAAATATCAAGCCCTGTGTAAGCTCCGACAATGCCAGAATAATTGAATGCCATAAATCCATAGTAGGCTATCAGTGTGATAAATCGTTGATATGCACGCATCAACTGAAATTCTTGATTGTATATGATCATAAGGGCCAATATGCCCAGGTGTACACTGATGAAAATTGACCAAACAGTGTCTATCTTGTCACTAAAGGCAATGATGATTGTAATGACATGTTCTTGTTTCATCTTAGAAAGTTGTGCGTCCACAAACCTTGATATTTCCAAATTTTTTGCAACCGCCTGAGCATGTAGATGACTGGAAATAAGTAATCATCGCTAACTCTGCGGGATTGATCGTTGTGAAATCCCGGTCATGGGCGAGCATATTTAAGAGCATTTGGTCGCAGCGGCAACTCTGAAACCCATACTTTATGTAACATATGTCATGTAGCTTGCATACTCTATCGACGGGGTCCGTAACTGGTATATCTAGATTTTCAACTCTGCCAGACAGGATTGGATGTCCAGGTCCACACCAATTACCACAGAGTGGGTTTCGACTAACCTGAGAACTGGAGCCAGAAGCAATGTCGTTAAGGAGCTTGTTTGCGCGAGCAGCCAGTCCAACTCCAAAGGCCACAGGGGCTAAGGCTTCCGAAAGTGACTCAGTAATCAGGCCAGACAAAGAGCTAGAAGTTTGAGGCACGCCATATTCTTCTAAAATACTTTGCACTGACCGATCTTTGAACAATTGGATACGTTGGCTCCATACCATGTAATCGTTACTGCGTAAACAAACTTTGTACGCGCCAGAAAATTCGTCAACCGGAACATCCATTGGCGCTAACTGGGCTAAAGGAGAAAGCTTTTCTTTTTTTTCCCTAATTCCTTGTTTTGCGGGAATGACTTCTGATCCGTTATCTCTACAGCCACCCAATGCTAGAGTTGTAATGGGAATTACGGCAACCAGATAGAGTAACGCTTTGAAAATCATCGATCCCTCGTTTTCTTCATCGTCTTGATGTGTATAATTCCAACATAAGGAGGTCAACGCGTTTGTTGAGAAAATGAACAGTCTTGTCGGTCAAGCTTGGACTAAGTATGATCATCGTGGGCGTGCGGGCGTGGAGTGGGGCGTGACCGGGGTGCCGGAGACCTTCGTGGTCGATGGCGACGGCACGATCATCTACAAGCTCACCGGGCCGATTACCGCGGACAACCTGCGCGAGGAACTCCTTCCCGCCATCGACGGCGCCGACCCCGATGCGAGCCGGGAAGCGTCCGCCAACAGCCCTGCAGCGACGCTCTGAGCCAGAATTCCCGCAATTTTTCCAGTTTCTTAAACGCTTCGCTAACCCTTAACCGTGATGCTGACAAGGCCCGCCGGACAACGGTCTGGGCCAGCTTGGTTTTTCGTCGGGGGCAGGGCATGACGATGGGGACGTCGTGGCAGTATGGTGAAGGCGACTATCGCGCCATAGAGGACGCGCTGATGCGTTCGGATTACGGACGCTGGTTTCTCGGGCAATATCTGGCGCGCCACCGCTCCGGGGAAACCGAGCGGCTGCTTGAGGCTCTCGACCGGCTTGAGGTGAGCTTCGCCGAAGCCACCGCGTCCGACCCTTTGCCCCGGTTGCGTGAGATCACGCTGGAGATCGAGGCGGCTCTTGAGCGCACCCTGTCGCAACTGTCGCCGCAAGAGCACATGAGCGAAACGGATGCCGATACGCCGGTGGAACACATTCTAGAGGCCGTCGAGGACATCAACGGTTTCCTGGAGGGGCTGAATGCGCGGCGGGTGAATCTTCGTCTGCCGGAGAAGATCCGAAGCCGTCTCTTCGAGATCCAGTCAGCTTGCGCGCGCGTGGATGCTAATGCCGCCCCCGGGCTTGCCGGGCTGCTCGCGAATTTGCGCCAAAGGCTGGCCGGGGTGAGCGCCGAACTGAGCGCGGATCAGCCACTGGCTGCGATCACGCCACGCGATGACAGGGCGCCCATACCGGAGCGGGTAATTGACGAACTGGCCGCAGCGGTATTCTCTCGTGGAAGGGTGCCGACAGGAGGATGGGCCTAGGAGATTAACTGACAGAACCATTGCGGATCGACATTTCCGCCAGACAGGATAACGCCGACAGCGCCAGCGCCCTCAGGCCGGAACCGTCCACTGAGCAGCGCAGCCAGCGCCACAGCGCCGCCGGGCTCGACCACCAGCTTCAGTTCATCGAAAGCGAATCGCATCGCCTCACGCACTTCCATATCGCTAACGCTCAGACCATCGCTCAAGAGGCGCTGGGCCAACGCAAAAGTCAGGACGCCAGGCTCAGCGACCAACAGGGCATCGCAGATCGAGCCGGACTTGCGCGGGTTCCGTTCGCGCTGGCCACTGCGCAGCGAGCGGGCATAATCATCGAAGGCGTCAGGCTCCACGCCATGGACGTCGCAGTCCGGCAGACTGTGCTTGACAGCCAGCGCAACGCCAGCCGCCAATCCGCCGCCGCTGATCGGCACCAGCACGGCGCTCAAGCATGCGCCGGCGGCCTGTGCCTGCTCGCACAATTCCAGCCCGGCCGTCCCCTGTCCGGCGATGATATCGGGGTGATCGAAGGGCGGCACGAACAGCGCATCGCGTTCAAGGCACAGCTGGCAGGCGATTTCGTCGCGATCCCCGCTGTCGCGGTCGTAAAGCACGACTTCCGCTCCGGCCCGGCGCGTGCGGGCAATCTTCACGTCCGGCGCATCGCGCGGCATGACGATCGTCGCAGGCATTCCGGCAAGCCGCGCAGCTTCCGCCACGCCCTGTGCATGATTGCCCGATGAGCATGCAACGATGCCCCCTGGCACATCCCCGGACGAGATCTGGCTGATGCGATTGTGCGCGCCGCGAAACTTGAAGGAGCCGGTGCGTTGCAGCGTCTCGGCCTTCAGGAAGACGCGCGTGTTGACCCGCTCGTTCAGAAACGCTGACTCGAGCGCAGGCGTCACATGTGCCGCCCTGGCGATGCGCTCGTGCGCTGCGACCACATCATCAAAGGTGGGGAGGCGGGGACCGTTTGACGGCTCGGGGGAGGCTGCGCCGCTCTCGCGATTGTGATCGTCCGGCCTGGTCATGGCCGTGTCGGCTCGATCTTGTTTTCGAGCGCCGGCATACACATCACCCATGCATCCCCTCAAGCGAGAGCGCGATTTCGCTCTCTTCGCCATTTCAAGCCTGACCCTCGGGTCGGGCTTTTTTTCTGCCTTGGGTCATTCTTGCGACCAGCCGGGTTCAAGCGCAAGCCTTGAGCGGTCCGGTTTCGGCAATTCTTATGTTGTCGAGAAGCTGGCGTGTCGACGCCTCCCACGAGAATTTCAGCGCGTACTCCCGGCAGGCGCCACGGTCGATATTCAACGCGGCGCGCGCCGCCCGGCCAATATCCTCGTCGAGCACACCGACGCGGCCGGACACGACCACGTCCTTCGGCCCCGTGACCGGATAGGCCGCCACGGGCAGGCCGCTGGCCAGCGCCTCGAGGAGAACGACGCCGTATGTGTCGGTCAGGCTCGGGAATACGAAGACGTCCGCGGAGGCGTAATGCAGCGCCAGTTCCTCTCCGAATTTCGGGCCAGTGAAGATCACATCGGGATATCTGGCGCGCAGTGCGTCCAGTTGCGGTCCGGGACCGACCACGACTTTTCTGCCCGGAAGTTCAAGTTCAAGAAATGCGTCGATGTTTTTCTCCGGTGCGACCCGCCCGACATAGAGAAACACAGGCTGGTCCTGCCCGAACAGGCGTTCGTTGCGCGGTCGGAACACGCTGGTATCGACGCCGCGCGACCACGCGTAGATGTTGTTGAAGCCGCGCTCCGCCAGTTCGTCGCGCAACGACGGCGTCGAGACCATGATGCCGTTGCCAGCGTTATGAAACCAGCGCATGTAGGCGTAGCTCCACGACATGGGTACAGGCACGCGCGCAGCAACATATTCCGGGAAGCGGGTGTGGTAGCTCGTGGTAAACGGACGTCCGGTGCGGATGCAGTAGTTGCGCGTGGCGAGGCCGATCGGCCCTTCCGTGGCGATATGTACGAATTCCGGATCGAATGCCTCGAACTGCTTGCGGATACCGCGCCGCGTGATCAGTGCAAGGCGAATTTCCGGATAGGTCGGGCAGGGAATGCTTGGCCTGTTCTGCGGCGTGAGAAACTCGACCTTATGCCCCAGTGCGCCGGCGTGCTGGGCGAAATGCTCATATGTACGCACGACACCATTGACCTGCGGGTGCCAGGCATCGGTTGCCACCAGGAGACGCATTGGCTCTGAAATCATTTTGGGATACGGGCTTGCGGATTATGGCCGGGGATCAGGCCGCCCGCTCGATCCGACTCGGCAGGACCGGGTGTTCGCGTTCGATATCGGCGATCTCCAGCCAACGGATCATCTCCAGCTTGCCATCGCGGGTCTCACCGACCGCAGTTCCGCTTTCCACCCAGTCGCCAATGTTGACGTAAAGCACATCCTCAAACTGACGCATAGCCGGATGATGAATGTGCCCACATATTACTCCGTCAGCATTATGGCGGCGGGCCTCCCCGACCAGCGCGGTTTCGAAGTCACCGATATAATTCACGGCCTTCTTGACCTTTTGCTTCAGGTAGGCGGACAGGGACCAATATGGCAGCCCGAAAGAGCGGCGGACCTTGTTGAAACTTGTGTTGAGAGCCAGCGCGGTCACATACGCCCAGTCGCCAAGCAGCGCGAGCCATTTGACATAGCGGATGACGACGTCAAACTCGTCCCCGTGCATGACCACGAACCGGCGCCCATCTGCGGTTTCGTGGATGTCGTTCAGCTTGAATTCCACCCCGCCGAAGCGCTGACCGCAATAAGAGCGCAATGCCTCGTCGTGGTTTCCGGGGATGAAGATCAGCCGGGAGCCCTTGCGTACCTTGCGCAGCAGTTTCTGCACAACGTCGTTGTGTGCCTGCGGCCAGTGCGGGCTGCGCTTGATCCGCCAGAAATCGATGATGTCGCCGACCAGATAGATCGTGTCGGCCTCGAAATGCCGGAGGAATTCGAGGAGCGCTTCTGCCTGACACGCCTTGGTGCCAAGGTGAACATCCGAGATGAACAACGTCCGGTAATGTCTTGTTGTGTGCGGTGTCAGGGCCAGCTCCTGCACGTTGCCTTGTCCAGTTGGCTTCGGAGTGAAACCGATTCATGTTGCAGGGTTGTGACAGCGGCTGCGTCCCGGTCCGGGCCTGATGGAGCATATGACCCCCGCCGCCTGACCCGTCCCAAAAAAGCCTTATCGCGCCTTTACGACCCTGATCGGGAAGATCGCACGTCAAGCTTCATGTTGCTCGATAGTGATCATGTTTCGGTACGCGTTCTAACACAATCCAGATGACCCGGCGACCTCAAAGCATATTTATCTACGCTGCGCTTGCCGTGGGCCTCGTCGCTGCATTTTTGCCGGCGCACGCCCATGGTGAACCATCGGCGGTCTGCGTGAGATGCACCAGCCCGGACCAGAGTTATCTGTGCGAGGTGGCTGGAGCCAATCTTGGCGACAATAGCCGGACAGTGGGATTCTATTGCGCGGGGCGGCTCGCGCAGGAGCATGGTCATCGGACGTGCGCGGTCGCGCGCGATGACGCACAATGCGAAGGCGATTATCGCCGCTATGTCTATGAGCGGGATGCGCCGTCCTTGCCTTTGCTCGATCAAGGACCGGGAGCCCCGACGCAAGCACAGGACGCGCAGGCGCAGGAGCCGCAAGTTGCAAAAGAGAAAAAGGGCCCGCCGGAGACGGTGGTCGAACTGACGCGCGAAACTGCGCGAAAGACCGGCGAGGGCCTGAAACGTGCAGCGGATGAAACTGCAAAGACGACCCGCGGCTTTGGCGAGCGGGTGCGCGACGCTGCGGATGTTGTGGGCCGCGCAACCCGCAATACCATGAAGTGTATCGGGTCGCTGTTTGATGATTGCTGACACCGCATGCGCGTGGCGGCTCGCCAAACTGAGTCGGCGCGCCTGGCTTGCCATCATCGCCGCGCTCATGCTTGCGAGCTGTGGGACCACCCTCGACAATGACCCCCTCAACGAGGTGCTTGGCGACGCCGTGGGGCAGCCTGCCAAGGCCGCTGATCATGGCATGTCGGATACGCTGGTGGGGCTCAGCTTTTCCGGGGGCGGCACACGCGCGGCGGCATTTTCCTTCGGCGTGCTGAAAGAGCTGGCCCGCACACGCGTGGTCAGCGGGAGCCGAGACGTTAGCCTCGCTGGGGAGATCGACTTCCTCTCTTCGGTGTCTGGCGGCTCGGTGACGGCGGCGGCCTTCGCGCTTGACCGCAAGAAGACGCTGAGCAGCTTCCGCGAGAAATTTTTGCTGGCAAATGTCGAGGCTTCACTTCGAACCTCACTTTCGATCAATAACGTGTTGCGCGCCAGCATCGGCGGCGTCAACGACCGGACCGGATTGCAGGAGTGGCTGGACCAGCACTTGTTCCACAAGGCGACCTTCCGTGACTTGAGCGGCGAACAGCGGCCGATCCTGTGGATCAATGCATCCGACATCTACAATCGCACGCCTTTCGTCTTCAACCAGGGAACGTTCAGCGCGATTTGCAGCGATCTCGGCGCGTTTCCGATATCAGAAGCGGTTGCCGCCTCCGCCGCAGTGCCGCTCATCTTCGCGCCGGTCGTGCTGAAGAATTATGCGCCGGATTGCGCCTACCAGACGCCGAAATGGGTGTCGCGCAGTGCTGGCAACCCCGAAGCGCCGGCCGTGCTTCGCGCCCATGCCGATGCCATCATGCGCTATCGCGAAAACCACGACATCCGTTTCGTCAAGCTGCTGGATGGCGGGCTGTCCGACAATCTCGGCCTCAGCGGGCTGGTGCTCGCACGACTCGCGGCAGACAAGCCGTACGAGCCTCTGACGCCTGCCGAGGCGATCGGGTTGAAGCGGATGCTGTTCGTCATCGTCGACGCCGGGCGTCCCCCGGCGGGTGACTGGGCCAAGACCGCAAGTGGGCCGGAGGCGGAAAACCTTATCCTCGCCGTCTCCGACACGGCCATCGATGCCAACATGCGCGGCTCCTACGACTATTTCAGCAACCTCGTGGCGCAATGGCGCCGGGAGTTGGTCCGCTATCGCTGCGGGCTGTCGCGCGCCGAGGCCAAGCGCATTGCCGGCGTCGGCGATGACTGGGCGTGCGACGGCCTGGAGTTTTTCACCACGCGCGTGGCCTTCGACAAAATGCCGGATGCCGCAACGCGCGCAAGGCTCGACACGATTCCCACGCGCTTCAAGCTGCCGGCCGAGGATGTCGACCTGCTGATCAGTTCCGCCGGGGAAATCCTGCGCGGGGATGAAGACTACCGCGCCTTTCTGAAGTCCTTTTCGGCGGAAATGGTGATTGCCACGCGGATGCTCGATGCGCAGTGATTGCTTTGGGCCAGTTGTGCGCTGCGTCATAAACATGCGACACTCTAGCTATAGGGTTTCGGGTTATGACGATACGTAATCTCGATTTTCTGTTCCGCCCCGCCTCCGTTGCGCTGTTCGGCGCTAGCGAACAGCCCGGCTCGGTCGGGTCGACGGTCGCTGCAAATCTGGTGTCCGGCGGGTTCAATGGCCCAGTGTGGTTCGTCAATCCCAAGCATAAGGACGTGCAGGGCCGGCCCTGCTACGCCGGCACGAAGGAGTTGCCCGGCACGCCCGAACTCGCCGTCATCGCCATTCCCGCGCAGTATGTTCCAGGCGTCGTCGCCGATCTGGGCGAGGCGGGCTGCCGGGCGGCGGTGGTCCTTTCGGCCGGCGTCGAGGACGAGTTGGAGACTAAGATGCTCAAGGCCGCGCGTCCGCACGGCCTTCGCATTCTCGGGCCGAACTGCATCGGCCTGCTGATGGGCCGCACCGGCTTGAACGCCAGTTTTTCCCACACCTCTCCAATTCCCGGTGACGTTGCTCTCGTCTCACAGTCCGGCGCGCTGCTCACCTCCGTGCTCGACTGGGCCAACGGGCGGCAGATCGGCTTTTCACTGATGGCCTCGGTCGGCAACATGTCCGATGTCGATTTCGGCGACATGCTGGATTATCTCGCCGGCGACGTGTCGAGCAACGCTGTGCTTCTGTACATGGAGGGTATCAAGCATGCCGGCAAATTCATGTCGGCGGCGCGGCGGGCGGCGCGGTCCAAGCCGGTGATCGTCATCAAGACCGGGCGCCATGCCTCCGCGGCGAAGGCGGCAGCGTCGCACACGGGCGCGCTGGCGGGGTCCGATGAGGTGTATGACGCAGCCTTCCGCCGGGCGGGCGTGCTTCGCGTCCCCGATCTTGATGAATTATTCATCGCCGCGGAGACCGCGGAGCGGATAGGGGCGATCCCCGGTGAGCGGCTGACAATTCTCACGAATGGCGGCGGCGCGGGGGTGCTGGCGGCAGATGCTTTGGCGGATGAGAATGGCGAACTGGCGGAATTGTCAGACGATACGAAGGCCAAGCTCAACGAAATCTTGCCGCAAACATGGTCGGGCGCGAACCCGGTGGACATTATCGGCGATGCCGGGCCGGAGCGCTATCGCAAGGCGATGGAGGTGCTGCTCGGCGCACCCGAGACCGAGGCGATCCTTGTCATGAACTGTCCCACCGCGCTGGCCTCAAGCGAGGAGATCGGCGAGGCGGTGATCGAGACGGTGAACGCTAGCAAGTCTTACGGGCGGCACAAGCCCGTGGTCGCCAACTGGCTCGGTTCCGTGGCGGCGGCCAAGGCGCGCGAAATGTTTGCCGAGGCGGATATCCCCTCCTTCGAGACGCCGCGTCAGGCCGTGCGGGGTTTCATGCACCTGGTGCACTATTCGCGCGCGCAGAAAGAACTGATGCGCGCGCCGCCGATGCTGCCGCGGCAGCTCTCCTTCGATGCGGAGGCGGCCAAGTCGCAGATCGACAAAGTCTTGCGGTCCGGCCGCAGCATGATGACCGAGCCCCAGGCAAAGCGGCTTTTGCAGGCCTATGACGTTCCCGTCGTCCCGGCTTACGAGGCCAGCACGCCGGACGAGGTGCGCGAGGCAGCCAGCAACATTCTTCGGGACTATTCCGCCGTTGTGCTCAAGATCATTTCGCACGACATCAGCCACAAATCCGATGTCGGCGGCGTGCGGCTCGACATCACCTCCGCGGAGCGCGCAGAGGCAGCGGCGCAGGAGATGCTGGAGCGCGTAGGAAAATCTCGGCCCGAAGCGCGCATCGAGGGCGTGAGCGTGCAGCCGATGGTCCATGGCAAGCTCGCGCATGAGTTGATCGTGGGCATGAGCGAGGATGCCACCTTCGGCCCGGTGATCCTGTTCGGCGCGGGCGGGACGGCGGTGGAGGTGGTCAAGGACACCGCCATGGCTTTGCCGCCGCTCGACCTCAAGCTGGCGCAGGACATGATCCGCGAGACCCGCATTTCCCGGCTGCTGCGCGGCTACCGCGACCGTCCCGCAGCGGATATCGACGCGATTGCGCTGACGCTCGTCAAGGTCAGTTATCTTGTCTCGCAACATCCCGAAATCCGCGAATTGGACATCAATCCGCTGCGCGCGGACGAGAATGGCGCCGTTGCTCTCGATGCGCGGGTGGTGCTGGCGAGCGTGGATGCGAAGCCGCGAACGCCGATGGCGATCCGGCCCTATCCGCGGGAGTGGGAGCAGTCGATCACGCTGGAGGGCCTTGGCGATGTGTTCGTCCGGCCGATCCGGCCGGATGACGAGTCCCTTTACGAGAGAATGATTGCGCGAATGGATGCGGGCGATCTGCGACTGCGCTTCTTCTCGCCACAGCGGCACATGTCGCGCAAGTTCCTGGCGCGGCTGACGCAGATCGACTATGGCCGCGAGATCGCGTTTGTCGCGCTCACGCCCGATGAAACCGAGATGCTGGCCGTCGCGCGGTTCTTCGCCGACCCGGATTACCGCAATGCCGAATATGCCGTCATGACCCGCTCGGACCTGAAGGGGCGCGGCCTGGGCTGGCGGATGATGCGCCACCTGATCGACTATGCCCGCGCCGAGGGGCTAGAGCGGCTTCACGGCTCTGTGCTGGCGGAGAATTCCACGATGCTGCGCATGTGCCGCGATTTGGGCTTCGAGATTCGCCATGATCCCGAAGACCCCGCCGTCTATCAGGTTGAGCTCCCGCTGAATGACCACGGCGCCGACGCGCGCTGATAAGGCCTTCGCGCTTGCGAAGTCCGCGCCTGCGCATCAGTGTGACACGTGGACGTGACGAGGTTTGAGCGGGGCCTGCTTGAATGCGGGCCTGTTTCGCTATAACCACGGGTGGCGCAAGCAAAAGTTGGCAGGGAGACGGTTTTCATGGCCCGGAAGAAGATTGCACTTATCGGCGGCGGCATGATCGGCGGGACGCTCGCTCACCTGATCGGCGTCAAGGAACTTGGCGATGTGGTGCTGTTCGACATTGTCGAGGGGATGCCGCAGGGCAAGTCGCTGGATGTCGCGCAATCCCTGCCGGTCGAGGGCAGCGACTGCGAACTGAAGGGCACCAACGAGTATGTGGACATCCGCGGCGCGGACGTTGTGATCGTCACCGCCGGCGTGCCGCGCAAGCCGGGCATGAGCCGGGACGACCTGCTGGAGATCAACCTCAAGGTGATGGAACAGGTCGGCGCCGGCATCAAGAAATATGCGCCCGAGGCGTTCGTGATCTGCATCACCAACCCGCTCGACGCCATGGTCTGGGCACTCAACCGGATCACCGGCCTGCCGCGCCACATGACCGTAGGCATGGCCGGGGTGCTGGACAGTGCGCGGTTCCGCACCTTCCTCGCGCAGGAATTCGACGTATCGGTAGAAGACGTCACGGCGTTCGTGCTGGGCGGACACGGGGACACCATGGTCCCGCTCACACGCTACACGACCGTGGCCGGCATTCCGCTTCCCGACCTCATCAAAATGCACTGGATCACCCACGAGCGGCTCGGCGAGATCGTGCAGCGCACGCGCGATGGCGGGGCGGAGATCGTTGGCCTGCTGAAAAGCGGGTCAGCGTATTACGCGCCGGCGGCGTCGGCGGTGGCGATGGCCGAATCCTACCTCAAGGACAAGAAGCGCGTGTTGCCCTGCGCGGCTTATCTCAACGGCGAGTATGGCGTGAAGGGCATCTATGTCGGCGTGCCCACGGTCATCAGCGCCAA
>CAZYYQ010000035.1:0-13769 GCA_964651275.1 uncultured Hyphomicrobiaceae bacterium | reverse complement strand
TGTACGAGATGCTCATGTTCATCGGCGCGCCGCGCCGCTACATGATCAAGCATGTTCATCGCCGGGTGGACGGGATGGTCGCGGCGTCGGCTTCGACGCAGCGGCTCAGCCTCATCGCGGGGAAATATGTCGGCAAGGACGACCCGGTGCTGGTCACGCGCTGTCAGTCGGGGCTTCCTGCGGTGGGCGAGACGCTGGAGCCGTTCACCTTTTCTCATCTCGTCGAGGGGTGGATGCGTGGTTCGCATCACGGTCCGCTCATGCCTTGCAGCTTCTCCGATGCCACGCCATCGCGCTTCGACGGGCCGCCGCGCGTGATCGCCGCCGGCTTTCAGATCAATAACGGCCAGTTGGTCGGCCCGCGCGACATGTTCGCCGATCCGGCCTTCGACCGTGCCCGCGCGCAGGCGAACGAAATCGCCGACTACCTGCGCCGCCACGGGCCGTTCGAGCCGCATCGGCTCGGGCTGGATGACATGGAATACACCACCATGCCGCAGCTCATGGAAAAACTGAAGGATCGCTGGGTAGAGGTGGCGGAGGGTTAGCCGCTGGACGGTGCGCGAAATTCCAGCGTCTGATCTGCACTCAACCGGACGTCGCCGCCGAAAACGGCACATTCTTCGCCGAGACGGTCTCGCAGCCAGTTGGCTTCCTCGCCAGAGGCGCGATTCAGGCGGAACTTGCAGATGCGAAACGGGAGCATCTCGAGGCACGTGAGCCGTTTGCTCGCGGTATCAATGTCCAGAACGTAGCCGAGCACGAGGTCGGGGCGATACGCCTCATGGCCGCCGATACCCTCGTAATCGTTGATGAAGTCGCCGCAGCCATAGAAGATCGGGCGCCCCCGATGGACCTCGACTGCCATTGGATGGTGGGAGGAGTGACCGTAAACGATGTCTGCGCGCACTCTCTCAAGTGATGTTTCGCTCGTGTCAGGCAGAAAATTCACGCCTGGAGTATCGGCGTCGGCGGCCCAGGAAGCTGGTGTTCCGCTGGAGGGCAGGACATAAGCGAATATCTGCGCCAGCCCCCGGGCGGATGTCGTGAGCATAGAGGGGCGGGCGGCCTCCTGAGCATTGCGGCCGGCGCCGGCTTTGGCGCGCCCGGCATCCGCCAGTGCATCAAGCGTGTCGGTGAGCCCGGTCGCTCCCCAATCGCCGATGTGATTGTTCGCGAGCACGCAGCAATCCGCCTTGAACACACTGAGACATGGCGTGTTACCGTCAACGCCGTAGCGCCGGGCTATGCCGATACGCCGATGGTCGAGAAGGTGCCTGAAAAAATCATACAGGACATCATCGAGTCCGTGCCGGTTGGCCGCCTGGCCGAGCCGCATGAGATCGCGCGCTGCGTCGCTTTCCTGGCGTCGGAAGATGCCGGTTTCATCAGCGGTGCGACGCTGGATGCGAATGGCGGGCTGTATATGCACTGAGTCAACCGTCCGCTCCGGCCAGAACTTCATCGTGAGCGCGCGCCAGATGCACCCGCACGAGCGCTGCGACCAAGCGGGGAAGGTCCGCGCGTGCCACAAGCCCGGCCAGCGCGTCTGACGTATCGCCAAGGCCGAGGCGCTTCGCGGCCGTCAGCGCCGGCTTGTCGGCGAAAGGATAAAGTTCAGGCCAGGCAAGTTGCGCTTCGCGGAAAAAGATGTTCACGCCGACATCGCCGAGGCCCTTGAACACCTTGAGCAGACGCCGTTCGCGCGCGGGTTTGCGCTCTGCGGCCTCGCGCAGCTTACGCAGGTCGCCATCATAGCTGCGCAGCAACATGCCTGTGGTTTCGCCCAGCATCCGCGCCGTGCTCTCGTCGAATCGGGCATAGCCATGCGCGTTCAGCACCTCGACGCGGTTCTGCCACGTCGACTCGGCCATCTTGCGCGGCGTTCTCCACCCGCTGTCGAATAATGCCTTCAGTGCCTTGGTAGCGGCGTCTGCGCGGATGCGCGCGCTGTAGAGCAGGGCGGCACACAGCAGCATGAACAGCGGCGAAGGCGTGTTCTTGTCAATGTCGATGCCCAGTTCGTTGCAGAATGTCTGCCCGTAGCGGGCGAGCAGAGCTTCGACGACAGGATCGTACGTCTTCGCGGCTGCCATCTCGGACTGCTGGTTTGCGTTGCTCTGCCCCGTGCCGAGGGGCCATTCCAGCAGGGCATCGCTATCTCGGCATTAACACAGGGCAATGTTTCAGGCGATGCCCCCCAACGAGCAGGGCGTGTCTGCCTCCCAATAAAGCTGGGCGAAGTTCCCCAGCGCTGTTTCGATGGCCCAGAAATCCTGCCGCGACTCGGTGATGAGGCCGGTGGCCATCATGGTCTTCAGCGCTTCGAGCAGCGCGCGGTCGGCCTTCTCCTGCGTCACGTCTGGCGGGAGTGAGCCGCAGTGGTGCATCACGTATTCCCAGTCGTGAATCAGATAGGCAGGCAGGTAGCCGTACCGGTCGATGCCCGACACCACGGTGGCGAAATCCGGGACGGTGCCGCCGTCGGTCAGGAAACGGTCTGGAACGATGCGCCGGCCGTCTGACGTCACGAATGCGAACGGAGCCGCCGGGTCCGGCGCGTATTCCAGAAGGCGTTCTTTCGCCGAGTCGCCGGAAATCCACCGCAGGGTGATGTTCTCGACATTCTCGAAGCTGCCGGTGTCGAAATCGTCCCAGACGTACCAGTCGAAGATGCCCTTCAATTCCGGCGAGGAAAGCTCGTCCCGGTTCTTGAACGCCTGCAGCGCCTCCGCCACCTTCCTGTCGATCGCTGCCTTGAGCTTTTCTCCTCTTGCGCCAAGCTGCTCTCGGGCGATCCGGTCGCGCTGTGCAAGGTCGGCAAGCCGGGCTTCAAGCCTTGTCCTCATATCTTTCCCTCTTGGTCGTTGTCAGTGGCCGCGCGGGCGCATTGCACACCGTGTTGCGCGGGAAACCTACATGAACGCCACGACGCAGAGCCACGCGCCCGCCGCGATGATGGTGACGGCGCCAACCCGCAGCGTTGTGGTCGATGCGAAAGCATCAGCATATTGCGCGCCTCTGCCGGGAAACAGAATACGGATGACGCCCTTGAGGATCGAGAACCAGCCGATGATGGTGATGACGACTCGCCAGTCGGCCACCCAGATATTGTGAAACGAGACCATCAGGCTGCCGATAATGAAGGCCAGCGCGCCTGAAAAGTAATAGAGATCGCTGCGACCCAGAAACTGGCGCAGCATCGCCTGATAATGATTGGTGTTGATAAGCGTTCCGAGCCCGACGAGAATGAATAGCGGACCGATAATCCGGGCGAGAAGAATGGATGTCTCCATTATCACCAAATCCCGTTGGGGCCACGATCCGCAGCCACTCTCCGACGCAGAATAGGTCCATCCCGGTATCGGCGCAACTTGCTCAATCGAAGACTGCTGTCCCAGTGCAGCGAGCGCCGTCCCGCCGCGATCCGGAATTCCGTGCCGGCGGCGGCTTCTGAGAGGCTATCGTTGGGTTTTCTGCTGTCCCGCTTCCGTGCGCAATTACGCAGGCCTTTTGACGAGAGAAAAAGGCGTACAAGGGCTTCCGGTTGAGACGATATTCTGTGGCAGCCGACGCCGCCATACACTAAGGTTCGGGCGCTTTCGCGTGCAACAACTTCAGCAAAAGGGTGGAGACAATGGGCATTTTCGATTTCGTGAAGAGCGCGGGAAAGGCTTTGGGCTTCGGCGATGACGAGCCACCAAGCGCCGAGGCCCTGAAAAAGGAACTCGATTCCCATAAACTGGGTACCGATAAAGTGTCCGTCGAGGTCCAGGGCGACAAGGCCATCGTCAAGGGCGAAGTCGCGGATCAGTCGGTGCTGGAAAAGGCCATCATCGCGGTTGGCAACACACTGGGCATTTCTCAGGTAGACAGCCAGATCTCGGCGGGGGACCAGAAAGACCCGGTATTTTACACGGTTCAGAAGGGCGATAACCTCTGGAAGATCGCCGAAGCGCATTACGGCAAGGGCAAGGGACCTGAATACAAGAAGATCTTCGAGGCGAATACGCCGATGCTGAAAGACCCGGATGAGATCTATCCGGGGCAGGTGCTGCGCGTTCCCGCCGCCGACTGACCTCGACTCACCGCCAGATGCGATTCCCGGCTGGGCCCTCGACAGGCTTGGCCGGGATAGCCCTTTGTATTTCCAGAAGCCGCGCCGCACGCCTGCCTGTTCGCCGAATCCCCTCTTGCATCCAGGGTGGGAATGGTCCGACAATCCGCAGCGACACGCCCGGAAAACCCAACAATGAAAGAGGCAACCATGCCCCATGCCATGCGAGTTCACGCCTATGGCGGCCCCGAAGCCATGCAGTGGGAGGCGGTTGACGTCGCTGCTCCGGGCCCCGGAGAGGTCACGCTGCGCCATCATGCCGTTGGTCTGAACTATATCGACGTCTACCACCGCACCGGCCTTTACCCGCAGCCCAGCCTGCCGTTCACGCCCGGCTCCGAAGGTGCGGGCGAAGTCATCGCGGCCGGGGACGGCGTCACGGGGCTCGCGGTGGGGGATCGCGTAGCCTATGCAGGCCCCATCGGATCATACTCCGAAGTCCGGAACATCCCCGCCGACCGCGTTGTCAAGCTTCCGGACGCGATCGACTACCAGACCGCTGCGGCAATGATGCTGCAGGGCATGACCACGCGCTATCTGCTGCGCAAGACCTACAATGTCGGGCCGGGCACGGTGATGCTGTTTCATGCCGCCGCCGGCGGCGTCGGGCTGATCGCATGCCAGTGGGCGGCCTCGCTGGGGGCGACGATTATCGGCACGGCCGGTTCGGCCGAAAAGGCCGAACTCGCCCGCGCGCACGGCTGTACGCATGTCATCAACTACCGCGAGGAGGATTTCGTCGCGCGTGTGAACGAGATTACGGGCGGGGTGAAATGTGACGTGGTCTATGACTCCGTCGGCAAGGATACCTTTCCAGCCTCGCTCGATTGCCTGAAGATGCGCGGGCTCTGGGTCAGCTTTGGCAATGCCTCGGGCAAGGTGCCCCCGCTGGATGTCGGGATGCTGGCCGCGAAAGGTTCGCTGTTCGTCACCCGCCCGACGCTCGCCAGTTATATCGCCACGCGCGCGGAACTGGAGGAGACGGCGAGCGATCTGTTCGAGGTAGTGACCAGTGGCAAGGTCAAGATCAATGTCAACCAGACCTATCGCCTGAGCGAGGCAGCGCAGGCGCATCGTGACCTTGAAGCTCGCAAGACGAGCGGCTCCACGGTGCTGCTGGTAGGCTGATCCGTTCCACGCGACAAGGCGGTGGCGCATGGATCGGCGTCGGCGCTCCTCATTTACGGTCTTATCACTTCAGCGGTTAAAAAGTGCCGGCTCGCCTCGGGGCGTTTACCATATTTTTCCAATAACCTGTCAGCGTCTTTCGCGCATCGCGGGTGCTTGCCTAATGGCGGCCCCGCAAAACGAGTGGCGGCTTTGCCGCGCGAGTTCGAGTGAGCGGAGTATTTCGCTATGGCAAGACAGGACTACGAAACCTACAGTGTCAACGGAGCCGGAGGTGGAGCGCAGGACAGCGACGCTTTCCTCAGCCTCGGAATCCAGTATGCGACCGGAAAGGGCGTTGAGCATGATCTGGTGGCGGCGCATAAATGGCTCAACATCGCGGCGATCAGGGGCAACCGCCAGGCGCTCCAGCATCGCCGCGAAATTGCTGCCGAGATGACGCAGGAACAGATTGCTGCCGCCCTCAAGCAGGCGCGGGCCTGGCTCAGACCGAATTGACGCACGCAGCGGTTAGTCTGATGGCACCACAACGGAGCGTGACGTGGCGATACTGCTGCTGATTTCAGATCTGGAACCGGAAGCGTGGGACGAGGCCATCAATCGTCTTTCCGCCGCTGCGCCCGTGCGTGTCTGGCCCTACATGAACGACCCGGCGGAGATCGAATACGCGATCGTGTGGAAACCACCGCAAGGGGCCCTGAAAGGGTTCCCAAACCTGCGGGTGATCTTCTCGATGGGGGCCGGCGTCGATCATCTGACGAGCGATCCGGACCTGCCGGACGTGCCGATCGTGCGTTTCGTCGCCGATGATCTCACCGAGCATATGAGCGAGTACGTGCTCCATCACGTGCTGCTGCATCACCGCCGTCATCTGGACTATGCCGAGCAGCAGGCCCGCAAGGTTTGGCAGGCGCTGCCGCAACCCCCGGCGCGCGATGTCCGCGTGGGCGTGATGGGCTGCGGCGTGCTCGGCTCCAGCGCGGCGGCCAAGCTTGCAGCGATCGGCTTTCGCACCAGCGGCTGGAGTCGCACCCGCAAGAATATTCCCGGCGTGCACTGCTATGCCGGTTCCGAAGAGTTCCTGACCTTCCTGGGCCAGACGGATATCCTCATCTGCCTGTTGCCGCTCACTCAACAGACGCGCGGCCTGCTCGGGCAGCAGCTTATTTCGGCAATGGCATCGGATGGCGTGCTTCCCGGACGCGTGATCATCAATGCCGGGCGCGGCGCGCTTCAGAACGAGTCGGAGATCCTGGCCGCGCTGGACAGCGGTGCGTTGTGGGCCGCATCGCTTGATGTGTTCGAAACCGAACCGCTGCCCGAGACCAGCCCGCTGTGGACGCATCCGCGTGTCGTCATCACCCCGCACAACGCGGCAGAGTCCGATCCCGGCGCTCTGGCGGACTATGTTCTCGCACAGGCCGCACGTGTAGGACGCGGCGAGCCGCTGGAGAATGTCGTTGACCGCCAGCGCGGCTACTGAGCTGCGTTTTCGCCCGGCAAATCCAGCGGTCGTTCGCTGGCGCTGACCCTGCGCACGGAGGTCGGCTTGCCCCAGCTCTGCGCGATCCGGTCAACCGCGTGACGCAGAGGCTCGATCACGGTTTCCATGTGATATCCGCTGGCATGGACCAGCCAGTCTCCCGACTGGGCGATTGCGATATGGCCTTTCCAAAACAGCAGGTCACCCCGCTCCAGACCGCCTTTGACAGTGCCGTCGCTCTCGATGATGCCCTCGACCGGCTCGCCGACCTCGGCTTCCTGCATGTCGGTATCGCGCGGCGCTTCGATCCCCGCGGCATGAAGCGCAAGCTGCACCAGCCCCGAGCAATCCAGACCGAGGCTGGTCTTGCCGCCCCACAGATAAGGAGTGCCCACGAGACGCTCTGCCGCGCGGACGAAATCCTTCATCTTGTCGCCGGCTCCGACGACGTGATCTGCGTAAAGGTAGCCGCCGCGCGCCAGGCTCAGGAATGGGCCTTCACGCCCGTCGCCAGCGATGAGCGCGCCGAAGGTCAGCATGTCGAGCGGCGGAGCCTTGATGTCCGGAGACGGATAGATGAAGCTGGCGCGCACCCGCAACATGTGGGTCGGCGTCACCACGTTGGCCGACAGGTGATCAGCGGGCATGTAGCCGACATAGCCGTCGCGCTTAAGCTGTCCCCATGCCCACCCATCTCGTGAATCGTACACGGTGACGGCCTCGCCATGCAGCGCCTCGGTGAGCAGCGATGCGCGGAACTTCGGGCTGGCGCGCACGCCCACGCGGTTGGCGAGCACCTGCCGGGTCACGCCGTCGACATAGCGCGGCGCGCGCACGCGCTCGCTCAGGGCCGTCGCGGCCATGTCCTCGCGATAGGCGTTACGGCGTGGATCCGGTTGTTGGCTAGTCATGACGAAGTGAATGCCTTGCTGAGCAGGTGGAACATGGCGCGCGCGCCCTGTGGCTCGCCGCCAGCGGGACGGGCGGGCAGGGCACGCGGCACCCAGCCATAAATATCCATGTGCAGGAATCGCGGCGTGTTCTTGACGAACCGCTTGAGGAACAGCGCGGCGGTGATGGAGCCGGCAAAGGGGCCATTGTAGATATGATTGACGTCAGCGACCCGGCTTTTCAGAAGCTGGTCGTAGGGCGGCCAGAACGGCATGCGCCAGAGCGGATCGGCGACTGCCATGCCGGCCTCATGCGTGTCGCGGGCCAACACCTCGTCGTCGGTGTAAAATGGCGGCAGGTCTGGCCCGAGCGCGACGCGCGCGGCCCCGGTCAGCGTGGCGAAGGTCATAAGATAGTCGGGCCGCTCCTCGTCGGCGAGACACAGTGCATCGGCGAGCACGAGGCGGCCCTCGGCGTCGGTGTTGGCGATTTCAACGGTAGTGCCGTTGCGCGCTCGCAGGATATCGCCGGGGCGAAAGGCGTTTTCAGAGATGTTGTTGTCGGCTGCCGGGATGAGCAGGCGCAGGCGCACCGGCAGACCTGCCGTCATGATCATCGCTGCGAGCGCAAGTGCGGACGCGGCGCCGCCCATGTCCTTTTTCATCAGCCCCATGGCGCTGGCCGGCTTGATGTTCAGCCCGCCAGTGTCGAAGCAAATGCCTTTGCCGACGATTGTGACCTTGGGCGCGTCGCTGTCGCCCCATCGCAGGTCGATAAGCCGCGGCGCGCGGTCGCTGGCGCGGCCCACGGCATGGATCATCTCCAGCTTTTCCGGGATAAGCCGCGAGCCTTCGATGACACGAACCTGCGCATCGAAATCCTTGGCCATGTCGCGGGTGCAGTCCTCGATTTCGGCCGGGCCAAGCGCGTTGGCCGGGTAGTTGATCAGTTCGCGCCCCAACCAGACCGAAGAGGCGATGTTGAGTACGCGCTCGCGGTCCACGCCTTCAGGCAGCACCAGCCTGCGGCGGCCGCGCGGGGTATCCTTGCCGCTACGGAAAGCCGTGAAATTGTAAGCGCCGAGCGCCCAGGCGACCGCGGCCAGTTCGGGATCGGGCACAGGCGCGGCGAAGCGGTACGTCCCTTCGGGCACCACGGTCGGCAAGATGCCCGGCGTCAGCGCGCGGAACGGCGCGTTCTTCTCCCGCCCCAAGCCAAGCACTGCGCCCGCCATGTCGGTTTCGTCGGGCACCAGCGCGGTGTGGCCAGCCCGCGCCTTCCAGTCGATCAGGCGCAGCCAGTGACGGACGCGTTCGGGGATATCAGCCCCGTCGAGCTTGTCGGCGTCGCTCGCCGTGGGCCAGACCGGCCGGGCCTCGGCCGCGTCCCCTGGCTCCAGGATCAACTGGCCGATTTGTTCGCGAAGGACGCTCAGGGATAGGGTCATGCAGGAATCCGAAAATGCGCGGTGTTGAAACAAGGCGAGCGCCGTCATCGCAGGAGCTGCCCACGATTCTCCTACATAGCGCGGCGGGTGCGCCGCGCCAATGGCGGGGCGGGAAGTTTCCTCCGGACCTTCCAAGAGCCGGTGCAATTTGACGAAACATGCCTGCCCACGTATCACCGCAAGAGCCATGTGAGGATGAATCACCGAGAAGAGAGGCCAATCCCATGTTCAAAGCATTGCGGCTGGACGAGACCGACGGGCGCGTAAGCGCATCTGTCAGCGATGTGGACGATAACGCCTTGCCGGAGGGCGATGTCACCGTTGCCGTCGATTATTCCACCTTGAACTACAAGGACGGCATGGTCGTGAATGGCCTCGGCAAGCTCGTGCGCACCTATCCGCACATTCCGGGTATCGACTTTTCCGGCACGGTGGAGGAAAGCCGCAATCCGCGCTTCAAGCCGGGCGACAAGGTGGTGCTCACGGGCTGGCATGTCGGCGAGCGCTATTGGGGCGGTTATGCTGAGCGCGCGCGCGTGAAAGGTGAATGGCTGGTGCCGCTGCCAGAAGGGCTCACCACATTCGACGCGATGGCGGTGGGGACCGCGGGCTTCACCGCGATGCTTGCGGTCATGGCGCTGGAGGAGCATGGATTGCAGCCCGGCAGTGGTGATGTGCTGGTTACGGGCGCCTCGGGTGGCGTTGGCTCGGTGGCCGTTTCGCTGCTCGCAAAAGCTGGGCACCGGCCTATCGCCTTGACCGGGCGCGTTGCGGAGACCGACTACCTGAAGGGACTTGGTGCGGCGGAAATTCTCGCTCGCGATACGTTTCTGGAAGGTGAGGCCCGCCCGTTGGAGAAAGAGCGTTGGGCCGGCTGCGTGGATGCGGTCGGCGGTGCTGTCCTTGGGCGGGTGCTGGCGCAGCTCAACTACGGCGCTTCAGTGGCCGCGGTCGGTCTGGCGGGCGGCGCGAAGCTGGAGACCACGGTGATGCCCTTCCTGCTGCGCGGCGTGAATTTGCTGGGTATCGACTCCGTGCAGTGTCCGAATGACCGGCGCAAAGCCGCCTGGCAGCGGATCGCGGCAGACATGCCGGTCGAGAAGCTGCGGGCCATGACGCAAACGGCCGCGCTCGGCGACGTGCCGCAACTTGCTTCTGCGATTCTGAAGGGCGAGGTGCGCGGGCGGGTTGTCATCGACGTGCGTGCCTGAAAGCGCGATCCGGCAACTGGGCACCCGTTTTCGGATAAATCGCGCGGGAGACAAGAATTGCGGTCCGGGTCCGGGCAGGTGTCACGTCCGGCCCCGATGAGGGGCACCGCGCAATGAGCCCCGCACTGCTGCCGGATCAGTTGGTGGTGCCCTTGAAGTTGATCAGCTGCTCCTTGATCTCGCCGAACAGCATCTGTATCTCGTCGCCAATCTGTCCGGCGAGGGTGATTAGCGCCACCCCGATTCCCGCGGCGATCAACCCGTATTCGATTGAGGTCGCGCCGGACTCGTCACGCCAAAAGCGGCAAAGTTGCTGTTTCATCGCGTTAGCTCCTAGCGAGGCTCTACGCGGGGTACCGCTCAGCGGCCCCCGGCATGATAGCCTGTAATGGCCTTCAAGGCTTGGTCTGATGGATCGCACGCTAGGCGCAAACACTTAAGCGCAGTTTAATTCAAAGTCTCCGATAAAATATCTCCAAAGTAATGAAAATTATTTCTTAATGGGATCGGGCGAAAGTAAACAAGACACTAATCCGTTTATCATTGCGACCTTATCCCATTGGGATTTGGGTGGCACGCTTGGCCGGGTTCGCCGGGTGCACGTTCCAGGGCCGACGCGATTTAAAGTTCGAGATCGCGGGCGATCAGGGGACGAAATTCTTCGATGACTGCGTTGTAGACCGCGCGCTTGAAATCCACCACCATTCGGGGAACTTCGTCGATTGGCACCCAGCGCCAGGCATCGAATTCCTGCTTGTGCGGCGGGGGCGGGATGAGGTTGAACTCGCTCTCGTCGCCCAGGAACCGCGCGGCGAACCATTTCTGGCGCTGGCCGCGATATTTGCCGCCGAGCGCGATCCCGAGTGCCTCTGGCGGCAGGTTGTAATCGTGCCAGGTCCGGCTCTCAGCGAGCAGGGTAACGTTGCTGCAGCCGACCTCTTCGCGCAGTTCGCGGATTGCAGCGTCTTGCGGCGTCTCGCCCGGATCAATGCCGCCCTGCGGACATTGCCACGGCATGTCGAGCAGATGATTGTCCCATTTCGGCACGCGACGCCCAAGCCACACCTCACCATGCGCGTTGAACATCATCACGGCAACGCAGGCGCGGTAGGGCATATCAGGACCGTCATGCATTGGCCGGTCAGCCATCCGTTGTTTGCGACACCTGCCGGGCCGGCGGTGCGGCCAGCAGTCCTGTGACAGACTCCAGCACCAAGCCTTTCTCAGATAGTCCCGCGATCCAGCCCTTGAGGGTCTCCAGGGTTTCGGCGTGGGCATGGCCGACGGCGATCGCCTTTCCTTCGCTGCGCGCGATCGCCTCCACCTTTTCGAGAGCACTGGAAACAGCTTTCGGCGTCCGGTTACCTTCGTCGATCACACGGTCCGCAACGGCGTAGGAGAGCGACACCTGCCGGGCCAATTGGCGCGCCGTTGGATTGGCGGCCTTCCCATCGTCGATGTAGATGAGTTCGCGGGCCTTCAATTCCATCAGCACCGGAGCAAATGCGCCCGGCGCGGAAGCGAATTTTCCGCCGAGAAAGTTGCTGACGCCTGTGATTCCTTCGAAGCGGTCCAGCAGCCAGTCCAGACGCTTGAGATTCTCGTCGATGGACAGCGATGTGAGGAGCGTGTGCGGGCCGGGGTTGGTATCGGGGTAGTCTTGTGGTTCGAGGGGAACCTGGATGAGGACGTCATGCTGGCCTCGGCGCGCCTTTTGCGTCCAGTCCTTGAGGCCTTCGCCATAGGGCACAAATCCGAGCGCCACCTGACTGGGCATTGTCTCGATGGTCCGTGCGGTCAGGTCCGGGTCGACGCCCAACCCGCGGATGACGAGCGCGATGCGTCCCTTTACGCGAAACCGCCCGCGCTGTGACGGCGCTGGCGGAGCCTCACCCGCAGCGAGCGCCATGCCGCGGGGCTCAGGCTCAGTCTGTTCGGTTGTAGACGGTTCCTCTTCGCGAAACTGGTCCGGCGCTTCACCGATTGGTGGGGCATCGGCCGCAGCGCGCTGACCGGAGTCTGGTCCGTCTGCTTGCGTTACCCGCGGGTCCAGCGCGGCAACGTCCGTTTCCGCCTGCCCCTCTGCGGAATCGCTTTGCGCCGGGCGCGCGGGGGAAACGGAGAGATCGCCTGTACGCTCGGGCTGAACCCGGCGCGCAACCTCGGTGTCATCGCGCACGGTCTGCTGCGCGCTGTCCGTTGGTCCTGCCTCGTCGTCGCTTAGCTCCGCAGCCAGCATCTCGGTGATCGAGATTGTCCCTGAAGGCGCCTGTGCCGGTTCGGTTACAGCGAAGTCGGCCCCCGGCGGCTCCGTGTCGACCGACATGCCGGGGGTCGGCGTGTCCGTAGGCCGGACCGCCGCAGGGGCGCCTTTCGGTGATGCGGCAGCGGGGTCATCCCGGCCGGGACGCCCTGCATCGCGCAGTCGTGCGGCTATGACCTCGTCGAGCGTCTGTTCCCCTCTGCCCGCATCGGCCTCGGTGCTCGAAGTGCCGAGCGCGCCCGTGGTTGTGTCTGTGGCAATTCCGGCGGGCGACCCCGCTGGCTGGTCTTTCGAGGACGCGGTTGTCGAGATTGAACCGGTCTCGATGACCAGCGTCAAGGAGCCCGGCCGCTCCGGCGCTGGCGAGATTGCCAGCACGCCAACGCCCGCCGCTGCGGCGACGAGCGTTACAGATACCGTGATGAGAAGAGCCCTCATGATTATCCCCCGGTTCCCGGCCTGATTGCCGCACGGTTCCGCATACCGTCCGGTTCATGGATGTTTGCTGGCTGCCGCCGACGCACGGTTGTCGTTCCCGTCTTATCCAGTGGCCCTGCGGCGGCCGGCCTGCCGATCTCCCCGGCAAAGCCACACGCTCTGCGTGTTAATTCGCAGGCCTGCCATCCTCCGCTATAGCCCCACGACTGCGGCAAGAACAAGAAGTTGCGCCGACAAAGCTGTGGACCGTGGTCGCAATGCCGGCGCAACCGTTCCCTGTTTTACGCGGCGCGACAGGCGTTGGTGACGCATGACGCGTTTAGCCGACCCCGAAGGCCTGAGGGAGAGGCTCAGTTGGCCGTCTCGCGCTCCGGTGTGGTCGTGTTCAACGCTTTTTCCTGCTCCTTGGCGGGCTCGGGCGCCTTGCCGCGTACAAGGTCAAGGGCGAACTGCAGTTGCGTATCCTTTTCCTTCTCCTTGGGCACATAGGCGACGCTGCCGGAGGACTCCTCGCCGTCTTCCGAGTCAAGGTGTCCCCGCAGGCTCGATTCGCCGCGAGGCTTGGCCATCCGCTGCCTCATCTCCTCAGGCAATTCCTGATTGACGGCATAATCGGGATCAATGCCCTTGGCCTGGATCGAGCGGCCGGACGGCGTGTAGTAACGCGCCGTGGTCAGACGGATTGCACCATTGGTGCCCAGCGGAATGATGGTCTGAACCGACCCCTTGCCGAACGAGCGCGAGCCCACGACCTCGGCGCGTTCGTGGTCCTGAAGCGCGCCGGCCACGAT
>CAZYYQ010000034.1:0-14399 GCA_964651275.1 uncultured Hyphomicrobiaceae bacterium | reverse complement strand
ACTGCGCGCTGCGCAAGGACCTCGGCGCGTATCAGCAATACACCGAGGAACTCGAACTGGTGGACTACAAGGTGCGTATCCTGACAGGCGGCACGGACGCCATCACCCGCGTGCTGATCGAGACGCTCGACACGCGCACGCGTGATCGCTGGTTCACGGTAGGCGTCTCGCCGAATATAGTCGATGCATCCTTCGAGGCGCTGATCGATTCGATCACCTACAAGCTGATGCGCGAGAACGTGCCAGTGCATTGAGCGGGTGAGCGCCGCAATTAGATGGGGGGCGGATGTCGTACAGGTTCTGGGTCTTCGCCGCCGCGGCGCTGGGGATGCTGGCTGTATTGGCCGGGTCTGTCGGCGCGCACGCTCTGCGCGGCTATCCGCTGGAGGCCATCCGCGTTTACGACGCCGCCCTGCGGTACCATATCATGCATGTGCCTGCGCTGCTCGCGGTCGCCTGGCTGGCCTCGCTGGATGCGCGGCGCGCAAGCGGCGGGAACTGGCTGACGCAACTCGCCGGAATAGCGTTTCTGGCGGGCGTGGCGCTGTTTTCTGGCACGCTGTACCTGCAGACCCTGGCTGGCCTCGCAATCGGCCTGCCGCTTCCACCACTCGGTGGGCTGCTGCTCATCTTTGGCTGGGTGGCGATGGCGCTGGTGGCCTTCGGGCTGCCGGATCTGCGCAGGCGCGGGCCACGCGAAGGAGGAGACACCAATGAGTGAACCGCACAGCGAATTGCAGCCGGGCGATGCCGTGCTGGTGATCGACGTGCAGAACGATTTCTGCCCCGGCGGCGCGCTGGCGATCCCCGATGGCGATCAGGTGATCGCGCCGCTGAACAAATGGGCCGCCGCGGCGCATGTGGCCGGCATCCCCGTCTATGCCTCGCGCGACTGGCATCCGGCCAACCATCTCAGCTTCGCGCCGCAGGGCGGCCCCTGGCCACCGCATTGCGTTCAGGACTCGCCGGGCGCAGCGTTCCATCCCTGTCTTGAACTGGGCGACGCCGCAATCATCGTGACCAAGGGCACGCGCTTCGACAAGGACCAGTATTCCGCCTTCGACGAGACAGGGCTGGCGGAGGAGCTGAAGCGCGCGGGCGTTAAGCGCGTGTGGATCGGCGGACTGGCGCAGGATGTCTGCGTCAAGGCCAGCGCCATCGACGCCGCGAAGGCCGGTTTCGAGGTTCACCTGATCCCTGGTGCGAGCCTGCCGGTGACACCGGAAGGCGGGGCAGAGGCGAGCGCGGATATGCGCGCTGCAGGCGTCAGGAACGCGTAACCCCGGAGGTCCGCCGCTCCAGCCCCTTCAGATAGCTGCGCACCTCCTCGGTATAGGCATCGAGGTCGGCGCTGATCTCGACGGGATATGGCGCCGCAGCCGGGTCGATAGCGCGGATGTGGTCCGGCAGCGCGGCGAGTTCGCCCGCAGCATGATCGCGGATCGCGTTCAACTCGCGCGCCCGCCCGGTGCGCGCCCCGCCGCGCATGACGCATTCGATCAGCGGCCTGCCCTCAAGTGACTCACCTTGCAGACCGAGCGTGTCGCCGGCCGCGCGGCCATCCGGGCCGGTGTGCCGGAATATCTGCTTCAGCCCCGGAAACGATGCCTTGCCCGGTGAGAGCTTGAGCCGACCTTCCCCGGCATAGGCCGTCAGCTTGTAGGCGATCTCAAGGGACGGCGCATCCTCGGACACCCCCATTGCCGTGCCGACACCGAAGCCGTCGATCGGCGCGCCCGCCCGCAGCAACTCGGCGATCTTGTATTCGTCCAGCCCGCCGCTTGCGAAAATCTCGACGCCTTGCAGACCTGCCTCGTCGAGCATCGTGCGGCTACTGCGGCTCAGATCGCCCAGATCGCCGCTGTCGAGGCGTATCGCGCGCACCTTGAAGTCATCGCCCAGTTCGCGCGCCAGCCCGATGACATTGCGCACACCCTGGAGGGTGTCATAGGTGTCGACCAGCAGCACGGTCTCGGGGTAGCTGCGCGCGAACGCGGCGAACGCCTTGGCCTCATTGGCGAAAGCCTCGATGTAACTGTGCGCCATGGTGCCGGAGACCGGGATGCCGTATGCGCGGCCGGCCTCGACATTCGATGTCGCGCTCACGCCGGCGATATGAAACGCGCGGGCCGCCCGCATTGCGGCGTCGCGCCCGTGGATGCGCCGCGCGCCGAAATCCACGACCGCGCGCCCCTGCGCCGCCTCCACCACGCGCGCCGCCTTGCTCGCCAGCAGCGTCTGGACATGAACAATGTTCATCACCGCGGTCTCGACGAATTGCGCCTCAGCGATCGGCGCTTCGATCTCCAGGATCGGCTCGTTGGCGAAGACCGGCGTGCCCTCCGGCACGGCGTGGACATCGCCGGTGAAACGCGTGCCCTTCAGCCAGTCGAGAAACTCCGGCGTGAACCGGCCAAGCTCGCGCAGATGAGCGATGTCCGCTGCGTCGAAGCGCAGATTTTCCAGATAATCCAGGACGTTTTCCAGCCCCGCCGCGAGCAGGTAATTACGGCTTTCCGGCAGGTCGCGCACGAACAGCGAGAATGCCGCGCGATCATGCATGTCCTGATCGAAATAGGACTGCATCATCGTGAGTTCGTAGAGGTCCGTGAACAGCGCGCCGGGGCGTGAAACGCCGCTTGAGTCTTCCATGATGCGCTTTCTCAAAAGATTGGCGGAGCACGACGGTTCGCTAATACCATAGCCCGCTGGCCCAATGATACCGCGGCCTGGAGAAGAAACCGCCGAAGCCCGCCAGCTGTTCCAGCGGGCTTGTGGGCAGCGGCAAGGGATCGAGCGTTCGCTGGTCAAGCTCGCGCAAACGCGCGACGCGGTCCTCGGTCTTGGGGTGAGAGCGCAGGAGAGAAGGGGCGGGGTTCTTGCGCCCCGGCATGAAGATATTCTCCCAGAACTGCCCCTGAATTCGTTCCAGCTTCAACAGCGCTGAAGCCAGCCCGTCCGGGTCGCCGGACAGACGCGCGCCTTCCAGATCGGCATCATACTCGCGCGTCCGCGACAGCCCCAATTGCAGGACCGCGGAAATTGTCGGCGCGAAGTAGAGCAGCAGCACCGCCGACCACGGTATATGCGCCTCACCCATCAGCACCAGCGGTAGATTGACCAACACGAGAAAGACGGCGAAGTAGCTCATGAACAGGGTCAGCCGGCTGAGCACGTCCGCCACGCCCATGATCCAGAGGTCTCCATTACGGATATGGCTCATCTCATGGGCCAGCACGCCGGCAAGTTCGCGCGTGGTCAGGCGGTTGACCAGCCCGGTCGTCAGCCCGATCGACGCATCCTCGCGCCGCCCGGTGGCGAACGCATTCATCATCTCGCTCGGGATGATGTAGACCTTCGCAGACGTCTCCAGCCCGGCACGGCGTGCCAGCGCAGCCACGATACGCGGGATCGCACCGCCGGAGTCGGGCGGAAGGCGCCGCGCATTGTACATGCGCATGATCGCTTCCGGCGCGACACGCGGCCCGACCAGCAGCACGAGTCCAACCGACACGAAGGTCCAGACCACGCCTTCCCAACCGAACAGTAGCAAAGCGCACATCGCCGTCAGCGCAGCAATACCGCCCACCAGCACCAGCGAATGGAGAATGTTGCGCAGTTTCGGATCAGCGGGATCGGTAACGAGCGGCATACTGAATTTCGACGGACTTGCTCGCCAGCGGGCGAAACGGATTCAACTGCATTCGAGATAGGCAGAAATCGCGCCCGGACAAGCCAACTGCTACTTCAGCGCCACCTTTCGGCCCAGCTCGCCGGTGTCATCGCTTTGCCTTTCCCCGCGCAAGACCGGCACGACATCCTCGGCCTCATCTATCAGATAATAGGCCGGGTCGAGACCGTCGCGAATGAAGGCTTGCGCGCGCATCTCATCCAGCAGGCGCAAGAATGGGCGCCAATAGTCATCGACATTGACAATCACGACCGGCTTACGGTGATGACCAAGCTGCACCCAGGTCAGTTGCTCGACCAGTTCTTCCAGCGTGCCAATGCCGCCGGGAAGCGCAATGAAGGCATCGGAGCGCGTAAACATCAGCATCTTGCGCTCGTGCAGATCCTTGGTGACGATCAGTTCATTCAGGTCTGCGAACGGCTTTTCGACGGCCACGAGGCTTTCGGGAATGATGCCCGTGACAGCGCCGCCATGCTCCATCACGGAGCGCGCCACCTCTCCCATCAGGCCATTACCGCCGCCCCCATAAATCAGCCGGATGTCTGCCTGCGCCATCGCCTTTCCCAGCGTGCGCGCAGCAGCAGCGTAGCGCGGATTCTTGCCGCTGCCCGAGCCGCAATAAACACAGATGCTGCCAACGGGTTGCTCGTGTTTTTTCTTCTGTTTCATCCTTATCCCTTGCAGGCATGCCGGTTGCCCCGGACGGGTGGGGCTGGCTCTTCGATGTAGAGTGGCGCGGCGTGTACGGCAAGCGCAGCAACCAGCTTCAATGGCCCGTGCGACGCCGTACATCATCTGACAAATCAGTCTGGTTCAGATACCTGGAACATTCCTGTGCGTTTCAGCCAGGATTGCGTTAAGTTGGCCGCCAATCCCGATGCGGGCAAGGCGCATTCGTGCGGGCCAGTTGACGGGCGAGGTCTCCGCCGTACCGCGGCAGGGCCTGTGAAACAAGAACTGATTGACGAGAGCCGCGTAAAGAGACGCGCGATGAGATTGCTCAGATTAATATTCCTGCTCGCACTGTTGATCGGCGTGAGCGCAGCAGCCTATTCATTCTTCGGTGGCGATGGGCCGTTCCGCCGTGAAATCGGTATCACGCCCGAGGAGACGCGGCAGACCGCCGACGGCGAAAGAACGCCCGAACAAGCCGCGCCGGAGGCTCCGAGCCTACCGCAGCCGGAATTCGACATCGTGCGCGTGGAGGAGACTGGCGCGGTCGTTGCTGCGGGAACGGCGCCACCGGGCTGGACCATCTCCATCGAAACCGACACCGGCACGATCGGTACGGTCACGGCCGAGTTCGATGGCTCCTGGGTATGGACGCCCGAAACGCCTCTGCCAGCAGGCGAGTATTCGCTCGGGCTGCGCGCGCGATCGCCTGATGGAGCGCGCGAGATCGTGGCTGCGCAACGCGTTGCGGTGTCGGTTTCGCGGAAGCGTGATACCGCGGTCGTCGCGGTGTCAGAAGACGACAAGCCCACCCGCGTCCTGCAATCCGGCGTGACTGCGGTACAGCCTGCGCCGCAAAGCGCCGAAACGGGCAGCGACACCGCCAAACCTTCACGCGACGTCGCCTTCTCCGCTGTAGATTACACTGACCAGCAGGAAACGGGACAGTTGTCGATGAGCGGCATCGCGACGCCGGGTGCACAGATGGCCTTTTATCTGGATAACCGCTTCATTGGCTCCGCACAGGCGGATGCCGACGGCGCATGGCAATTCTCGCTCACCGACGTGCTGGGAGGCGGCGAACACGTTCTGCGCGCCGATCACGTGGAGACGGCGAATGGCAAGGTCCTGTCGCGCGCGGAGGTGCGCTTCGACCCTTCCGGCATGGCCATCGGCGTCGCGCCGCCCGCAGAGACACGGTCCGCCCGGAGCGAACGTACAGAGCCTGCGCCAGCCGCGCGAGAGGCTCCCGCCGCGCCGATCATGACGCAGCCCGAAAGAACGGCGGAGGCGCGTGCGCGCGCCGAGCAGTCAAAGGCGCCGAGGCGAGACGAACGCGTTGCTGGACAGTCCAAGAGCGCCGCACAGCCTGACAAGCGCCTGGAGGGTTCAAGTGCCGATCCTGAACCTTCCCTCGCACCGCGACCCAGCACGCGGCAAGCAACCCCGGAACCTCGGATCGTCACACAGAGCGCCCCGGCTTACCGGGCGGCACAGGAACAGGAAACCTCCAGCGCGACATCCGAAGCGCGGGACGCGACCGAAGCTCCCCCGTCTCGCGCAGCCACACCAAAGCGCAAGACGGCCATCGTCGTGCGCCGCGGCGACACGCTGTGGCATATCGCCGAGCAGTACTATGGCAGCGGCGTGCGCTACACGCAGATCTTCCGCTCGAATCGCGACCAGATCCGCAATCCGCACAGGATTTATCCCGGTCAGCAATTCGACCTCCCGAAGTAGCGCCAAGCCAACGGAGGCGCGGCCACGGGGGGAGCTATTTTCAGCGTATGCGGTAAGGCAGCGGTTTGCGTCAGGCCGTTCGATCGCCTATCTTCAACTTGGAACAATTCAAAAGCGGTTCGGGGCTCCGCAATCCGACGGCTCGGCCTGATGCGTAAGCTGCCCAGGCGCCATCGCGCGATGGCGCGCGCCCTCTTCCGCCCCGCAGGGTTTCAGTTTGAGACGGTTTTCACAAAGAGCGCCCGCTTCAGCGGGAGAAGACATGTTCGCCCAGCGCAGCAGCCATCTCGCCGTGCTGCGCGGGCTTGCACCCTATGTCTGGCCCAAGGACCGGCCAGAACTGCGTGTCCGCGTCGTGCTGGCGTTCGTGGCGCTTGTGCTGGCGAAGGTCGTCACCGTCGCGACGCCGCTTGCCTACAAGGGTGCGGTCGACTGGCTGACGGGCAATGCCAGCGGCGAAGATGCCGTGAGCGCCACCACGCTCGCCTATCTGCCGGTCATGCTGATCGTCGCCTATGGGCTGGGCCGGGTATTGATGATGGGGTTTACCCAGCTTCGCGATGTGCTGTTCACACGTGTCGGGCAGAACGCGGTGCGCGCCCTGTCAAACCAGATGTTCCGGCATCTGCACGATCTCTCGCTGCGCTTTCACCTTGAACGGCGCACCGGGGGCCTGAGCCGCGTCATCGAGCGCGGCAAGCAGGCGGTTGAACTCATCATCCGCATGGGCGTGCTCAACACTGTCCCGACCATTCTCGAACTGGCGATGGTCTGCGCGATGCTGGGCTATTATTTCGGCCCGGAATATGTCGCGGTTATCGTGCTGACCGTGGCCATCTATCTCCTGTTCACCTTCAAGGCCAGCGAATGGCGCATGGCGATCCGGCGCGAGTTGAACGATTCCGACAACGATGCCAACACCAAAGCCGTCGACAGCCTTCTGAACTTCGAGACGGTCAAGTATTTCGGCAACGAGGGCTGGGAGATGCGCCGCTTTGATCGCTCGCTTGCGCGTTACGAGGACGCGGCGATCCGCACCTATTATTCGCTCGGGCTGCTGAACTTCGGCCAGGCGGTGATCTTTACCATCGGCCTGACGACATGCATGCTGATGTCGGCGAATGGCGTGGCAGCGGGCACGCTTACGGTCGGCGACTTCGTGCTCATCAACTCGCTGCTGATCCAGCTTTACATCCCGCTTAATTTCATGGGCATGGTCTACCGGGAGATCAAACAGGGGCTGGTGGACATCGAAACCATGTTTGCGCTGCTGGAAAAGGACCCCGAGATCACCGACAGGCCGAACGCAAAGCCGCTTCAGGTGCGCGAGGGCACGATCCGCTTCGACGATGTGCGTTTCTCCTACGATCAGGCGCGCTCGACGTTGCATGGCGTGAACTTCACGGTGCCTGCCGGGGAAATGGTGGCCATCGTCGGGCCGACCGGCGCCGGCAAATCGACCATCTCGCGGCTGTTGTTCCGTTTCTATGATGTGACCGATGGGCGCATCCTGATCGACGGGCAGGACATCCGCGAGGTGACGCAAGAGTCTTTGCGCGCGGCGATCGGCATTGTCCCGCAGGACACGGTGCTGTTCAACGACACGATTGAATATAACATCCGCTATGGCCGCCCGGATGCCACTGAAGAAGAGGTCCAAGAAGCCGCGCAGATGGCCCAGATTGATGCGTTCATCCGGGAACTGCCTCAAGGCTACCAGTCAATGGTCGGGGAACGCGGGCTGAAGCTGTCCGGCGGCGAGAAACAGCGCGTCGCGATCGCCCGCACGATCCTGAAGGGGCCGCCGATCCTGATGCTTGACGAGGCGACCTCGGCGCTGGACAGCCACACCGAAAAGGAAATTCAGGATGCTTTCGACCGGGTGGCGGAGAACCGCACGACGCTAGTGATCGCGCACCGGCTGTCCACGATCGTCCATGCTGATAACATCATCGTGCTGGATAAGGGGCGAATCGTGGAGCAGGGCAACCACATGGAGCTTCTGGCGCGCGGCGGACTGTACGCCAGCATGTGGCATCGCCAGCGTGAAGCAGAAGCCGCCCGCGAAAGGCTGGCGGAGACCGGCGATGACGCTGAGGCCGTCATCCCCGCATTCCACGGCGAACCTGCGGAGTAGCCCGCGAATTGTCAGGGCACGCGCAGACTTGCCGCAAAACAAGGCAAAAAGAACATGGCCAGACCTGACCCCGACCGCAAATCCATCTGGGACTCGATCATCGGCGCCGTCGATCCGATCCACCCGGAAGGCTACAAGTTCCTCATCATCGGCGCGATTGCCACGCTGCTACTGTTCATACTGTGGACGCCGCTCGGGCTGATCGCGCTGCTTGTCACCCTCGCGATGGCGTATTTCTTTCGCGATCCGCCGCGCGCCACGCCGATCTCGGAGAACCTGCTGATCGCGCCCGCCGACGGCAAGCTGATCGCTGTACGCCGCAGGGCACCACCATCCGAGATGGAGCTTGGCGACACGCCGATGACGGCATTCTCCACCTTTCTGTCCGTGTTCAACGTCCATGTCGTTCGCGCGCCGGTCGCTGGAAAGATCGTGCTGTCGCGCCACGAGCCGGGCATGTTCATGAACGCGGAGTCCGACGAAGCGTCGGCCCATAACGAGCGCCACTGCTTCGTGATCGACAACAGCGGCGGCGAGAGCATCGGCGTGGTGCTGATCGCGGGCATGGTCGCGCGGCGCATCGTTAGCTTTGTGCGAGAGGGCGAGAACGTGCAAGCTGGCCAGCGCATTGGCCTCATCCGCTTCGGCAGCCGGGTTGACGTCTATGCCCCCGGTGAGCGCAAGATGATGGTCAGCGAAAACCAGCGCATGGTGGGCGGTGAGACGGTGCTTATGGACTTGTCGGGCGCGCCCGCCGGCTTCGAGGCGAGGGTAGGTTGAACGCCCCAGATGAGGACAATTCTCGGCGTGGCCGCTTCGACCGCGCGACGCGCAGGTTGGGCGGGCGGCGTCCGGCTTTTCTGGCGCGCGGGGCAAGGCGGGTGCCGGTGCGCGCCCTGATCCCGAACCTCGTCACCCTCCTCGCGCTGTGTGCGGGGCTGACAGCGATCCGCATGGCGATCGACTCGCGCTATGAACTCGCCATCGGCGCGATCCTGCTGGCCGCCGTACTTGACGCCCTCGATGGGCGGCTGGCGCGCATGCTGAAGTCGACCTCGCGCTTTGGCGCCGAACTCGACAGCCTCGCGGATTTCGTCAATTTCGGCGTGGCGCCCGCCGTGATCCTCTATGTCTGGGCCTTCAAGGCCGTGCCGAGCCTCGGCTGGCTCGCCGCGCTGACATTCGCTCTGTGCACGGCATTGCGACTGGCGCGATTCAACAGCGAACTCGACGAACCGCAGCCCGCTTGGCGGCGCAATTACTTCATAGGCGTGCCCGCGCCCGCCGGGGCAATCGTGGTGCTGCTGCCGTTCTATGCCGCGGGCGTCGGAGTGCCTGAAGGTTCGGTCCTCACGGCCTTCACCTTCCTGCACACCTGCGGGGTTGCAGTGCTGATGGTGGGCTGGCAGCCGACCTTCTCGGGCAAGTCGCTCGGCCAGCAGGTGGAGCGAAAATATGTCATCCCGCTCTTCGCCGCAGCAGCCGCACTGACGGCGATCCTTGCCACATATCCGTATCTCAGCCTGCTGATAGGCTCGCTATGCTATCTCGCAACGATCCCGGCTGCCGGGCGGCGTTTCGCACGACGCGAGGCGGGAGAGAGCAATGTAATGCCAGACACGCCAGAGCTAAGGCCTGAGGCCAGCGGCGGAGCAGAACCGACCGCCGATCCTCCGGACGTGCGAAGGCTATGATTTAGAGTGGTGAACCAGAGGCTTAGGTCAGGCTGCGCCGCAGCCATGCAAATCGGGCCGGCATCAGGCGCTCGCGTACGCAACGCGCGCTCGGAAATGGCCGCTGAAAGCTGCTGGCGAGAAGTTCGACCTGGCCGCGCGGCGTAATGCGCAGGGTCATTCCCTCCGGGCTTGCAAGACCATAATTCACGAATTTGGCGGAATGGTCCTCGGGAACTTCGGTACGCAGGCACGGGCGCGCCGAGATTTTGCGCAGGGAGGACGCTTCGGAGGAGGAGAGACTGACAAGAGGCATGACACGACACTCTGAAAACGTTGAACGACACTGACGAACGCTCACCCGAACACCGTACGCTTGAACCAGACCGCGAGTGATGACTAACATGCTGCGGTTAACAGGATTGCACGTGCAGGACAATGAAACGCCCGCAACTGTGAATATCTTTCGCCGGCCGCACGCATATTTCCGGTTGTAAGTTGCAACCTCGCAACGCTCCGGCACTCGGCATCCAAAATTCCGAAGGCAAGACACATGACTCATCACGATCCGAACACCGCCAGCGCGCCAGAGGAGATCCGGCTCAATAGTGACAAGAACCGGCTCACAGTGTCCTTCGCGGATGCCAGCCATACGCTGACGGCGGAAATGCTGCGCGTGACCAGCCCAAGCGCAGAGGTGCAGGGCCACAGCCCGTCCGAACGCGTGACGCTGGGCGGCAAGCGCGACGTGAAGATCACGCGTATCGAGCCGGTGGGAAACTATGCGGTCAAGCTTGTCTTCAGTGATGGCCACGACACCGGGATTTTCTCCTGGAGCTATCTGCGCAAGCTTGGCAGCGAGCGGGAAGATATCTGGAAGCAATACCTCGACGAGCTTTCTGAAAAGGGTCTCAGCCGGGACAAATGAATTGCGATAGCCGTTTGCGGCCAATAAAGTAGTGGCGTCTCTCCATCTGGGTGCTTGCTCTGAATGCCGCGAACCTGTCTTCACCTGCGGGTCCGGCACGGGGCATGTGTGATTTGCATGGGAGACGAACCGAGAAATTCGACGGAGGAGAGTTACGCCATGACATTCATGCCTTTCGCCCGGACGTTGTCCGTGGCCGGCGCACTCGCGGCAGCGGCCGTGATGCTGCCCGGCGCGGCCCAAGCTCAACAGAAGTTCATTGCCATCGGCACCGGTGGCCCGACCGGCGTCTATTTCGTCGTGGGCAACGCCATCTGCCGCATGGTCCACAAGGAAGCCGCCGAAGGCCGTGGCGAGGGCCGCAAGCACGGGCTGCGCTGCGCCGCCCCCTCGACCGGCGGCTCCATCTACAACATCAACTCGATCCGCCAGGGCGAGCTTGACTTCGGCGTTGCCCAGTCGGACTGGCAGTATCATGCCTTCAACGGCACCAGCCGGTTCGCCGACAATCCTTTCCCGGAAATCCGCGCGGTATTCTCGGTGCACCCCGAGCCATTCCAGATCCTTGCCGGCAAGGACAGCGGCATCCAGAGCTGGGGAGACCTGAAGGGCAAACGCGTCAATATCGGCAACCCCGGCTCCGGTCAGCGCGGCACGTTTGAAGTGCTGATGGAAGCGCACGGCATCGACGAGTCCTGGTTCGGCCAGACGACCGAACTGACCTCGACCGAGCAGTCCGGCGCGCTGTGTGACGGCAATATCGATGCCTATGGCTACACCGTCGGCGTGCCGAACTCCGGCGTGGCGCAGGCGGCGGACGGCTGCGGCGCCTATATCGTCGATCTGCAGACCGACGCGGTGAAGAAGCTGGTGGACGAGAACCCGTTCTACGCCCTCACCACCATCCCGAAGGACACCTACTCTTCGCTGACCAAGGACGTGACCACCTTCGGCGTGATGGCGACCTTCGTGACCAGCGCGAGCACTCCGGAAGACGTTGTATACGAAGTCACCCGGGCGGTTTTCGAGAACCTCGACGACTTCCGCAAGTTGCACCCGGCCTTCGAGAACCTTCAGCCAGAGGACATGATCTCCAAGGGTATCTCCGCGGATATTCATCCGGGTGCAATGAAGTACTATCAGGAAAAGGGCTGGATGTAACTCCTCCCTGACCCGACACAAACGGTCGGAGCGGGACCGCTCTGGGCGCCAGCACGGCGTCCGTCCCGCTCCGGCGATACGGTCCGCCTCTTTCTCACCCCGGCTCTCACCGATCTTTCAGCGCGGAGCACAACATGAGCGATGATAGCGGCAAGTCGGCTCAGTCCGCGCGCAATTCCGGCACCGAGGAGAATCTCGCGCAGGAGATGATGCGCCGAGACACCGGAGAGGTGGCGCTGGCCGGCACTTGGGCATGGATATTCTCGGGTATCGCGCTCGCCTGGTCCCTCTTTCAGCTCTGGATCGCTTCGCCGCTGCCATTCATGTTGAAATTTGGCCTGATCGACGGCGTTGAGGCGCGATCGATTCATCTCACCTTCGCGCTGATCCTCTGCTTTCTCGCGTTCGGGACGGTTCAAAGGTCCGGCATCCGGACGCCCGGCCTGCTGGACATCGCGCTCGCCATCGCCGGCGGTTTCAGCGCCTCCTACCTGTTCTGGAACTGGGATTCGCTATCGCAGCGCGCCGGGATCATGCTCGAATACGAGGTGTTCGGCACCACGATCCCGGTCGAGATGATCCTCGGCACCGTCGGCATTCTGATTCTGCTCGAAGCAATCCGCCGCGCGATCGGTCTCCCGCTTGTCATCGTCGCGGTCATCTTTCTGATCTACTCGCTGTTCGGCCAGTCGATGCCCGATCTGATCTCGCATCGCGGCCTGTCGCTCGACCGGCTGGTCGGCTACCACTGGCTGACGGGCGAGGCGATCTTTGGCATCCCGATCGACGTCACCACCCGCTTCGTGTTCCTGTTCGTGCTGTTCGGCGCGCTGCTCGACCGCGCTGGCGCGGGCCAATATTTCATCGACCTTGCCTTTGCGATGGTGGGGCGCTACCGAGGCGGCCCGGCGAAGGCATCGGTGCTCGCCTCCGGCATGACCGGCATGATCTCCGGCTCGTCGATTGCCAACACGGTGACGACCGGCACCTTCACCATCCCGATCATGAAGAAATCCGGAATGCCCGCGCGCAAGGCCGGTGCGGTGGAGGTGGCAGCTTCAACGGACGGTCAGATCATGCCGCCGATCATGGGCGCGGCGGCCTTTGTCATGGCCGAGTTCATCGGCATTTCCTATTTCGATGTGGTGATCCATGCCTTCCTGCCGGCGATCCTGTCCTATATCGGGCTGTTCTATATCGTTCATCTGGAGGCACTGAAGCTCAATATGCGCCCGATGGCCGATGCCGACATCCCGCGCGCAGGCGAGATCTTCTGGCGGGGCGCGCATTTCCTGCTGCCGATTTTCCTGCTGGTCTACCTGCTGATGGTCGAGCGCATGACCACCGGCACGGCGATCTTCTATTCCACCGTATTCCTGTTTGTCGTCATCGTCGGGCAGGAGATCCGGAGCGCGCTGAGTGGGGGGGGCGGCTTCGTTAAGGGCATCTCGAACGGGTTCTGGATCGTGGTCGCTGGCCTCATACAAGGCGCAAAGAACATGATCGGCGTGGCGATCGCGGTGGCGGGCGCAGGCATCATCGTCGGGGCGGTCGGATCGACCGGTCTCAACAACGCGCTGATCGGCGTGATCGAGGCGATTTCGGGCGGCAATGTCTACATCCTGCTGTTCATGACCGCTGTGCTGTGCCTGATCCTCGGCATGGGACTGCCGACCACCGCGAATTATCTCGTTGTGGCCTCTCTGATGGCGCCGGTGCTTGTCGAACTCGGCGGCGCGGCCGGCCTTGTGCTGCCGCTGATCGCGGTACATCTGTTCGTGTTCTACTTCGGGCTGATGGCGGATGTTACGCCCCCGGTGGGGCTTGCCGCCTACGCGGCAGCGGCCATCTCTCGCGCCGACCCGATCCTGACCGGCGTGCAAGCCTTCATCTATTCGATCCGCACCGCGATCCTGCCGTTTATCTTCATCTTCAACCAGACGCTGATCATGATCGGGATCGACAGCATCCCCTATGCCATCATGATCATTGCGGCGTCGCTCATCGCCATGCTGTGCTTCACGTCGATGACCTTCCGCTACATGTTCACAAAGCTCAACTGGTTGGAGATGGCCGTGCTCGCGGTCGTCGTCGTGGCGCTGTTCCGGCCCGGCTTCTTCATGGACCGCATCTATCCGCCCTACACAGAGCTTTCGGTGCAGGAGTTGAGCCGTGGCGTGGACGCAGAGGAGGTCCGCCTGCAGGTCACCCGCGAGACGCGTTATGGCGACCGCTTCCGCCTGTTCGTCTTCCAGCGTGAGGGCGATGGGCCAATCAACTGGTCAGCGCTCGGCATCACCGCTCAGGCCACCGATGACGGCAACATCCGCGTCACCGACCCTGGCTTCATGAGCCGCGCGGAAGAAAAGGGCGTCCAGATCGGCGACATCATCACGC
>CAZYYQ010000033.1:0-14630 GCA_964651275.1 uncultured Hyphomicrobiaceae bacterium | reverse complement strand
TCAGCTTCGGGGTCTATGGCGCGGTGCTGGGCGGCCATGCGGACGAGTGGCGCTCCACGCTTTCCCACAGGATGGATGCAGCGCTGGTGGCGAGTGGATTCGGAATCAGCGAAGCCTTGGTGAGAGGGCGCGAGCACACCTCGGCCGGCTTGGTTGACGAGGCGCTTGGGGCGGATGAGGCCCGCACGATTTTCGGCTTCGACACGCGCGCAGCCCAGCAGCGGCTAGAACAATTGGGCTGGGTAAAGAGCGCGCGCGTCATGCGGCTCTGGCCGTCGACGCTGGTGGTGGAGTTGCAGGAGCGGGAAGCATTTGCGCGCTGGCGGGTTCGCGGACACACGCTGCTGATCGACCGGGATGGTCGTCTGCTTGGCCCTGTCACGCCAGATTTCGAGGGCCTGCCCCTTGTGTCCGGTGAAGGAGCCGACAAGGCGAGCGCCCGGTTGCTGGAGCATCTCGGCAATAGTGGCAGCTTGTCACAGCGGGTTGCTCTGGCGGAGCGCGTTGAGCGGCGGCGGTGGGATCTCGTGCTTTCGGGTGGACCACGCGTTCAGTTGCCCTCACAGGGCGTTGCCAAGGCGCTAGGGCTTCTGGAGCAGCTTCTGCGCGGACAGATGCCGGAAAATGTTCAGGTGGTGGACATGCGCGTTGCCGGACGCATCACCTTGAGAGCGAGGCCGGACGAAACGGTGGCCCCCTCGAAAGTGTCGGCAAGGACGATCATGCCCGGGGCGCAGCGGCTTTGACCGCGCGATCCGAAAAACTGAGAACCGGTTTTCGGGCAAGTCGTACGTCAGACGGATGAAAAAGGGGCGTCCTCGCGGTGCTGTTACTCGCGCAAGAAGCTTCAGGGGCGTTTCGCGGAGCCGAGAATGTTGGATAACCGGGGTTCGGTCATTACGAAGGAGCGGACGGTTGCGGTTCTCGATCTGGGAACGCGCAAGATCTGCTGCCTGATCGCGCGGCTGCTGCCGCCGCCGAAATGGCTCGCGCCGAAGGTTGAACATGCCAGCGTGAATATCCTCGGCTTCGGGCAGGTCGCCGCGCGCGGCGTGTTGGGTGGCAACATTGGCGATCTCGATTCCGCCGAAGAAGCCGTGCGCGCCGCCGTCGCGCGCGCGGAGCATCATGCCGGGCTGACCGTTGACGATGTCTTCGTCACAGTCGCGGGCGCGGGGCTGTCCAGCGAAAGCTTCACCGCCAGCGTGCCAATCGCCCAGCGTACGGTTGACGACCTCGACATCCGCCGCGCCCTGCTCGCCGCCGAGCAATATGCCGGGCGCAACGGGCAGACGATTCTGCATACGACGGTGTCCGGCTACGGGCTGGACGATATTCCGCAGATCGAGGACCCCCGCGGGCTGATCGGCGACACGCTGAAGGTCAACGTCCTCGCGGCCGGCATGGCGCCCATGGCGGCGAAAAACATCGCCTTGTGTATCGAGCGTTGCCATCTGCGCCTTGCCGGGCTCGTGGCTGCGCCGCTCGCGAGTGCGCTTTCCGCAGCCACCGCGGAGGAGCGCGACCTCGGCGTCACTTGCATCGACATCGGGGCTGGCACCACCTCGCTCGCCGCTTTCTGCGACGGCGAGGCGGTGCATATTGATTCGCTTTCGTCGGGCGGAGAGCGTCTGACGCGCGATCTGGCGCGCAGCTTGTCCACACCCCGCGCCGAAGCCGAACGGCTAAAGACCTTATATGCAAGCGTTTTTACCGATGCCGTGCTCGACCACGACAGTGTCGTGTGTCCTTTGGTTGGTGAAGATGGCGAAGAGCGTTACATCTATCCGACAAAGGCGGATATCGCCGCGATCGTTCGCACAAGGCTGGAGGACATGTTTTCGCAACTGCAGGAACGGCTCGAACAGGCGGGGTGCGACCCGGCCGTCACGGAGCGGGTGGTGCTCACGGGCGGAGGTGCGCAACTCGTTGGCGCGAGCGAACTGGCAGGCCGCATTTTCGGCGGCGCCGCGCGGATCGGGCGGCCCGAGGGCGTAGCGGGGCTGCCGCCCGGCGCAGAGCCATCGCTGTCAGCGGCCGTGGGAACCCTCTTGCGTCTCCTCAGAGTGCGCGGGCATCAGCCCGAAAGGCCGGTCGTCCCACAACCGGGGGCAGTTTCCGCGCAGATGCCGCCTAGTGGATATATCGCCAGGGTCGGGCAATGGCTGCGCGAGAATTTCTGAATGGGGCGCAGTCAGGACGATCATGCGTCACTGACACGGGCGATGTATTTGAGTGTATGCGCGGCGTTTGCATCTGGCCGGAAAGTTGTTCTGGCGCACACGCAATTCTTTTGAGGCTGCCGAATCCATGAGGCTGCAATGAGCATTCATCTCAAGCCGGCGGAACTGACCGAGCTGCGTCCGCGTATCACCGTCATCGGCGTGGGCGGGGCAGGCGGCAATGCCGTCAATAACATGATCCAGGCCGGCATCGAGGGGGTCGAATTCGTCTCGGCCAACACCGATGCACAGGCGCTGTCAATGTCGAGCGCGGGCGTGCGCATCCAGATGGGCGTCAACCTCACCGAGGGGTTGGGCGCGGGATCCAAGCCGGAGATCGGCGCAGCCGCAGCGGAAGAAGCCATCGACGATATCCGCGGCTTCCTTCAGGGCGCGCATATGCTGTTCATCACGGCTGGCATGGGCGGCGGCACCGGCACCGGCGCTGCGCCGATCATTGCGCGCGCGGCGAAGGACATGGGCATCCTCACCGTCGGGGTTGTCACCAAGCCCTTCGAGTTCGAGGGCCAGCGGCGTATGCAGTATGCCGAGAAGGGTATCTCCGAGCTTGCCGCGCATGTCGACACCATCCTCGTGATCCCGAACCAGAACCTGTTCCGCGTCGCCAACGAAAAGACCACCTTCGCCGATGCCTTCCAGCGCGCTGACGACGTGCTTCGCTCCGGCGTGTCGTGCATCACCGACCTGATGATCAAGGAAGGGCTGATCAACCTCGACTTCGCCGATGTCAAGGCGGTGATGAAGGACATGGGCACCGCCATGATGGGCACGGGCCAGTCCAGCGGCGATAACCGCGCGATGGAAGCCGCGGAAATGGCGATCTCCAATCCGCTGCTCGACCACGGCTCAATGCGTGGCGCGCAGGGACTGCTCATCAGCATCACCGGCAGCCATGAATATCTGACGCTTTACGAGGTGCAAGAAGCAGCCGACCGGGTCCGCCGGGAGGTGGCCGCGGACAACAATCCCGATATCAATATCATCGTCGGCGCAATTTTCGATCCGCGTCTCGACGGAGAGTTGCGCGTGTCCGTGGTAGCCACCGGCATCGAAATGGAGGCACAGGCCGCAGCAGGTCTCGCGCCACGCGCACGGCGCACCACCGATCCGGATTCGCTCGGCGACCGGCTGCGCACCGCCCGGCGCGGACCGGCACCTACGCCTGATACCCCGCAAGGACCACAGCCATGGGAAGGCCCGGGCAGCGTCACCATCGAGCAGCAGCCACCTCGTCGCGCTGCAAGCGAACGTCCACGTCCGCCGGAGCCTCAGCCGCGCACGCCCCATTTCGAGCCGGTTGCGCCGACAGCCCCCCGTAGACGGCCTCGCCGGCCGTTGACTGACGAAGATTTTCCGGAACTGGCCGGTCACGATGACGATCCAGACGCGGGCGACGGCGGCGAACGCCGCAAGGGTGGGTTGTTCTCCTGGATGTCCGGACGCGCGCGCGGAAGAGCCGGACAAGGCCATCAGGGCGAGCCTCAATCCGGCGATCCCCGCCCGGCACGCGAAGAACCGCAGATAACGAGAACCGATCCAGCGTTCCATTCTGGAGCAACTGAGCGTGAGTCGCGTGCAGAAAGTGGCCAAAAAGGGGTAAAACCACGGATAAACCGCGGCAACGGAAACGGTTCAGGGAACTCGGATGAACCCTTTGATATCCCTGACTTTTTCAAGCGGCCACTTAATTAAATCGTCGGCCGCCCATGTGGCATATTCGCATCATGCAATCCCATTTAGGGATTGTTTGCCCGTTTTTCTGAATTCATTACTTTAAGTGCCTGATTTGGCACAGCTATCCGTAACAGAATGTAAACAAGCGTGATTTGCCGGGACACAGGCCGCTGACTATTCTACGGCCAGATCACGGGCGTAAGGCGTCACCGGCATTACAGGCGCTGAGGGCCCCGGCCAGAAGAAGTTCTTTCAAGGACTTTCCGGCTCTTCGAATTCCCTGGCCGGGAACGAGTTATGCGGCCTGTGTTGTGTCAACGGTTCGGGCGTCACGCTGCCAGCCAGTTTCTTGAAGTCTCATAATTAAGAGCTGACAGCGGCCTGAACGTGATGATGCGACGGCGCATCTTGCATCCGTGATCGATTTGGGGGGGCAGGCCGAGGCGACAAAAAGCGCCCGTTCTGTCCTGCACTGGGACAACGATAACGGCGCGAGATACGTCTCATGATGGCAGATTTCTCGGGGAGCTATCAGACCACGATCGGTGAAAGCGTGGTCATCTCGGGAACCGGCGTTCACAGCGGCAAGTCCGTTTCGCTGGTACTGAATCCCGCTGAAGCTGATAGTGGTATCTCCTTCATCATCCGAAACGATGCCCGCCGCGAAGTGCGTATCCCCGCCAATTTTCGGGCCATAACCAATGTAACGCTTTGCACGGTGCTCAGTGGCGAGGATGGTGCGAGTGTGGCGACGGTCGAGCACCTGATGGCTGCGCTACGGGGTCTGGGCATCGACAATGTGGATATCGAAGTCGACTCGGGCGAAATCCCGATCATGGACGGCAGCGCCGAGCCGTTTGTCGATGCGCTGCTTGAAGCGGGTGTCCGTCCACTGCGTAGCCCGCGCAGATACATTCGCGTCCTCAAGCCGGTCCATATTGAAGACGGCGATGCCTATGCCTCCCTTCAGCCGTATGACGGCTTCCATCTCGACGTGGAAATCGACTTCGACACGCCGGTCATCGGACGCCAGCGCTGGAGGGGCGATCTGACCCCGCGGGTGTTCCTTCGTTCGCTATGCCGCGCCCGCACCTTCGGTTTCATGAAAGACGTCAAGATGCTGTGGCAGGCCGGGCGTGCACTTGGCTCTTCGTTGGAAAATACTGTTGCCATCGGCGACGACGGCGTCATGAACCCCGGCGGACTGCGCTACCAAGATGAATTCGTTCGCCACAAGGCACTGGATGCGGTTGGCGACCTGTCGCTGGCCGGCGCTCCCCTCCTCGGCGCTTTCAAGTCCTATCGCGGCGGGCACCGCATCAATGCGATGGTACTCAACGCGCTCTATGCCGATCGCTCCGCATGGACGATGGTAGAGGGCACCACGGAACGTCCGCATCACCGCGAGCTGTCGCAGGCCGACAGCCACTGGGGCGTACCTATGCCTGCCTTCGCGGCTGACAAGAGCTAGCAGGATTCAACATCTTTCCTTGTTTTCGTGCTCTCGGTCAGGCATCTGTGCTGGCTTGAATGCGATCCGACTCCATCTTCCGTCTGCGCAGCTCTCAGTCGATGATCACGCAGTGCCCGCCAGCGTACCAGAACAACGCACCGAATTCGCGCATATGGCTGCAAGCTCATCAGATACGAGCCTGCTCAGATCAGTTCCAAAGTGAGTGGTGCGGTCGAGAGGAATCGAACCTCCACGGGCCAAGCCCACAGCGCCCTCAACGCTGCGCGTCTACCAGTTCCGCCACGACCGCATTCAGACCGCATCGCGGCCCGAACCTATTTATGGTAGATCCCGTTAGCACGTAGCAAAGCCATGCGCACGGCGCAAGTGGGCTGATCCCGGCCGATGTTGCCGAAGGGCAATTTTCAGACGCCCCAAGGCTCAGGATCCATCAGCGCCGGGATGCCCATGCGCCCGACCGGGACGGCCCTGAACGCATGATCACCAAACCTACCCGCCAAATCGCAACCGATGTCGAATGGGGCGTCAGCCGCATGCCGGTGGACTACGCGCAAGCCATGGCCCTCATGGATGCAAGGGTTGCAGCAATCCACGATGGCCGCGCCAGCGAGATTGTGTGGCTACTGGAGCATCCGCCGCTTTACACCGCCGGGACGAGCGCATCCCCCGCTGACCTTCTGGAGCCGGAGCGCTTTCCCGTCTACCAGACAGGGCGGGGCGGTCAGTACACTTATCACGGGCCTGGCCAGCGCATCGCCTACGTCATGATCGACCTGACAAGGCGTCGGCAGGATGTGCGATGGTATGTCGAAACGCTGGAGGAGTGGCTTATCGCTGCGCTTGCCGCGCTCGGGGTTGAAGCGACCCGGCGCGCGGGGCAGCCCGGCGTATGGGTCGACCGCGCGACTGACGCGCTCGCGGGCGCGAAGATCGCCGCACTCGGCGTGCGGCTGCGCCGGTGGGTCACGTTCCATGGCATCAGCCTGAACGTGTCCCCGGATCTCAGCAATTTCTCGGGCATCGTGCCCTGCGGCGTCTCGAATGCAGGCGTCACCAGCCTCGCCGATCTCGGAGCGGAGACGGACCCGGCAGAAGTCGACACCGCCCTGCGCGCAGCCTTCGAGCGGGTATTCGACTGCCGCACGGTCACGTCGGCACCGCCCGGCGGGTTCACTCCAGGGCTTCCTTCACCGCAGAGGCCAGTTCTTTGAGAGAGAACGGCTTGGGCAGAAAACCGAAACTTTCGTCCTCCGCCAGTTCGCGCCGCAGCGCCTCCTCCGCATAGCCGGAAATGAAGATCACCTTCATATCAGGAAGGGTCTTGCGCAATTGCTGCAGCAGCTTTGGCCCGTCCATCTCGGGCATCATGACATCGCTGATGACGAGGTCGATCTCGTCGCTATGCGTAGCAAGCACGTCGAGCGCCTCGACGCCCGTGCTCGCCTTCAGCACATTGTAGCCTCGCGATTCCAGCGCCCGGGCGGCAAAGCGGCGCACTGCCTCTTCATCCTCGACAAGCAGCACAGTGCCGCGGCCGGTCAGGTCCTTGCCGGGTTTGCCGCTGTCCTTCGCGCCGGTCTCCGTGCCCGCTTCTGATGCATCCTCGACATGGCGGGGCAGATAGATCCGGAATGTCGTCCCCTCACCGACCCGGCTTTCCACGAAGATGTAGCCGCCGGTCTGCTTGACAATGCCATGCACGACCGACAGGCCAAAGCCCGTCCCCTCGCCGATCGCCTTGGTGGAGAAGAACGGCTCGAAGATCTTTTCCTGCACCTCCGCCGGCATGCCACAGCCTGTGTCGCTCACCTCCAGCAGCACATATTCGCCGACCGGCATGCCGGGGCGGGCCAGCTTGGCCACGTCGCGCTCGGTGACATTCGCCGTGCGCACGGTCAGTTCGCCGCCAGCCGGCATCATGGCATCACGCGCGTTGACCGCGAGGTTCATCAGCACCTGTTCTAGCTGGTTGGCATCCGCCTTCACCAGCCAGAGGTCGCGCGCATGAACGATGTTGGCCGTCACCTTCTCGCCGATCAGCCGGTTAAGCAGAAGGCCGAAATCTTCAATGACATCGGTCAACGACAGCACCTTCGGACGTAGCGTCTGCCTGCGAGAGTAGGCGAGCAGATGGCGCACCAGCGCCGCGGCGCGGTTGGCGTTGTTGCGCACCTCCATGATGTCCTTGAAGGCAGGATCGCCAGGGCGATGGCTGGACAGCAGCAGGTCGGTGTAGCCAAGTATGCCGGTGAGCAGGTTGTTGAAGTCGTGCGCGATGCCGCCGGCAAGCTGGCCGACCTCCTGCATTTTTTGCTTCTGCGCGATCTGCTCTTCGAGCGTGCGCTGCTCGGTAGTGTCGATGGCGAAGACCATGGCGGCATCAGCGCCGCGGCGGCGGCGCTTACCAGGCGTGGGCACCACATAAAGCCGGCCCGCGCGCTTCTCGTCCCGCGCAAAGGCGATGTCGAGCGGCGCACCGTTAACCTTACGCTCCGCGGCGCCGGCGATCATCTGCTGCAACGGCTCGCGGGCCGCCTCGCTGACCAGATCAAGGATGTTGAGCCGTCCGTTGCCGCGCTGCGCCGGAATTCCAAAGGTCTGTGAAAACGCATGGTTGCGGCTGGCGATCTTGCCCTTGAGGTTCACCGTGGCCATGGCGACGGGCGCGGTCAGGAACAACTCCTCTGCATCCAGCCCATCGCCTGCGCGCTCCGTCGCGACCGGGGCGCTGCTGGTGCCTCGAAGCGCAGTGATTTCGAGGCGCGCCGGTGTGCTCTTCATGCCTGGCAGTACGCGATAGCTTGCCCAGACCGGCTGCACGACACCGTTCTCCCCCAGAACTTCCAGAGTTGCGGTACGCGCGGCGGCGCTGCTACGTGGTGCGGCGAGCCGCGCCATGAGTAGGCGCACACTGGTTTCCGAAAAGACATTGGAAAGGGTCAGCGCTTCGATATGCTCTGGCCCGGCTTCCGGCAACCAGCCCCGCATTGTGGCGTTCATCTCGACAATCCGCCCAGTCGCATCCGCGCTCACACGCGCCGCCGGGTCTGCATCCAGACGCGCCTTCAGCGCAGCGATACGCGCGTCGCGCTCTTCCAGCCGGCGCGTCTCAGCGGTGACATCGCGAAACTGCCACAGCATCAGACCGCTGTTCCCTGCGCCAGGCAATTGCAACGGCTCGACGCGTGCCTCCAGCCAACAGGTACGGGACGAGCCATCCTTGGCGCTGCCGAGCCAGCGTACGGTTTCGCCATGCGCGCCGTGCGAAGCGGCCGCCTGCGCAAAGCGGAACGCCGCAGTGCCATCGTCATCGTTGGCAGCAAATATGTCATGCGGGTCGCGCGGCCTGCGCCCAGTGCTGGCGAACAGCCGTGTATAGGCTGGGCTGGCTTCGACGAGTTCACCCCGCGACGTAGTAATGGCAGCGCAGATACGGCTGGTACGGGACAGCGCTTCTGCGAGCAAGCCGGGCGCATACTGGCGTGTCAATGCCAGCCGCAAGATGCTTGCGCCGAGAACACCAGCAAGGCAGGCGGCCAGAGGAACCAGCCATTGTTCGGCGGCGGGCCATGGCGAGCCGCGCCACGCGAAAGCGGCCACTGCAAGCAGTGCGGCGGCGGCGAAGCCGCCGGCCGCAAGCGCACCAGCGCGTCCCATCCAGCCCCCGCCATGGGGCCGGACATATGCGCCGCCTGCAGGTGTCGAAACGCTTTGCACGTCGCTCATGATGCCCGTTCCCTTGCCGGGACCTCCAAACGCCGCCTGAAATGCGCGCCCGTGCCCCGGTCTCAATCGACAAGCCGCCTTCGGCGATTAGCGAATCTTTACTCCTTGCAACCTAGGCGTTTAAAACGGCACCCCTGCGACAAGTGGGCAAAAATTGCCGCCCACGGGGTTAAAAATAGGTTAACGAGGCGCTATACGGAGGTTGTTCGGGCCGAGTTTTCCAAGGCTCACACGCCAGCGTGCTCACGCGAGAACCGGCGGCGGCCCACTCCAGGCATCCGGCGCGGACCGGAGGAAATTGTGGAAATCGAGGGGAGCGTTCTCAATCTGGCGTGTCATTTCGTCTTGGATTCGGGCGTTCTCCTTGCTCTGGTCATGGCGCTGTGGATTAGTTCCGGCTTCCAGTCCCACGGCGGTAGAGGGCTGCTGGGTAGCCGCGATCGCGATCCGGCAATCGTTGATCGGTCTGCGGTAGAGGGACAGCGGCGGCGCATGCTGCCAGGTGCGAGAGCACCGCAGTGGAGACATTCCCGCCCCTCGATAAACGGCGCATCCGTATTGCCGATGCGCAAACGGAAGCTTCATGATCCGGAGGCAGGTATTGCAGCCCACGCGGAGGCCGGAAAACCGGAACGGGCATTCTGCGCACAATCCAATCATAACGAGGATGCCATGACCTTGCGTCTGCCGTTGCTCCTGGCCGTGATGCTGCTGGCGCTGTGCGTGCCGGCTGCTAACGCCGTGGCGCAGACACAGCCCGGCACCGCCGTACAGGCACCTTCCGAGAGCGAGGCCGAAGTGCCCGCGCAAGGCGCGGCGACAACGCAACAGGCGCCCGCACAAGCCGAAACGCCGAGTCAGGAAGCACCCGCCCAGGCGGCCCCGGCGCAGGGGCAGGCCGAGACCCCGCCGATCAAACGCCCGCACGATGCCGACGCGCTGGAACGGCGCATAGGCGCGATCATCGAGAGCCTCGACAAGACGGGCGACACCCTCACGCGCGAAAACCTCTCGGCGCAGCAACTCGACAAGCTGCGCAGCGAAGTAAACCAGGTCCTCCGCGATCTCGATGCGCTCATCAAGGAGGTCCAGCCCAAACGCGATGCGCTTGCGAGCCAGCTTGAAAAGCTCGGCGACCCGCCAGCCGAGGGCCAACCCCCGGAGCCGCCGGCCGTCGCGGCGGAGCGTGCATCGCTGCAAGCTCAGGTGAACAGTTTCGACGCGACGATCAAGGCGGCTCAGGCATCGCGTGTCCGGGCCAACCAGTACAGTGAGCGCATCCAGGATCGCCGGCGCAGCCTGTTTACCAGCCAGTTATTCGAGCGGACCACAACCCCGCTCTCGCTCTCGTTATGGCAGCAGGCGCTCGCAGAAAACACGGCCGCCCAGCGGCGCTCCGTACTCCTTCTTGAGGACACAAAGCGCGCTATTGAAACCAATGTGCAACTCTACCTCATCCTCGCTGCATCAATCGTGCTGTTTGTTGTGCTTCAGACCGCTTCCTGGCGTGGCGTCCGGCACTTCCGAGAATGGACCGAGGAGGCCCCGCCTCCGTTCTGGCAGCGGGCCGCATCTGGCGCCTGGGTCATCATCCTCCGGGCCGTGCCGGTCATTGTGAGCACCGGCGCGCTCTATTGGATGCTGACCACGGCTGATCTGCTCGTCCCGCGCATGGCCCAGATCATTTATGCGCTGGTCGTCGCCATGATCACGATCGCGATCGTGAGCGCGTTGAGCACCACCATCCTCGCGCCCAACCGGCCGCATTGGCGCATCCTCCCAGCAAACGACGCCGCTGCGACCCGGATCAACCGGCTGATCTTGGCAATAGCAGCCGTATTCGGCATCGACAAGGTCGTCAGTACGATCAACGAAGTGCTCTACATGCCGCTCGCGACGACGATCGCGCAGAGCTCGGCTTCAAACGTCCTTTTTGCGGGCTTGTTCATCTGTGTGCTGATGACGCGGATGGGCGCGAAGGAAGAGAGCCGCGACAGCGAGCTTGGCTGGCTGCAATGGCTGCGTCTGCCCGGCTACCTGCTCGCCGGGATAATCCTGTTGGCGACCGCCGTAGGATATGTCGCGTTCGGACGCTTCATTGCCACGCAGGTCGTTGTCACCGGCAGCATCCTGATCGTCGTTTACCTGATGCTGGTTTGGACCAATGCCTTCGGCGACCGCATTCGCACCGCTGAGTCCGCGCCAGGGGGTGTGCCCGTCCTGCCAAGCGATGCCCGGCGGCGCGAGCAGTTCGCGCTGATCGTCACGCTCGCGCTCAAGGCCGCTGTGTTCATCCTCGCGTTCCCGTTCATCCTGCTGCAATGGGGCTTCAACCGGCAGGACCTGCAAGGCTGGGCCGAAAAGGCCTTCTTTGGCTTCCAGGTCGGCGGGCTCAACATCTCCATCGCCACCGTCGTAGGCGCGCTGGCCGTCTTCCTTGTCGCTTATGCGATCGCGCGGGTGCTGCTGAACTGGCTCGACAACCAGGTCATGGAGCCGGCGGGCCTCTCGGGAGGCGTTCGCGATTCTGTTCGCACGGGGTTGGGCTATGCCGGCTTCATCGCGGCCGCGCTCGTCGCGGTGTCCTATGCAGGCGTAGATTTCTCGAACCTTGCCATCGTCGCCGGTGCGTTGTCAGTCGGCATCGGCTTCGGGCTGCAGAGCATCGTCAACAACTTCGTCTCAGGGCTGATCCTGCTCGCTGAACGCCCCGTCAAGGTTGGCGACTGGGTGGTCGTCGGCCAGGACCAGGGCTATGTCCGCAAGATCAGCGTGCGCGCCACAGAGATCGAGACCTTCGACCGGGCGAATATCGTGGTGCCCAACTCCATGCTGATCTCGGAGAAAGTGCAAAACTGGACGCTGCACAACAATGTCGGGCGGATCACGATCGCAGTAGGCGTGTCTTACGCCGCCGACCCAGAGCGCGTGCGAGACATCCTGCTGGAGGTTGCGAACGAACACCCGCAGATCCTGACCCATCCAGAACCTTATGTATGGTTTTCGGACTTCGGCAACAGTTCTCTGGACTTCAAGCTGTTCTGCTTCGCGCTGAACATCACCCGGCAACTCGCGATCCAGACCGACATGCGCATCGCCATCATGAAGAAGTTCCGCGAAGAAGGGATCGAGATCCCGTTCCCGCAAACCGACATTCACCTGCGCGATCTGGACTGGCTCAAGACCGCTCTGGCCGAGCAAATGAGCCGGCTGCGCGAGGAACGCGCCCGCGAGGATTGCGGCGACGGCCCGCCGCTGCCCGCGGCGCCCGGCGACTCGACAGCAGATGGCGGGCGAAACTGACAGCGTTTGGCGCAAAAGGAAAATCGCGCGTCAATGACACATGTTATTTCGGGATCTGGCGCGATCCCCTAACGTGGTGTGTTCCGGTTCTCGCCGGGCTCAGGCAAAGACGAAAGGGAGGTTGCCGATGTCCATGCTGAAGGTTGTCGAGGTGCTCGCCGAATCCGACAAGAGCTTCGACGACGCCGCGCAGGTCGCCGTCACCAACGCGGCGAAGAGCGTTCGCAACATCAAGTCGATCTACATCAAGGAAATGACTGCCTCTGTCGAGAACAACCGCATCACGAAATACCGCATCAACGGCAAGATCAGCTTTGTGCTCGACGATAACTGATCCGGCGGTCGCGCCTCAGTCGTTGAGCAAATCCTGCTCAACCTCGTCGTCGAGCGTGCGTGCCGGGAGCGGCGCGCCGGCACGGTGCAGATGCAGCATGATCCGCCACAGGTGATAGCTGACCCGGTGGAGCCAGCGGACCGTGTCCATTCGCGCCAGCACCTCCTCCGGGCTAATCTGTGCATCGGCGCTACGCGCGATGATGTGCGCCCGGTAGGTCTGGCGCTGATCGCGCAGCAGGCCGCGCACGCGGTCCAGCCGCTCGGCCGCCCGTTCCATGTCGTCAGCCTTCGCGCGAGCCAGGATCTCCCCCAGCACGCCGGCTAGCCGGCGCAAGCGGTGGTCCGCCCTCAGCCGCTCGATCCGCTCGCTCTGGCGGCAGCGATGCGTCAGACGGACAAGGTGGTCGAATGCATGCATGGCGGCGTTACGGAGCAGATACGCGTCTTCGGGCAGCGCACCTGAAGGAATCCGGTCGATGAACCCCCGCGTGGCGGCGAGGGCCTCCTCGATTGCTTCCAGCTGCGCCATGTCGACGCTGCGGCGTCTGCCAGCAAGTAGCCCTTCGAGAAGACCGGTAATTGCCGCCATGATGTCGCGGATCGTCGCCAACGCCCCATCAACCGCGCTTTGCGGGTTAGCAAGCAGGCTGTCGTCGAGATGGCGCATTAGCCGCGGTCCCCTTTCCGGGGTCATGGCCGTCACCAGACGCGCGAACGGTGCCGCAAAGGGCAGGATCAGAACTGCGCCAACGAGATTGAAAAGGGTGTGGAAGGCGACCAGCGCGATCTGTGCATCGCCCGGACCATCGGCTGCCAGCATCGGCGTGACACCTGCCACATACGGACCGATCAGGGCGAGGCCGACGACCGCCGTGGCGAGGTTGAACGCCACATGCGCATATCCGGTACGCCGCCGCGCCGCCGATCCGCCAAGCGTCGCCAGCACGCCGATGAGGCTCGCGCCAGTATCCATGCCGATGACCATCGCCGCGGCCTGCGACAGGCTGAGCGTGCCAGCGCCAAGCGCCACGAGCGCGGCTGCCACGCCGGCGGTGACCGACTGTGTGACCAACGTGATGGCGAGGCCGATCAGCGCCATCTGGAGCCAGCCCAGCGGCGTATCGCCGGGAAAGCTGTCAGGCGTGAGCGTACCCCTGAAAGCTTCCATACCCTGCTGCATGGCATCGAGCCCGACGAAGAGCATCCCGAAGCCAGCGAGCGCCCAGCCGATATTGCGCACCCGCTCTGTGCCGAACAGCCGCAACAGCGCACCCACCAGCACCAACGGCAGCACGGCTGTACCGAACGAGAATTTGAAGCTGACCAGCGCTACAAGCCAGCCGGTGACGGTCGTGCCGACATTCGCGCCGAGGACGATGCCAAGCGCCTGCGTGAAGCTCAGCACGCCCGCGCCGACAAAGCCGATTGCAGTGACGATAGTCGCGTTCGAGGACTGAATGATCGCTGTGGTCAGCGCTCCGAAAACCGCGCCCATGGTCGGTGTCCGGGTGAAACGGGCGATCAGACGCCGCAGGCTCGCGCCCACGAGGCGGCGAAGCCCGTCGGTCAGCGCAATCATGCCGACGAGGAACAGACCGAGCCCGCCAAGCGCGAGCAGGATATCCGGGATCATCGGGCCAAAGCCTTTCGGGCCGCTTCAACGGGCGCGGCGCAACAAGCATGGCCTGGCGCTTTCGCATGGCCCTTGATGTGAGTCAATGCAGCCGCGGCGGCCGCCCGGTGATCAGGCGACGCGGCTGCGCGCCGTAGCGCGTTCGCCCCGTGAATCGGAAATGGCGCTCAGGCGATCAATCAGCACCTCGCGCAGCGCGACGGCGTTGTTATGCGCCTGGTCCTTGGCGGCATAGACCAGC
>CAZYYQ010000032.1:0-15029 GCA_964651275.1 uncultured Hyphomicrobiaceae bacterium | reverse complement strand
CGGCCTCGCGCAGCGCGTCGAGTTCGCGGTGCAGCGGCAGGATCAGCGTGGCGTTCTCGGCTATGCGCAGGCGCTCCGGCGTCAGGTCCACGCCCTGGCCGTGCAGCGTCTCGATCTCCGCAATCAGCGCCCATGGGTCGATCACCACGCCATTGCCGATGATCGACAGCTTGCCCGGGCGCACCACGCCCGAGGGCAGCAGCGAGAGCTTGAAGGTTTCCCCGCCGATCACCAACGTGTGCCCGGCATTGTGCCCGCCCTGAAAGCGCACCACGATGTCGGCGCGCTCGGATAGCCAGTCGACAATCTTGCCCTTGCCTTCGTCGCCCCATTGCGAGCCGACCACTGCCACATTGGCCATATTCGGTTATCCTTTGTCTTGTGTCGTGATGGCGGATGCGCCGCGCGCATCGCTGTCCTGCACTGCACGGCTTTACCTGAAATGGCCGATAGCGTATGCCGCTTGACATGGATCGTCCATCTCCGTGCGGCGCGCCGCAACCGTCGTTGGTCCGTCGCGGCTTGTCCGCGCTGTTCAATACGCCTTATGTCGTGCTGGTGCTGCCGCCGCTGTTCTGGGGCGGCAATTTCGTGCTTGGGCGCGGCGTGCACGAGTTTTTCCCGCCGATGGCACTCACCTCGATCCGCTGGACCCTGGCATTCCTGTTCATCCTTCCGTTCGCTTGGAGCCATGTGCGCCGCGAGTGGCCGGTGCTGCTGGCGAACTGGCCGTGGGTCCTCCTGCTCGGCGCCACCGGTGCGGGCAGCTTCAACACGCTGACCTATATCGGCCTGAATTACACGCCTGCGCTTAATGCGCTGGTGATCAACTCCTCCGGCCCGATCATGATCGCGCTTGCCTGTTTCATATTCTTTGGCGACCGCCTGACCGGGCGGCAGGCGGTCGGAATCTCGATATCGATGATTGGCATCATGACGGTCATCACGCAGGGCAACCTCAATGTGCTGGCCAATCTGGAATTCAATTCGGGGGATCTCTGGGTGCTTGCGGCGATGTGCGTCTGGGGCGTCTACACCGCATTCCTGCGCAAGCGGCCGCCCGTGCACTGGCTCAGCCTGGCGGCCGCGACATTCTTCGTGGCGGCCGCAGTGAACTGGCCGCTGCATGCATGGGAGCACAACTACATCCGGGCGCTCACCTTTTCAACCGATGCGCTGCTCGCGATAGGATACGTGTCGATCTTCCCAAGCGTGCTTGCCTATATATGCTTCAACCGCGGCGTCGAACTGGTTGGCGGCAATCGCGCGGGCGTGTTTCTACATCTCGTGCCGCTGTCCGGCTCGCTGATGGCGATCGTCCTGCTGGGGGAACAGCCGCTGTGGACCCATGCGGCCGGATTTACCCTGATCCTTGCAGGCGTGACAGTAGCTGCGCGGCAGGTCAAGGCAAAGGCACCGCCGCCCGCCACGCAGCCTCATCGCGAGCCGCAATAGCTGCCACGAGAGCCTGTTCAATGAAAACGGAGTCGCTGAGCAGGCTCTGAGTTCTTGTCTCGCCGCGTCTTGGTCGCTACGCGTCCACACATCCGGCTCCTGACGCAAAACCGGTGGCCATCCTGGATCAAGTCCGGGACAGGCTTTTTTGCTGAAAATGCCGTAGACTCGCTGTGTGCAACCTCAACCGGCGCGCGACCCATTCGGAACCGGTCGGCGTCAGTCCAGTCGGCCGCTCGCGTGCGCCAGCATGAGATAGATCTTGCCGGTTTCCGACACGAGATAATTCTGCAGGGTCTTCGGGTCCTGACCAGCCTTGCTGGCGTCTTTCAGCACCTTCTCGAAATCGGCCATGTAGCGGTCGGCGATGTGCCGGAAGTTAGGATCGTTACGGTAGCGACGCTGAACCTGATCGAAGGTTGACTTGCCCTGACGATTGTAGACCTCGCGGCTGATGACGCTGCGGTCGCCACGATTATAGCGTTTCCACACCTCGACGACCGTGTCCTGATCGACTGCGTCCGCGATATCCTTCATGTTGAAGTCCGCAGCGTCGCCGCGGTCCACAGGCGCGGCGCCGCCGCGTGGGGCACGCTCGGGCGCGACTTCCGGCGGACGCCCGTAGCCGCGATCATCCCGGTTGAAGCCCCGGTCCCCCTGACCAAAGGGCTGCTCATCATCAAGTGGCAATTCATCATCGGCTTCAGACGCTCGGGCCAGCAAGTCACCAAGCGACCAGTTGCCACCGGCCCCCTGACTCTCAGCCTCGTCACGTGCCGCAGGGGCGTGCGGTGGCGGGGACGGTTTGCGCTCGCGATCATCGCGATCACGTCCGCCGAACGCGGCATCGTCATCATCCTGGTCTGAAGTGTTTCCGCCACCAAGCCGGTCGATCAGCCCAGCGGTAACGGCGCTGAAATCGTCCTCCGACCGGGCCCCTGTCCCTCGGCTGTGCCCGCCACGTGTGCCGGCCTCATGATCATCCCAGGGCGCGTGTGCCGGAGTGCGCGACAGCGAGTCGAACTGCGCCCCCCGGTCCTGATCGTCGCGCTGTGGCGCAGACTGTGGCTGGCGTAGTGCAGGTGGCTGCGCAGCAGACTCACGAAAGCCTTCACGGCCGCGCTGAGGCGCGCTCGCCTTTGCCGAAAGCATGTTCCGCCCGGCGGAACCTTCGCTGCGCGTCACTGCGCCGGAGTAGCGATGCCGGTTGGCGATGTCCGAAAGAGATTCGAGCGCGGCCAACTGGTCCTGCAACGCCTTTCGCATGGCGCTTGCGCTTTCGCGTGTCGTCTCGGGGATCGACTTTGCCTGCCGGCGCAGTTCGGACTGGGTGGTCTCCAGATCGAGCGAGGCGCGCCGGGTCGAATCCTTGACCGATTCAGAAGTTTCGGAGAACCGCGAGGTCAGATTGTTGAGCTGATCGCCGATCTGATCCGACAGCGCGGCAAACCGCGACTTCAGCTCCTCGACCGCCTCGTAGGTCTGCGCCTGAGTCTGCGCGCGCAGGCGCTCTATTTCGCGCACCGCCGTTTGGCTCTTTTCCGCCGAATCCTGGGCCAGCATCTCGGTTACACCGCGTGCCCTGGTTTCCGCGCGAGAGAGCGATTCTTCCAGCATGCTGGAATAGTTGTGCATCATCTTGTCGAGTTCGGAGGCACGCTTGCCGATCGTCTCGATCAGCTTGCCAAGCTGCGCCTGACGCTGCTCCATCACGCTGTCGACGCGGGTATTGGACACCTCCAGCGCCTTCGCCGACTTCATGATGGTTGCACCCTGCTCCTCGAAGCGTTTGGTCAGCCCCTGAATCTGGTTCAGCAGGCCGCTCGACATCTGCCGCAGGGTTTCCGCCTGGGTTTCCAGCGCATCGGAGCTCGCACCGGTTCGCTCGGCCAATTCGGTGACAGCACGCTCGATCGTTCCGGAGCTCTGCGAGACCGACCGCTCGATTTGCGCGGCCTGGCGCGACATCGACTTGTCCATGTTGGCGGCATGCTGGTCGAGCGTCTGGCGGATGCTGCCGGACTGGCGGTTGAGCGCCTCTTCCAGCGCCTGAGCGCGCGATACGATCGAGTCTTCGATATGCCGCGCACCTTTGCCGATGGTAGCGTGAAACTCCTTGGCGCGCTGGCCAAGCAGCGACTCCAGCGCCTGGGTGCGCTCGGATAGCGAGGTGTCGATGGCCTTGGAATGTTCGGCGAGCACGCCTTGCAGCACCCTGGTCTTGTCATTCAGGCTGGAATCCAGCGCGGTGGTCTTCTCGCTAAGCGCATTTTCCAGCGCCGAGAGATTTTTCCCCGCATCGGAGATGATGCTGTTGAGACGCTGCTGCTCACCGCCAAGCCGGTCGAGGAGGGCCGGGATTTCCTGGGCGACGCGCTCACTCATGCTCATGACGGAATGCACCAGACTGTTGCTCTTGGCGGAAATGGCGGCCGACGCGCGATCCGACGCCTGCTGGATCGCGGTGGTGACCTGCAGGCTCTGCTGATGGATGTTGTCGACGGTCTTGGCGCTGTGCCGAGTCAACTGTTCGTTGACCTGCGCGCCGCGCTCGGCCAGCCTGGCGTCAATGGCCTCGCCCGCTTCTGTGACCGCGGAGGTGATCTTCTGCGTCCGGGTGGCGAAGGTTTCGGTCAGTTTGCTGGTCGCCTCAGAGACTGACTGTGTGGCCTCCTCGCTTGCGGCCACGATCTCGCGGCGCACATCGCCGCCAATGCCGCGCAACGCTTCGCTGACGCGGCTGGAGTTGTTGGCAAGCGCCTCGCGTTCGCTGGCAAGTTCGTTGATAAGGCTGCGGATTCGGTGCTCATTCTCGCTGTAGGAGCGCTCAAGCGCCGTCACCTCGTTGTGAACCAACGCCTCCAGTTCTCCGGCCCGGCCGAGCGCCCGCGAGATCGCGTCGTTCATCGCCGCGACCTGGCGGCGCACAGTCTGCCCGAGAGATGCGACAGACTGCTCCGCCATCTTGTCCGGCTCGGCGAGACGCACGGCAACCTCGGTCATTGCCGAGGACATCAGCCGTAATTCCTGCGCGCGCCAGATCAGGAAAGCGAGGAACCAGAACACGGCGATCGGAATCACTACCCCGGAACCGACGCCAAGAATGATGGGATTGGCGAGCAGGTCGGTGATGCCACCGATCTCGCCGCCGTGTTTCGACATCAGCGACCAGCCCACCGCGAGGCCCAGCACCAGCCAGACCGCCGAGGCGATCCCCGCCACCATGAACGGCGAGCGCGACGGGCGCTGCTGAAGGGCGTAAACCAGTCCCCCGATGGACGGCATGTCGTCATTGGCGGGCACAGGCGCGCGTGCCGCGGCGGCGGGGCGGCTGCGTGCAATCGCCTGGCGACGCGCCTCTTTGGCGTCCCCCTGCTCGTCGTGGTCACGCTCCCCCTGTTCCGGCGTGTGGCCAGCACCCGGCTGGCCTTCTGCGCGAGATGAGCCGCTGCGCTGTCCGGAGCGGGGCGTCATCGCGATCGCGTGCGCGCTGCTGCCGTGGCGATCACGCCCCAAAGCCGAGCGGGCGGCACTCGACGTGCTGCCACGCGCCTCCTCGGGATCTGCCGGTTTCCCGGTAGAACCTTTGCCCGGTTTGGTTGCGTGCGAGGGGGGAGCGCCGACCGCCGCGCTGGTAGTGCGCCGGTCTTCGCTCGTCTTGCCTTCACTGATGGCGCCTGAAGTCGCAGAGGCGGACTGTGCGCCAGACTTCGCTGCGTCCTGCTGACCGTTCAGCTTGCCGCTCGTGGTCAAGTCGCTGGCCTTCGCTGCCCCGGCGCTTGTTCCATGGGTTTTAGATGGGTTTTGAGCCATTCCGCGATCCATCCAGAACGATGATTGCGACGAATTGAGGTAAGGCAGCAAAGCATGCACATCGGCGTGCCTCCCTTGAGGAAACGCCGGAAACATACCACTGCGCGGCTACAGGAAACAAACGCCCGAACCCCTGAACCCGTCGAATTGCACATTTTCCTTCCCTGATGCCCCGCTGCATCAGGCGGAAATCCGCTTAGTGTTGCGTTTCTACCGCTGATTTAGGGCCAAAAAAAGAAATTCCTTATGGTGCGAGACTTTGCGAGTCGCGAATCAATCTTCGCCGGAACCTCGCTGCACGCTTCGGTTGTACCTTCGGACAGCTTCTGAACGGCCGAGCGCGGCAGCTTGGCAAATACGGCCCGTTTCGCTTATAGAGGCAGGCGGGATACCTCAAGATTGACCTGCCCCCGCGTCAAACTGTCCGGGGTATTGCGCTGGCATACCACCGGCGCACATGGGTAACTCTGGGGAAGCACAACGTTAGAAGCAGTACACTGATGCCGAAAATCACCTTCATTGAACACGACGGGACGAAATACGACGTCGAGGCCAAGGCTGGTCAAACTGCCATGGAAGCGGCGATCGCCAACACGGTGCCGGGCATCGTAGCCGAATGCGGCGGGGCCTGCTCCTGCGCGACCTGCCACGTGTATGTCGATCAGGCGTGGTCGGAAAAGGTCGGGGGCCCCTCCGAGATGGAAGAGGACATGCTCGACTTCGCGTTCGACGTCCGCCCAACCAGCCGGCTGAGTTGCCAGATCAGGATCACTGACGAGCTTGATGGGCTTGTACTGCACGTGCCGGAGGAACAGGTTTAGTTCAGGTGCAGACGGGTCTGGCAGAATAACGAGTTCTTCGTGCTTTTCAGGACAAAACGCCATGTATCAGGACTTCAGCGGCAATAACGGCGGCAACGCGGTAAAGACCGACGCACTCATCATCGGAGCGGGCCCCGTCGGGCTTTTCGCGGTGTTCGAACTCGGGCTGCTGGATATCAAGTCTCATCTGATCGACATCCTCGACCGTCCCGGCGGGCAATGCACCGAGCTTTACCCGGAAAAGCCGATCTACGACATACCGGCGCTGCCCGTGGTCTCGGGCCAGGAACTGACCGACCGGCTGATGGAGCAAATCAAGCCGTTCGAGCCGGTGTTCCATTTCAACCAGCGCGCGGAAACCCTGCGCCGCACCGATGACGGTTTCATCGTCACGACCGACACCGGCACCGTGATCGAGGCGAAGGTGGTGATCGTCGCAGCGGGCGGCGGCTCGTTCACGCCGAAACGCCCGCCGCTGCCCGGCATCGAGGACTACGAGGGCAAGTCGGTCTTCTATTCCGTGCGCAAGATGGAGGATTTCCGCGATCAGGACATCGTCATCGTCGGCGGCGGCGACTCCGCGCTCGACTGGACGCTGAACCTGCAACCGATTGCGCGCAGCGTGACCCTCATCCACCGCCGCGACAAGTTCCGCGCCGCGCCGGACAGCGTCAACAAGATGATGAAGCTGGTCGACGAGAACAGGATGAAGTTTTATGTCGGGCAGGTTACCGGGCTGACCGGGGCGGACGGCCAGTTGACGTCCGCCCAGTTCAAGGGCATGCGCGACGGCGAAGCCGGCAACTTCGACCTTCCCGCGACACGACTGATGCCGTTCTTCGGCCTGACCATGAAGCTCGGCCCGGTCGAGGAGTGGGGGCTGGAGCTCAAGGACAACCTGATCGTCGTGGATACCGAAAAGTTCGAAAGCTCGCAGCCCGGCGTGTTCGCCATCGGCGACATCAACACCTACCCCGGCAAGCTGAAGCTGATCCTGTCCGGCTTCCATGAGGCCGCGCTGATGGCGCAGGAGGCGCACCGCCACGTCCACCCGGACAAGCGGCTGGTGTTCCAGTACACGACTTCGAGTTCGAGCCTGCAGCAGAAGCTGGGCGTGCGCTGAACCGGCCCTTATTGCGATCACGCCAGCCGCGCCGACGCAATCCACCAGTGAGGATGCGTGTGCGCAAGCGTCGATGCCGCGGCATCCGCCTCGTCCCATGTCCCGAAGAGCCCGAAACAGGTCGGCCCGCTACCAGAAAGCCGTGCGATGCGGCATCCGTGCGCCGCAGCCAGCGCGTCCAGCACCTCGCCGACAACGGGCGCGAGCGCGCGGGCGGGCGGCTCCAGATCGTTGAGGTGGCCGTCGAGATAAGTGATGAGGACCTCTAGCGTTCCAAACGCGGGCGGCATGTCTGTCACCGGCTCGATCTCATCCGGCAGAGCCGCCGCCCTCAGGCCACTGAACACGTCGCGGGTCGCCAGCGGCACACCGGGATTGACCAGCACGGAGTGGAGTTCAGGCAGCGCGCCAAGCGGCGTCACGTTTTCGCCGATACCGGTCATCCAGGCTGCACGCGCCTCCAGGCATACCGGGATGTCCGCCCCCAGCCGCGACAACGCGGTCGTCAGAGCCGCAATGCCGTCTGCGCCTCGCAAGGCATCCACCGCGTTTGCTTGCGCGAGCAGCCGCACCGCAGCGGCGGCGTCCGATGACCCGCCGCCAACACCCGCAGCCACCGGCAGGCGCTTGTCTAGCCGGAAGTGGCCACCGTGAGCATCCGGGTAGGCGTCGAGGAAACAACGCGCGGCGCGCAAAACCAGATTGTCGCCGTCGATCGCATGAGCGAACGGCCCCATGACCTCGAGCGACACATCCCTGCCCGCACGCGGGCGCAGGCATACACAATCGCCGATATCAGCGAACGCGACGAGGCTGACCAGTTCATGATAGCCGTCCCGGCGGCGGCCGGTGATTTCAAGAGTGAGGTTGAGCTTGGCGGGCGCGAACGAGCGGAGCGCGCCATCATCAAGCCCGTCACGCAGGCCCGCCGTCGTGGACTGACGCAAGCGGCTCATCATGGCTCTCCAGCGCAATCGCCTTGCGGGCAGTCACGAATAACGTCAGCGCATGTCCGCCGCGCCGGCCGCTTCATTCAACTCCGCTTTGCGATTGCTCTCAAGCAGCCCGTTGGCGAGCTTGTCGCGGATCTTTTTCTCGTCGTCCGGCTCCGGCTCCAGCGTCAGCGCGTAGGACCACTGGAAACGTGCCTCGCGTTTGCGTCCCACCTGCCAGTAGGCATCGCCTAGATGATCGTTCAAAACGGGGTCTTCCGGGCGCAGTTCTACAGCCTTTTCAAGTTGTCCGACGGCGGCGTCATACTCCCCGAGCTTGTAATGCGCCCATCCAAGGCTGTCGACGTAATAGCCATTGTTCGGCTCGCGGTCGACCGCATCGCGAATCAGGTCCATGGCCTTTTCCAGATGCATGTTCTGGTCGACCCAGGAGTAGCCGAGATAGTTCATCACCGAGGCCTGACCGGGATTCAGCGCCAGCGCCTTCTTGAAATCCGGCTCGGCCTTTTCCCACTGCTTGATCCGCTCATAGCAAATGCCGCGTGCGTAGTAATACAGCCAGTGCTCCGCAGAAGGCTCGCCGATCATCTCGATGGCCTGGCTGTAGAACCGCGCAGCCTGGTCGTAACTTTTCTGATCGCGCAGGATGTTGCCAACTGCCTGTAGCAGCCTTGGTTCGTCGGGATACTGTCCCATCAACGCGGTGAGCAGCCCGACGCCTTCATCGGATCGTTCCAGCGCGTTGAGGAGAAACGCCGCGCGGATGCGGGCGTCCAGATAGTATGAAGAGGCGGGCTGCACGCCCTCATACGCCTCCAGAGACGCTTCATATCGCTTCGCCTGGGTCTCCAGTTCGCCGAGCAGGTAATACGCGCTGTCGAATGCGGGGTTCAGCAGCAACGCAAGCCGAAGGAAGATGCGCGCCGCCGGCTCGCTCTCATTCGCCAGAACGCCCGCGAGACCGAACAGCACCTCGGCCACCCCCTGTTGCGGCGTGGTGACGAGAAACCTGGGATTGGGATCGGCCTTCAGACGCTCCGCCAGCCCGCCGAGGACGGCATCCGGATCTTCCGCGCTCAGGAAAGGCGCCAGCACCTCTTGCAACAGGGTCTCGTCCCCGTGCACCGCTGAGTGCCGCGCATAGGCCTCGACCAGCCGGCGGTTCGAGGTATGCGTCTGATAGGCTGCTGCATAGTTCTCCCGTGCCAGTTCCTTGCGCCCCGCGAGATCGGCCACCAGCGCGGTATGCATCCGTTGGAAGTAGCGCGAATTATCTGCGGCGTGAGGCACGGCAAGATCGTCCAGCGCCGCGTCGATCTGGCCTGCGCCCACCTCGGCCCACACCAGCGCGAAGCTGTCGGCAAGCTGAAACACCGGTTCGGAATCAGCGGTACTGAAAAACACCCGCGCCTGATCGTACTGGTCACGTTTCAGAGCGTCCACGCCCAGCAGCAAATAGGCATAGCTGTTTCCCGTCTCGCTCGCCTGGACAAGACGGCGGGCGAGCGAAATGGCGCTGTCCAGATCCCCTGCCGAGACTTCCATCATGAAAGCCTCTTCCAGCATCTGCTTGTTGTCGGGATCGCGCATCAGCGCCCGGCGGTAATATTCCGCCGCGACCCTGAGCTCGCGATCCTTGCGGGCAAGCACGCCTGCCAGATAACTGCCGAGCAGGGAGAAACTGTCTGAAATCTGTGGCTCGCCCGACGCATCCTGCGGGCTGCGTGCCTGTGCAGCACTGGAAAACAGAAGCGGCGCTAACAGTGCGCCAAGCAGTAGCAGATGTCTCAGGCCGGGCAACGTGTGGAGAGCGATCAATGACAACTCCTTAGTCGAGCTTTGGGCGGGGCCGGCACCGGGCATTCCGGGAACCGGCGTGCCATCCGCAATATGAATTTATAGCACTTCGACCGGCGACTCAGCCAGCATGGCATATCTTGCGCCCCGAGACGGCGGCGCGTCAAAGATGCCCCGGCGCGGTAGGGACGGACGAAACGGACAAGGCGGCCTCGTCTTTGCGCTTAGACTGCGGTCCGGGATGGACGGCCAGGCCGTGACATCCCATCTTCACGAAAACGCTCAGCTTTCCCGGTCACCCTTGGCCGCCGCCGGTGTTTCTTCAGGCACGACCCAAAGATCCGAACCGGCTTCCTGATCAGCCACCGACTCCTCGACTTCGGCGGCCTCCGCCTGATCGGTCTCATCCGCGCTATCTTCCTCGCGCGAAGGTGCAACAGACGCTGCCAGAATAGACGCCGTCTGCGCCGCCCGGACCTTGCGAGCCTCCGTGCGAGAAGCGACCTCTTCGCGCGTGCCGGATCCTGTCTCATCCTCCCGCGATGCCACCCGCGACACCGGCCGCGACTGCGCCGCCGGCTTCTGATCGCCACTGTGCAGCCGCGCCAGAATGGTCTGTGGATCGAGCCTGCGGTGCGGGGGACAGACTTTCGCCGGATCGGGCTTCACCACATCGCCGTAGAATTCAGCATTCACCAAGTAGCGCTTCTCGCACACGGTCACGCTCGGCTGCACCCGGGTCTGCTCGAAAGCGTCGTAGCCATCCTTCAGGGTCTGCCAGAAGCCGTACCAGCGGTTGCCGCGGTGCCGCGCCATGTTCGCGTCGGTCATACGGAACGGAAAAGCGTGCACGTGAAATTCGCGCTGCCCGCCCTCGAACGCCTCGCGCGCGACCGCGTAGATCTCCTCGATCAGCGCATCGGTCATGGCATAGCAGCCAGCCGACGAGCAATCGCCGTGCACCATCAAATGCGCGCCAGTTCGACCGTGCGCCGCGTCGTAGGCGTTCGGATAACCAAGGTTGAAGGACAGGTGAAAATTGCTGTTGGGGTTCATGCGGCCGGGGCTGACCGTGTAGAAGCCCTCCGGCGCCTGCTTGTCGCCTTCCTTCAGCTTCGGCCCGAGATCGCCGGAATAGTTGCAGATCGGATAGGTCTTGAAGAGGTGAAAACGCCCGTCATCCTTCTGCTTCCAGACTTCCAGTTCGGCTTCCTGCTTGAAGATGCGGACCAGGATCGGCGACTCCTGCGTCATGCCAAGCTTGGCGAGGCGCGCCTGAGCGGCGGCGGGGATAGGTTTCAGATGCGGGGCCGCCCCCTCACCGAGACAGCCGCTGAGCGCCGTTGCCGTCATAACGAGCGCCAGCGCCGTCAGCAGGCGGTGAGAGAAGAAACCGACCATGTGCATTCCCCCAGCAGTCGATAAACATATCCAGTCAGGCTGAACCGGATACGGCTCCAATCTCTGTGATACGCCGCGCGAATTGTCCGAAAACCGATTCCCAATTTTCGGATCGCGCCCAAACTTCGCCGCACCATGCACATGCAGCTTAACTCTTGCCTAGCACTCGATGGTTACTCGCGTATAAATCATCTGTGTCAATTTTATGAGGCGAATCATCAGGTTGGTCACACTTCTGTGACCGCAGCGGGGATCAGGCTCACAGATCGCGGCCGATGGCGAGGAATTTATCCTCTCGATTCCGGCGGATATCCGGTCCGGGCAGACTGTCGAATTCGGCAAGCGTGCTTTCGATGGCCTTGCCGACGCGGGCAATGGTTTCTTCGCGCGCGCGATGCGCGCCGCCCACCGGCTCTGGGATGATTCGGTCGATAACGCCGAAATTATAGAGGTCGCGCGCGGTAATTTTCATGTTGGTCGCCGCTTCCTGCGCGCGCGCCGAATCGCGCCAGAGAATCGACGCCGCAGCCTCGGGCGAGGCGACGGTGTAGATCGAATGTTCGAGCATCAGCACGCGATTTGCAGTGGCAATCGCGACAGCGCCGCCGGAGCCGCCCTCGCCGATGACGACGGCAACCATTGGCGTTTCCAGCGCCAGGCAGCGCTGCGTCGAGCGGGCGATCGCCTCGGCCTGTCCGCGCTCTTCCGCACCGATACCGGGATACGCCCCAGCGGTGTCCACGAGCGAAACGACCGGCAGGCCAAACTTGTCGGCCATGTCGAGAAGGCGTGCAACCTTGCGATAGCCCTCGGGTCGCGCCATGCCGAAATTGTGGTGAAGTCGCGATTCGGTGTCGACGCCCTTTTCGTTGCCGATGACCACGACCGGCTCTCCGCGGAAGCGGCCAAGTCCGCTCACGATCGCGGCGTCCTCGGCGTAGTAGCGGTCACCGGCCAGCGGCGTGAAGTCGGTGATCAGGCCGCGAATGTAATCGATCGCATGCGGGCGCTCAGGATGGCGGGCGACCTGTGTCTTCTGCCAGGGCGTGAGCGAGGCATAGGTCTGCTCCAGTGCATCGCGCGCCTTCACCTCGAGCTGCGCGATCTCGTCCTGAAAATCGACGGAGCCATCTTCCTCCGACAGCGCTTTCAACTCCTCGATCTTGTTTTCGAGTTCGGCGATCTGCTTCTCGAAGTCCAGATATGTTCGCATATGGGTCACAATCTACCGGTTATCCGCGCCCGCTGCACCTATGCGCGCGAGCGGGTGATGGGTGTGGAGGATTTCGCGAAGCCGCTCTTCCAGCACATGAGTGTAAATCTGCGTGGTCGATATATCGGCATGGCCGAGCAGCTTTTGAACCGCGCGCAGATCGGCGCCGCGCTCCAGCAGATGGCTCGCAAAGGCATGGCGCAGCACATGCGGCGAGAGCTTGGCGGGGTCGAGGCCAGCCTCGCGCCCAAGCGCCTTGAGTTCCTGCGCCAGCCGCTGCCGGGTCAAGTGGCCGCCGCGCCCCCACGATGGAAACAACCATACAGGCTCGGCCTGGGCCGTGCTGCCATGCGCGCTTGTCTCGCGCAAATAGGTCTCAAGCGCCTCGATCGCCGTCTCATTGAGCGGCACGATGCGCTCGCGACCGCCCTTGCCCTTGATTGTCAGAACACGCCGATCCCCTGTCAGGGCGGCGCGCGGCAGCGAGACCAGTTCGCTCACCCGCATGCCAGTCGCATAGAGAATTTCGAGCAGGCAGTGCAGGCGGGCGGCGCGTTTTCGTTCCCTGCCCTGCGCCCTCAGGCGGCGCTCCTTCGCGGCGCTGAGCAAGCAGTCGACTTCGCCGATGCTCAGTGTCTTCGGCAGCGGTGGGCGCAGCCGCGGTCCCTCGATCAGCGTGGACGGGTCGTCGGACCGTAATCCTTCAGCGGCAAGGAACCGGAAGAACTGCTTGATCGCCGAGATGCGGCGCGCTCGCGAGGACACCGCCAGGCCAAGCGCGGCGAGGTGCGCCAGATAGGCGGTCAGATCATCGGTGCGCGCGCCACGGAAATCGAGGCCGCGTTCGGCAAGGAAGACGCCAAGACCAGTCAGATCAGTGCGGTAGGCCGCGAGCGTGTTGGCCGCAGCGCCTTTCTCGGCGCTCAGCATGTCGATGAAGCCAGAGAGATCCCGGGCCGCCGCGCCATGTAGCGCCGCGGGCGCAGCGCCTCCTTCGACGGTAGCACGGCTGATCTCGATAACACGGTTCACCACTGAGCCGTTCCCTCTCTGCCGGGGGCCGCCGTGGCCCGCAATGTGTTTCCTACTTGAGTTCGATATTGCGCACCGGTTTGGTGATTTCTTTTTGTTCCGGTGGGAAATATTCCGGGAGCGCATACATAACACCGTAGAACAAGGCAACGAGCAATCCGACGACAAACAAGAACCTGAAAAGGGTCGGCATCCTTATCTCCCGGCAGGCCGTCCTTCATGAGCGGCGCTTATGGCTGGCCCGCCCTCGCGCGGTTTGTCAAGCGCACAGGCCAAAAAAGTTTGCCATTGCGCGGCAGTTATGGAACCGTCCCACGGGCTGCCGGATTGACGCTGGCGGCGATCCCGGATGATTTTCTCGACACCATGACAGCGAACCTGAACAACTCCGACCAGCCCGGCGCGCCAGAGGGAGATGCCCTCTCAGCACGGATTCGCGATGCTCTGGGCCCGCGCAGCCTGGTTCTGATCGGGCTCATGGGCGCCGGCAAGAGCGCGATCGGGCGGCGGCTTGCGAAGCGGCTTGACCTAGAATTCGTCGATGCAGACAAGGAGATCGAAGCCGCTGCCGGAATGTCGATCAACGACATCTTCGCTGAACACGGCGAAGCCTATTTTCGCGACGGCGAACGCCGGGTGATCGCGCGGCTCCTGGAAGGCGGGCCGATCGTTCTGGCCACCGGCGGCGGTGCCTACATGAACGACGAGACGCGGGCGGAAATCGCAAAAAAAGGGCTGTCGATCTGGCTCAACGCGAAGCTCAACATCCTGCTGGAGCGGGTCTCACGCCGCGATACACGTCCGCTTCTGAAGACAGGTGTCCCGCGCGATATCATGCAGGACCTGATGGATGAGCGCTACCCCGTCTATGCGCAGGCGGACATCACCGTTGAGAGCCGCGACGTGCCCCATGAGGTCATCGTTGAAGAAATTGTTGAACGCATCGCCGCCCGCCTGCTTGGCCGCGCGGACAGCATGACGGACGACGGCGCGGCACGCGGCTAAACGAAACGAACAAGCATCCATGACCACCGACACGCCCGTTCCGCTGAAGTCCAGCGGCGAGAACCGCACCGTCACCGTTGCGCTCGGCGCACGCAGCTACAAGGTTCATATCGGCTCCGGCATTCTCGAGCGCGCCGCGGACATGATCGCGGCAGCGGGCGACTGGCGCCAATGCGCCGTTGTCACCGACGAGACGGTCGCCGGGCAGCATCTCGCCACGCTGCATGACAGCCTGTCGCGCGCCGGTCTCGCTGTTGAGCCGATCGTGGTGCCGGCGGGCGAAGCGAGCAAGAGCTTTGCACAGCTTGCGCCCCTGTGCGAGGCGCTTCTGTCACACGGGATTGAGCGCGGCGATGCGGTTATCGCGCTGGGCGGCGGCATGATCGGCGACCTCGCCGGTTTTGCGGCGAGCATCC
>CAZYYQ010000031.1:0-15578 GCA_964651275.1 uncultured Hyphomicrobiaceae bacterium | reverse complement strand
TCGGCCCGCTGCCCGACGAGGTCAGCCAGCTCCTGGAGGTCGTGAAGCTCAAGGGACTGTGCCGCGCGGCAGGTATCGCAACGCTGGAGGCGGGACCGAAAGGCGCGGTTGTCGGCTTCCGGGGCAACAGCTTCGCCGACCCGGCCGGATTGGTCAGCTTCATCAACACCAATTCAGGCCGCACCAAGCTGCAGTCGGATCACAAGCTGGTCTACAAGGCGGATTGGGACAGCATCGAGGACCGGCTCAATGGCGCGCGCTGGCTGGCGCGACGCTTGGCGGAGTTGGCCGGGCAGACGAAGCAGGCCGCTTGACCGCTCAGGCGCCATCGGCGCGCCACGCCCCCATCAGCAGGCGCAGCTTGAGCGGGGCCGAGGATTCGAAAGGCGCGAGCCGGGCGGTTGGTAGCACGACGCCGAGCATGTCCTCGCGCGGAAGCGGATCGGGGGGAAGCCGGACGAGCGCCTCGCGCGCGACAAGGTCGACGATCAGCGCAACCGGCGCGGCAGCCGCGCACGGCACGCGGCGGATGCCGACGCCACGGATTTCCATCAGCCCGGCGATGTTCGCCGGCGCGCGCGCAACAAGCGCGTCACCTTCACGCGTCAGGGCCACCTGATCGTCGGCGATCAGCAATGCGTTCGGCTCGTCGCGCGGCGGCGGTCCGGCGATCAACCGTAGCGCCAGGTCGGATTTGCCTGCGCCCGGCGGCCCGCGCAGCAGCACGCCCCGATCGCCGATCGCCACGCAGGTTGCATGAACGCGCAGCCCGCCACCATAAGCTGTTGCGCCCGAGCCGTTGTCCGATGGCGCGGCCATGGCATTACGCCGCAGGCAGACGGATCACGAACCGCGCGCCCTTCTCGGGAGTGCGTGCTGCCCCGACCTGGGAGCGCGGCAGGCTGCGGTTCTCCGCCCAGATACGGCCGCCATGCGCCTCGATGATTTGTCTTGCCAGATGCAGCCCAAGCCCGGAGTTCTTGCCGTGGCCATGCGAGTCCGGCCGGTCGGTGTAGAACCGGTTGAAGATCTTCTCGAGGTCCTGGTTGTTGATGCCCGGTCCATCATCCTCGACGAGGATCTCGATCTCTTTCGTCTTCGGAAGGCGGCGCATCGAAAGGCTGATCTTGCCGTCTTTGGGGGAGAAGGAAGCGGCATTGTCGAGCAGGTTGGTCAGCACCCTCGTGAGCCGGCTGTCATGGCCGTTTACGAAGAAGTTGTGGGAACGGCGGGCGGCGTCGAGGCTTCGTAGCCCTTCGATACTTACCAGGATCGGCGGATAATCCTTGCGGTGGAAGCCGTTGTTCACGTTGGAGACGGTCATGAGCAATTGCGCAACGTTGACTGGCGTCGCCCGTTCACGCGCAAGCTCGGCGTCGAGGCGCGACGCATCCGAGATTTCGCTGATTAGCCGGTCGAGCCGCTGGACGTCTTCTCCGATCACGCGCAGCAGTTCGTTTCGTTGCTCCTCGGTCTTCGCCCTTGGAAGCAATTCGGCGGCACTGCGTAACGAGGACAGCGGGTTCTTCAATTCATGGGCCACATCCGCGGCAAAGGTTTCGATGGCTTCCATGCGCCGATAGATCGCCGCGGTCATATCGTTGAGCGCACGCGACAGATGGCCGATCTCGTCGCGGCGGTGAGAGAAGTCGGGGATCTTGCGCTTCGTCTTGACATTTCGGCGGACGTGCTCTGCAGCCTGCGCCAGCCGATGCATCGGCCCGGCGATGGTGCCCGCGAGGAATAGCGAAAGCAGCACGGTCACGACGATCACCGCTGCAGCCATCGAGATAATGGTAGCGCGCTCCCTCGCGATGATGGTGTCGATATCGCCGCCCGGCATCGTGAGCATCAGCACGCCCATCACGCGCTGAAGGCGCTGGATCGACACGCCTGTACTCACGACTGTCTCGCCGTGCTCGTCAACCCTCACAATGGGTGTGGAGACACCATTCAGCGCAAGCCGGACCTCGTCATAGGCTTTGCCGTTTTCTGCGCCGACATCCTTGTAAAGGGGGAGCTGCTGGGAGCGGAACCGCGCCTGAAGCCAGACCCAGAAGCGTTCGAAGATGTTCACCTGTTCAGTTTCGATCGGAGGCAGATCAAAGCGTATTAGTTGACCGCGCGAATAAAAGCCGTCGCTGTCGATCAGCAGATTTCCTTCGCGGTCGTAAATCCGCGCCCGCGCCCCAGTTGGCTCGACCATGCTGCGCAACAGCGGCGCAATTTGCTCCGGGTCGAGCCGGAACGTCATGTCGGACAGGTCGCCTTCGGCTAACGCATCCAACCCCGCGCCTCGTGATCCGGAGAGTGGGTCTCCGTCGACAACGCTCGACTGCGCGATCGCCTCGGCAATGATCTTGCCTTGCGTTTCGAGGCTGTCGATCTTCGCGTCGAGAAGGCCTGCGCGGAACTGGTTCAGATAAAGGATGCCGGCAACGAGCAATACGAGCGCGATGAAGTTGACGACGATGATGCGCAGCGCGATGGTGCTGAAGCTGAAGTGGAAGCCGATGCGGTTGAGTTGGCGCCTCAGGAAGCGCCAGCCATTCGCCGGGAGTCTTAAACCGATACCCCCGTCCCAGGCCCTGCCAGTATCTACGGCCATCTTGTCCCACCCGTTCTTATTGTACCGCGCAGCAAACATCGGCCGGGCCGCTTCTTCTCGGATGACCCGGCTCGCCTGATTGGCCGTCAGGCTATGTTTCCTTGAAGCGGTAGCCAACGCCATAAAGCGTTTCGATCACATCGAAATCGTCGTCGACGAGCTTGAACTTCTTGCGAAGCCGCTTGATGTGACTATCGATCGTTCGGTCATCGACATAGACCTGATCGTCATAAGCCGCGTCCATGAGAGCATCGCGGCTCTTCACCACCCCGGGGCGCTGCGCCAGCGCCTGAAGAATCAGGAATTCGGTCACGGTGAGCGTTACCGGCTTGTCGTCCCACATGCAGGTGTGACGCTCCGGGTCCATCTTCAGTTTTCCACGCTCCAGGACGGATTTCCCTTCCGGCGCCCCCGCGGCGGATCCCCTTGAGTCGGAGCGGCGCAGAATCGTCTTTACGCGCTCGACGAGTAGACGGTGTGAGAACGGCTTGCGAATGAAGTCGTCCGCGCCCATCCGCAGCCCGAACAATTCGTCGATCTCCTCATCCTTCGACGTGAGGAAAATGACCGGAATCTCGGATTTCTGCCGTACGCGCCGCAGCAATTCCATGCCATCCATGCGCGGCATCTTGATGTCGAAGATGGCGAGATCGGGAGGGGCGCTGGACAGGCCCTCGAGAGCGGAGACGCCGTCGGTGTAGGCATCGATCTTGTAGCCTTCGGATTCCAGCAGCATGCGCAGCGAAGTCAGAATATTCTTGTCGTCGTCAACCAGTGCAATGGTCGCCATCTGGCAAATGCCTCCACGGCTTCGTCAAGCTGATCCTGAACGCACACTCACGACTGAAATCTGAATGAATTGTGGCGCTGTAGCCACGTCGCCCCGCAAACCGGGATCGTAGCCATTTACTCAGGCAACGCAAGCCAGAAAAGTTCTTGACTGGCGCGAACATGCCGCATCCGCCTCAGGCACCAGCAGTCGCTCAGGATGATGACACCATGCTGCCAGAGGTACTCGATAGCAATTGGAATCAGGACGTTGCGGGGGAATTTCCGGCCAGCGAATCGCCGGTAAAGTGGGGCCTATGAGCCAGCGCGCCCGCTCATCGACTCAATCCCTGGATCGAGGCTGTCAATCTTGTTCAGGGCAATGACGGCCTGCGTGCGGCTGTCTACGCCGAGCTTCTGAAGGATTGCCGAGACATGGGCCTTCACGGTTGCCTCCGACACGCCGAGTTTGAAGGCGATCTGTTTGTTTAGCAGGCCCTCTGAGAGCATCGCGAGTACGCGCACCTGCTGAGGAGTCAGGGTGGCCATCCGGGAGAGCAGATCGGATACCTCCTCGGCCTCGGCGCTGTTCAGGTCGATCTCGGCCGGCGTCCATACCCGGCCGGAGAGTACAACCTCGACGGCCTCGCGGATGCGGTCTGCGGGCAGGCTTTTCGGTATGAAACCGAGCGCGCCCAGCTGCAGGCAGCGACGAACGGTCACCGGTGTCTCTGTCGCCGAGACGACGACAACGGGCAGTTCGGGATGGCGAACGCGCAACTGAATCAGCGCCGACAGTCCGTCTGCGCCGGGAAGCCCAAGGTCGAGCAGCACGAGGTCGATATCCGTGCCCGCATCTATCGTTCTTGTCAGGTCGTCGAAAGAACCGCATTCGCTGATCTTCAGCCCTTCGAGGGCACCGCAGAGGATCTGATTCAGTGCCCTGCGAAACAGCGGATGGTCGTCGACGACAATGAGATGATGGTCTTTCATGGACCCTTCATACCCTGCATCAATCGCATGCCCGCGCCAAATTCAACTCATATCATAAATGTTCGACTTTAGCCGTAGGCTGTACGGTTCGTCCACTCTTGCGCTCGTCAAGGATCGAACCGTTTTCGGTTAACGCAGCTTGCCCTGAACAACGGGTTCATCCGAGACATCGGACAACTCCAGCAGCAGGCGCGGCGTCAGGCGGCCGTCGGGGCGAAGGTCGCGGAAATGGGCGAATTCGCGCAGGGCGCTTCGTGTGTCCGGGCCAAGCTGGCCGGTCCCCTCCAGATTGCCGAAACCGAGTCGGGATAGAGCGTTCTGGACACGCGCCACAAGATCCGGATCGGCTTCGAAGCGTGTTACCGGGTCATCCGTGCCAGCTCCGTGAAACCGGCCGAACAGAATTTGCTCGAGTAGAGCTTCTGACGGGCGTCCCGTCAGGGTCAGTCCGATATCATACTCGTAAAGCAGGATGGCAAGCCGCGTCGAAAGGTCGACGCGTCCGTCGCGCCGGTCGATGCGGTAATCGCGATGGGCAAGCTCGCGCTGGATCGCGCGAACCACTTCCTTGCGAGGGGCAGATTGTGGCGCCCGGGTTCGGCGTGTTGCGCGCGCTTCGCGGGGCGGTTTGCTCTGCGGCCGTCGGGCAGGCGCTTCCTCCGCGAGCTTTGGCGGCGTGATTTCGTCGCTGCGCTCAGCAGCCTCGCGATAAGGCGCGAGCGGCCTTTTGTCGGCCGCACTCTTTTCCTCTCGGCCGACAGTCTCATCTTCCGCCCGCTTCCGGTCGTCTTGTGTCTCCCCCGCAGCGCGCCTCGTCTCGGCTGGAGGCTGCATGTAAAGCGCGTTCGCCGAGATAGCCCCCGCGAGCGCGATCAGGCCCAGGAATGTCAGCCGGGCTGAGAGCGGGGTCATTGGAAGAGGGCTCCTCTTGCGTCTTGAGCGGTCTTAAGGATACGGAAAACGGGCATCTCGCCATGAGGTTAGTCAGTTTTTTACGAAAAAAAGACTAAAGGCAGCGTTCCGCCGTTTGCGGGATTTTTTCCGCCAACCGCTAGAGTCGGCTCATTGCCAAACAGCGACACCACATTTGTGGGCAATGAGGACCAGCGGTCATGTCTATCCTGCGTCTCGCCGTTCTGCTCTTCGTCATCGCACTTTTTTTCCCCTCCACGCCGGAGGAGAAGGACCAGGCCTACCGCGGCATCTCGAATGCTGTTGAACAGGTCTCGACGTTCTGCGTGCGTAACGAATCGCTGTGTGCGAACAGCAAATTCGTGGCGTCTGCGATCTATGATCGTGTGAAAATCGGCGCTGAAATGCTGTTCGAGGCCGCGCGGAGCCAAGGCGAAGATGACGCTGTGCGCGAGGGCAGCCGGCCCGCGCCGGCCCGGCGCGAGAGCACCCGCCGCCTGCCGGAGGCTGATCGCCGCCCGAGCCTGCAACGCTCCAGCGACACGCTGCGCCGGGAAGATCGGACGCCGTCATGGCGCGGGCCCGGCACATCATGATCCGTCGAATATGCCAGAGCCGCATCCGTGCCGAGCTAGACGGATTACGGCTCTGGGTGTGATGGCTGCCCAGTCTTCTGTTCAAAGACCGGGTTGGTTTTGCGTCGCTAAGTGGATCAGTAGCCGGTCGAGGAGCTCCCCGGCATAGACGTGCCAACCTTCGAAGTCGCTTCCGTGACCACTTCCGTCGTCAACCGCCGCAATTCCTCAAGCTGCTGAGCGAAGGTATCCATCTGCTGGCGCACATGCTGGTTCTGTAGCTCGATCACATCGCCCATCTCCTTGGCGTCTGCCAGCTTCAGCGCCAGGTCGAAATTGGCCTCTGCATTCGCCTTGGTAAATTCCGCGATCTTCTGGTTCAGCATCTTCATGCTGTGAGACGCCGGTGCGGAACTGGTATCGATATTCGCCATGGCCTGCTGGCTGGCGGCGATGAACGTCTCGAACGCCTTGCGCGCCTGTTCGATGCTCGATTTCATCACCTGACGCATAGGCTCCGGCATTTCTCCGATTTTCGGCATTTCCTGCATGATCCGATCTCCTCTTTCACGGTGTGATCTGCGAGCCAATGGCGCATGGTTTCCGCAAGTTTGAGCTAGAAAACGCGCCGCAGCAAAAAACTATTCTATCTGGACGCGCCGCGCTCCACAGTCTGACAGTGACGGCGGCGCGCCTGCGCGAGGTTCCTCTCGGGCCTTAGACGGGCTTGTCGTCAGATTCGTCCGCTTCCGTCTCGCTTTCGGCGGGAGCGTCGTCATCGTTTTCCTGGCCGGACAGACCGGCAACCTCCTCGTCGTCGTCATCGTCGCTGGAAGCGTCGTCGTCCTCCACAGTCTCCTCTACCCCGGCTTCGGAGATCATCTCCGCGGCGGACTGGCCTTCGTCCTCCGCGCCGCTCGTTTCGTCCGTCGCCTCTCCATCCTCATCATCGGACAGAGACGACGGGGCAGGTTCGGAAATCAGCGAGGCGGCGACGTCGGCATCTTCGGCTTCGCTGTCCGCGTCGCTGTCTTCCGTCTCGGCATCGGCGGCGGCCTTTTCCTGCGGCGTTTCCGCGGATGCCGCAGGCTCTTCGACAGCAGCCGGAGCCTCGACCGCAGCAGTTGCAGGTCCTTGGACATTAACCTCGGGATCGACGGATTGTTCCACGGAAGACCCGGCGTCCGCGCTCGTTTCTTCGTCCATAGCGGCAGCCTCAGACGTTTTCTCTTCGCCCGCCGCCATCGCGCCGCCCATTGCTGCGGCGCTTCCGGCGAACAGGGCCGCCGTCATCTCGGCATGCCGGGCGATGGTGTTCGCAGCGGCTTCCGCGGCGTTGATCGCCGCTCGCGCTTCGGCCTTGCCGGGCGCTCCCTCGTCGACCTTTTCCATTGCCTCACGCGCTTCGTCGGTCACATGCTGCGCGGCTGCGCTGGCCGCGCCGGCCATGTGCTGCGCCGCGTCCACAGTCTGGCCTGCCGCTTTCGAGACCGCTTCGGACGCCTTGCCCTGTGCTAAACCGCCCTCCGGCGCCGCTGCCGCGCTGGACGCCCCTTCTTGCGGCATGTTCGAGATGCCATTCAGCAAGTCGAGCAGCCGACCCATCTCCTCGGCGTATTCGCTCTGCATGAGTTCGAAGAAGCGCTTCTGCTCGGCCCAGACATCCATAGGCGAGCGGCACTGCGTCATGCGCTCGGAGAACTCCCGGTACTCCACCGCGCGCTGGGTGCTGAAGCGCAGCATTTCCATGTTCCACTTGGCGAGCGCGGCGGCGAAAGGCGGCAGCGTGCCACTCAGATAAGAGAGGTTCTGGCGGCTCATCTCGTTGAGCTGCCGGAACATGTTGAAGCCGTCGTCCCTGTCGTCACGATCACTCATGTCCTTGACCTCCATGGCCCTGGGCGATACGCGGACCTTTTGCCGCGATGGCGCTCGTACGCCGGAATTCATCAGAGAATCAGCATAGCGATGCGTTGCCGCCGATCCAACAGAACAGTATCGTTTTTGCGCAAAATACCGTTCAAGTTTTCCCCAGTTGCGTCGCGATCCTGCTGGCGGAACCCAGAGCCGCTATTTGTGGTCGTGTGCCGCGCGCCGCCCTATGCTAATCACGGATGCCATGGAGCAGGCTTTCTCGTTTCTGGGCGTTATCGCCGTCTGGATTATCCTCAGTGTGGTCGCGTGGTGGCTGCATCGCCTGCACGTGCATCGCAAGCAGAGACGCCGGCTGGCGCTCGCCAACGAGGCGTGGATGCGCGTACGCGAGGCGCCGGAAATCTTCGCCGACATTCGCGCGGCCGGCGCCGCCAGCGGCGCGAGAGACGTGCAGGCCGCTACTCACGCGCTGCTCAACCGCGTGCGCGACTACAGCGACTTTTTCGACGATGTCAGCGCGCTGCGCGCCGAGCTTGCCCGCGCGCTGGGCCGGGACGACTGCCCGCCTCTCACTGAAATTCTGAACATTCGCCGGGACATCTGGGCGGCTGCGGACGTGCTGTTGATCGACGATCCGGCGGTGTTCGGCGATGCGTTCGACGAACCGGGCTCTTATGCCGCCTTCTGCGAGGAAGCAGAAGACCTGCTGTTCCTCGACGGTCCCCCCATGGCGGAGGACCCGATGATCCTGCGCCTCCAGATGGCTGACGAGGACATGCAGACCTTTGTCAGCGGTGTCGAAGGCGAGATTGCGGATGAGCGTGAGCGCGAACGCCTGCCGACGGCACGCGAGATCATCGCTTATCCAGTGGCTTGGGTGCGGGCGATTCCGGGCCTGCTGGTGGAACTGTGGCGGGGGATCGCGTGGCTCGGGCGTGGAGTCGCCGCCGGCGCTGGTGTCGTGGGGCGCGTCTGTGCGCAAGGTGTTCGCGGTGTGTGGGCGCTTGTTTCGCGCATTCCAGGCGCGATCGCAGTCATCGGCGGAACCATCTGGGCCGGGCTTGCGCGCCTGCCTCGAATCGCGCGGCGTCCGGGCGGCGCAGCGGTGCGTGCGGGGCGAGTCATCGGGCGGGTGCTTGCGCACGCACCGGGGTATGTGCGCGCCGGTGTTTCGGGCATTGCCGGGATGCGCCACCATCCAGTTTCTGCGCACGCCGCAGCCGCGATGCGCCGCGCGAGCGACAGCCTGCCCGGCCAGATGTCGCAGGGCTTCGCCCGCGCCGCCGACATGGCCCGCGATGTCCGCGACCGCGCCCGCAACGCCACCGCGAGCGCCCGCGACCGCGCGCGCAGCTTCGAAGCGGGCGAACTTGGCTTGCATTACGACTTTCTGATCAAGGCGCACGGCCTTCGCCAGCGCTATGCCGACGTGCTGCGCCGCGCGCCGGAACTGTCCGAGACCGGACGCCAGTTCATCGCACGCCTGGAGCTGGAAAAGCGCTCGGAGCGGCTGCGCCTCGGCACCGCCAAACTACGCCGTCGCGCGCGGCTGGAACTGGTGCGCATCCTGAGCGTGACCATCGCCGCGCTGGAGCGGCTGCGCGACCGGCTGGCCGATGTACCCACGCCCGCGCCGCAGAACGCCGCGCGGCTGATGTCGCCACTACCGAGGCTGTTCTTGCCGTCGCCTCCTGCGCGCGAGGCGGGTGCGCATTTCCCCGGCGGCTTGCGGGCGCAGGCACGGTCCTGGGCGCGCGGCTGGAGCCGTCCGGCGCAGCGTATGCGCGACGTCACCGAGGAGGTGGATGAGGCAGATCGGGCGGCTGAAGAACCGGCTTCACGGGCCGCGGGCCACCCCGATCCCGAGTTGGCCGGAAGAGAGGGCGCGCGGGAGCCAAGGCGTACCCGCAACACCGAAGCGAAACTGCGTCCCAAGCCTGCGGAGGAACGGCGTCATAAACCTGCGCAGGAGAGGTCCGACGATCCCACGACACGTGCGGCCCGGCGTGTGCGCGGCCTGTTCGGCATCCGTGACCGCAAGGCGCCACGGGCGGAAGACACAGGCACGCGCAACAGGGCAGCCGCTGCTGCCAATGGCAAAGCAGACGCCGACCGCCGTGCCGAAACGGCGACCACAGAGCGGCAAGCGAGAACTGGTTCCTCATCCGATATGCCTCGAAGCTCTCCGGACGGTCAGGCGGCCGATGCCCAGATTCTGCCGCCGCTGCGTGGTTCGCGCACGGGCAATTACGACAGCGCCGAGGCTAATGCGCGCGGGTCAGGATCGCTTCGCTCGCGCTTGTCTGGCCTGAATGGACGCTACGAAAATTCCACCGATGCTGCCGACAGCCAGGGCAACCACGATGAAGGCGCGGGCGAGAGCCCATCTCCGCCGCAAGCAGAGCCAAGAGGCTGGCGGAACTGGTTCGGGCTTCGCCGGGAAGGCCGTTGAGCCTACATTATGCTGCGCGGCGCGACTGCGGATCTTGTCATGACGTTGGCGCATTCATCGGCGAGGTCCCATATCTCAACGAATCGTTCTGATTCGCAGCGGAGCACGTTGCGACGTATTGGGAGCCGATCGAGCAATGCCATGCGCCACGACACGCCAGTCGCCTGACGGCCAACATCGCCGCCTGATCGGAGGCGGTATCCTGGTAGCCGGCCTCGCCGCTTCCCTGCTTGTGGCTGGCTGCGCGAGCCAGACTGCAAGCACGCCCGGCCAACTCAGTTCCGGCAGGCCTGTCGCACTCGCGCCCCCCACAGAACTTCGAGCGAGCGCGTCTCCCGGTGTGATGCTCGCGGAGCTTGATGAGGCTGAACTCGGCAAGGCGATCGAGCGCTACCGGATCAGCATGGAACGCGCCGAAAGCCCCGTGCAGACAGCCGGCGTCGATCTGACGGGTGACGGACGCCCAGAAGCGCTGGTTCTCTTCGGCGGATCAGACTGGTGCACGACGACCGGCTGTTCATTCATTGTCTTCCAGGCAACCGAGACAGGGTTCGAGCCTGTATCGCGCACGACGCGCGTGCGCAGCCCGGTGATGGTCGGCCCAGGCAGCAATGCGGGCTGGCGGGACCTGATCGTGAAAACCGGCGGCGGCGCAGCGCCCGTGCGCTTCGTACGGCTGGGCTTCACCGGAAACGGCTATCCGGGAAATGCGCTGCTCCAGCCTGAGCCGACTGAGACCGTGCTTGCGCAGGCCGCCGGGGTTATCGGTGAAGCCCCGCTCCAGACCAGCGACTCTCAAGGCTCCTCGACGCGGTAGCCGTAGAGCCAGTCGTTGCGCGCCAGCAGCTCCTGCGGCCCGCGGGCAGTCAGCACCTGGTTGCGGCTCCAGCGCATGACACCGCCCATGTGATAGACCCGGCCCATACGGCGCGAACGTACCTGCACCCTTGCGGCGCGAGGGCGACGCTTCTGCGCATAGGCGGCGAATGCCTGTGCCGTATCGCCTTTCGCCGTGCCCATTTCCGCCGCGAGCACGGCGGCATCCTCGATCGCCAGGACACCGCCCGAGGCAAGGAAGGGCAGGACCGGATGCGCGGCATCGCCCAGTAGAGAAATGCGCCCGGAAGACCAGCGCCGCGGCGGCGGCATGTCGTGCAGCGCCCAGCGCCGCCAGCCGTCGTGGGCAGCGAGGAAGTGGATAATGGCGTGCGGCCAACGATCGAGGTAGCGCACCAGCGTGGCCGCTTCCCCAGGGGTGTTCCAGCCTTCCGGTGCATCGCGGTCGTCGACGATCACGACGATGTTTATCTCTGCGCCGCCGCGAACGGGATAGTGCACCATGTGCGCGCGCGGCGACATCCACAGGCCGACGGCGTTCTGGCGCAAGGCCGCCGGCGCATCGTCGAAGGGGACGACCAGCCGCCACGCGTTCTTGCCCGAATAGGCCGGGGTGCCGTCCGCGCCTACTTCCGTCCGAACACATGACCGCCAGCCATCTGCGCCAATCAGCGCGCCGCCGGCTGCTTCAGCCTCATCTTGGGAAAACGCGCGTACTGCCGCGCCGTCTTGTGCGCAGCGCGCCACCCGGAACGGTTGGGTGATGACGATATTGTCGTTGTCCTGCGCCAGCTCCAGCAGCGCGCGCTGCAGGTCAGCCCGGTGGGCGGCCCAGTAAGGCGCGCCATAGCGCATTTCCGCCATGGCGCCGAGCGGCACGGTCGCGAGGCATTCGCCCGCATGGGCATCGAACAGGTGGACGCCATCCGGCGCAACCGCGCGCGGAGCGAGCCGGTCCGCCACGCCGAGCCTGCGCAGCACATGCACGGCATTCGGACCAAGCTGAAGCCCCGCCCCGGCCTCGGAAAAAGTTTCCGCCTGCTCCAGCACCTGCACCGGCATGCCCGCCTGCGCCAGCGCGATCGCAGCCGTCAGCCCGCCAATGCCGCCCCCGGCGATAAGAATGCGCCTATGGTCGTCACTCAGCATCGTGGTTGCCGCCAGGGTTCAACGATCGTCGGTCTCATCGTCGTAGGCGCAATAGGGCGGGTCGGACTGGTCCGCCTCGAGGTTTGGATCATAGATGTAAAGCGTCGAGCAGTATGGGCAGACGATTTGCTGGCGCTCGCCCATGTCGAGATAGACATGCGGGTGGTCCTGAGGCGGGCGCGCGCCGATGCACTCGAACTCCTTCACGCCGATGTGGATCTTCTCCACCCCGATGTCGTTGCAGAACCGGGGAGTCCTTGATGCCATGATCGCCTCCAAAACCCGTCGCCTCCGACGTCTGTTATGCTGAGCGGTTCGTGATGCCAACTATCATCGGTTTGCGCCGTCGCCCCGGTGGTGATAGGCGAAAGCTGGGGCCGGGACAACAGCCAAGCTTGGAGATGAGATGCCGATGCAGTCATTCGACTCTGACGGGGTGAGGATCGCGTATCTCGACGAGGGCGACGGCCCGCCTGTGCTGCTGATCCATGGTTTTGCGTCGAACAGCGACGTCAACTGGGTCGGGCCCGGCTGGGTCGAGACGCTGACGAAGGCGGGCTATCGCGCAATCGTGCTCGACAATCGCGGCCACGGCGAGAGCGAGAAGCTTTACGATCAGGCCGCCTACGGCGCGCCGCTGATGGCGGAGGACGCGCGCCGGCTGCTCGATCATCTCGGTATCGAGAAGGCCCATGTGGTCGGCTACTCGATGGGCGCGCGGATCGGCGCGTTCCTGACCGCACGGCACCCGGAGCGCGTCGCGAGCCTTGTGCTGTCGGGCATGGGGATCAACCTCGTGAGGGGTGTCGGGGGGGCAGGACCGATCGCGGCGGCACTGGAGGCCGAGAGCGTCGATGAGGTGACGAATGACGCCGCCCGCAGCTTCCGCATCTTCGCAGACCAGACCGGCAGCGACCGGCGCGCGCTGGCAGCATGCATCCGCGCCTCGCGTGAGCCGGTGACGGCTGATTCGCTGAGCGCCACGGGCGTTGTGATCCTGATTGCGGTGGGCACGGAAGACGTGGTGGCCGGCTCAGCGCGCGAGCTCGCGGAACTGTTGCCGGGCGCGCAAGTCCTCGACATCCCGAACCGTGACCATATGCGCGCGGTGGGCGACCCGGTCCACAAGAAGGGCGTGCTCGCGTTCCTTGCCGCTCAGGGCAGGCGCTGATCAGTTTTCCCGGAAGGCGTCACGCGCCCAGTCGGGCTGGGAGCCGCGGCTTGGTTGCTGGGGCTGAGGCCGGGTCGAGGGGGTGCCCAGTGTCGGGTCGGCGCGGGTCTGGGTGCCGCCGAAGATGCTCTCCCAGAACGAGCGCGGCTCGCGCGGTTCGCGCTCCTCGAAGCGGGCCTCGCTCCATTCCCCGCCAGGCAACGCCGCCGGGGGCTTGTCGCGGTGCGCCGCCTCCATAAGCCCGCGCCAGATCGTGGCCGGGAGCGAGCCGCCGGTGATCCGCTTCATCGGGCTGAAGTCGTCGTTGCCGAGCCAGACGCCAGTGGTAAAATGAGCCGTATAGCCTAGGAACCAGGCATCGCGATAGTCCTGCCCCGTTCCCGTCTTGCCCGCAGCCGGATGCGGATCGAGCGCGGCGGCGCGGCCGGTGCCCGCCCGAATTGTCGTCATCAGCATATCGTTCATGGCGGTGACATGCTCGCTCTCGATGATCCGCATGGGATCGTCACTGCGATGCCGGAGCAGCACCCGGCCCTCGTCATCCATGATCGATTCGATAACATGCGGACTTGCGCGGTAGCCGCCATTGCTGAATGGCACATAGGCTCCGGTTAGCTCGAGCAGCGTCACCTCCGAGGTGCCGAGCGCCAGCGACGGATCCGGAGCCAGCTCCGAGACGATACCGAGCCTGTGCGCCGTCTCGATCACGTGCTCCCGGCCCGCCCACTCCGAGACACGCACTGCGGCTGTATTCATGGAGCGGGCCAGAGCTTCGCGCAGCGTCACATCGCCGTAATAGCGAGTGTTGTAGTTCTTCGGCTCCCAGCCTTCGACCTCCACCGGGCCATCATGGACGAGACGCTCAGGCGTCAGTCCCTTTTCAAGGCCCGCGAGGTAGACGAACGGCTTGAAGGTCGAGCCGGGCTGACGCTTGGCATCCACGGCGCGGTTGAACTGGCTCTCGCGATAGTCGCGTCCGCCGACCATGGCCTTGACCGCGCCATCGGTGTCGAGGATGACCGCGGCGGCCTGCCCGGCGTCGAATTTGTCGGCGTTCTCGGCCATTGCGTCCGCTACGATCTGCTGCGCAGCACCCTGCAGCCGGAAATCTATGCTTGTCTGCACGACCAGATCGGATTGCAGCGTGTGGCGGAAGTCGGCAACCTGCTTGACCACCCAGTCGATGACGTAGCCAAAGCTTTCCGATGGCAAGAAGGCACGAAGCTTGGGCGGCTCGCGCAGCGCGGCTTCGTATTGCGCGCGCGTGATGGCTTCGGTTTCCAGCATCAGACCCAGAACGACGCGCCCACGCCGTTGCGCCCGCTCCAGATTACGCGTCGGCGAGAAATAAGACGGCGCGCGGATCAGCCCCGCGAGCACCGCGGACTCGTAGAGGCCGACCTCTGATACCGACTTGCCGAAATAGTGCTGCGCGGCTGCTTCGACGCCGTAGTTGCCCGCGCCGAAATAGATGCGGTTCAGGTAGAGTTCGAGGATTTGCCGCTTTTCCAGCCGGTACTCCAGCCACAGCGCCAGCAGCACCTCCTCGATTTTGCGCCAGTATGTGCGATCCGGCTCCAGAAACAGCACCTTGGCAAGCTGCTGGGTGATCGTGCTGCCGCCCTGAACGATCCGGTCGGCACGGTAGTTGGCGATCGCTGCGCGGAAAATGCCGACAGGGTCGAAGCCGAAGTGCCAGTAGAAGCGGCGATCTTCTGTCGCGAGGACTGCGTCGATCAGATGCCGCGGCATTTCTCCATAGGGAACATGCGTGCGCCGCAGCCCCTTTTCAGTGATCACCTCGCCGCCTTCGGAGAGAATTGTCAGCTTCGCCGGGTTCTGGCTCAGGCCGGCCTTCAGCGGATCGGTGGCGAAATGTGAATAGACGGCAACTGCGGCGGCGATCAGCAGCACCATCGCGACCGCGCTCACCGCGCCCCAGAGCAGCACGAAGCGCGTGACGGCCCAGCGCCAGGAGCGGCGGGGTTTCGGCTTGCGCAAGCGAACGTGCGCCATTGTGTCGGGTTCGGCATGGAACAGGTCACCCTCGCCGCGCCGGGACGCACGCTCATCCTGCGCGCGGGACACCCGCGCCAGCCTGCGACGCACTTGTGCAAATTTGTCGGTCACCTTCATCGGCTTTGGAAGCCCCCGCCGCACCGCCTGTACGGCGCGCCTCATCGACCTAGTGCAGTGACACAGACACTTGATCCACGTTCGCAGCACGCTCGCCTTCAA
>CAZYYQ010000030.1:12876-15870 GCA_964651275.1 uncultured Hyphomicrobiaceae bacterium | reverse complement strand
CCGACCCCCAGATTCGTAGTCTGGTGCTCTATCCAGCTGAGCTACCGGTGCTGATTGGCCTGGGCCTCGCTGCGGACTACGCCGCCGCGGCAGCGCCTTGCCTGCATCAGGTCCAGACGAGTTTTGTATTCGTTCGCGCCCATCAAGGCAAGCCCTGAGAGCGCCGGCCGGTTCATGCGCTGAGCCGCTGCGCAGACGCCGCTTGCCTGTCGGGCAACTCGATCCGGAATGTTGCGCCGGCGCTGTTGTCGGCCAGTTCTATCCGCCCGCCATGCGCGCGCACCAGTTCCGAGGCAATCGCGAGCCCCAGCCCTGTACCGCCGTTGCGCACCGAGCCTTTGAAGGCAGCGAACAAATTCTCCTGCGCCCGTTTCGGAATGCCGGGACCCGTGTCGGACACCTGCAGCATAATACTCTCGCCGTGGCGCTCCGCGCTGATACGAACTTCTGGGCTACCATGAGGTGCACCGCTTTCCAGTGCCTCGCAAGCGTTGCGGACCAGGTTGGTGATTACACGATACATCTGGTCACGATCGGCGTGAACGTCCAGATCCCCGGGAATGTCTATATTCCAGTCGATACCCTCGCGCGGGAGCATCAGCGCGTCGCCGACTTCTTCGACCAGCGGACGCAGTGCAAACCGAGAGCGCGACGGCGGCGGCTCCTCGCTGCGGCCATATTTGAGCGTGTCGGAGCACAGCCGGATGGCGCGGTCGAGCGAGGCGATCAGTTTGGGCGCGAAACGCTGCACGGTCGGGTCAGGGATCGACCCCATGCGATCCGAGATGAGTTGTGCGCTGGATAGCATGTTGCGCAAGTCGTGGTTGATCTTGCTCACCGCCAGCCCCAGCGCGGCCAGCCGGCTTTTCTGGCGCAGCAGCCCGGCAAGTTGGTTCTGCATGTCCGACAGTTCGGTCTCGACGATACCGATTTCGTCGGCGCGCTCCGACGGGCAGATGATGCGGGCGGAATTTTCCGGGTCTGTACTGAAATCGACCATGTTGCGCGTGATCCGGCCGATCGGCTTGATCAGCAGCCAGTTCAGCGAGACATAGATCAGCGCTGCAGCGATCAGCGAGATGAGCAGCGACAGGATCAGGATATTGAGGCCGTAGCGGACCATCGCCGTCTTCAAAACAGATTCGTTGAGGATGATCTCGATGAATGTGCCATCTCCCGCCTGAACCGGACCGATAACCCGGATCATCCGCCCATCCGGCGTGACGAAGGCGTTCAGGGCATCAACGATCAGAGTGGCCCAGGGGGCAGCGCGCAGGTCGTAATGCGCATCCACTTTGCTTGGCATTTCCTTTTCGAGCAACAGACTGCGGAAGTCCTCACGTTTCAGAGCCACCGCCTCGACCTGGGCAGTTTCGAGAAGCTCTTGCCGCAGGGTTTGCGGCAGCGCAAGCGGAGGCGCGGCCTCGACCGAGAGCGCAGCGATGCGCGCGGCCATAAGGCGCTCTTCCAGCCATGTCTTGCGAAAGTTCGCGACGGACGGAACGAAGATCAGCACTTCGGCGACCATGACGAACAGGATCGTCAACCACAACAGCTTGGCTGACAGGCCCATGCGCATGATTCGCCGCCTGGGCTTCGTTCCGTTCGTCGGGTCCGGCGCAGGAGCCTCGCCGTTGTTCTTCGCGCCGGCGCCGGGTAACAACACGGTCACGGCGTTCCCCAGGAAACAGGGTCCGCGCCCCGCCCGAAGTTGGGGGACGGACGCGCCACTCGACAACTGCTTCCGGTTTAACCCAATTTACGTGCCAAGCCAATGATGCGGCGCAGCAGCGGGCTGGTCAGGCTCGGCAGGTAGAAGTTGATTGCCGCGCGCTTGTTGATCTCGGAAAGCGTCGGGTAGGGCGAAACGACGCTGGCGAGCGCTCCGATCTTCATGCCCTTGTGCATCGCCAGTCCCCACATCTGGATCAGCTCTCCGGCGTGCTCACCGACCATGCTGGCGCCCAGCACCTTGCCGCGTTTTGTGGTGATGACCTTGACGAAGCCCTCTGTGGCACGCTCAGCCTGTGCGCGGTCGTTCTCGCCATAGGGCCAGCGATAGACGTGGATGTTCTTGTGGCGCCCCCGCGCTTCTTCTTCCGTCAGACCGACTTGCGCCAGTTCCGGGTCGGTGAAGGTCACGCGCGGCAGGATGTCGGGGTTCACCTTCGCGGGCAGGCGGAACAGCGCGTTCTTGATGACGACGCTTGCGTGATAGCTTGCCACGTGTGTGAATTGCAGGCCGCCGGTGACATCGCCGATGGCATAGACGCGCCGGTTGCTGGTCTTCAGGCCCTTGTCGACCTTGATGCCGGCGCGGTCGTGCTTGATGCCCGCGCCGTCCAGATTAAGCTTCTCGATATTGGGCCTTCGCCCCGTGGCCAGCATCAGGTGGCTGCCGTCGATCGAGTAGGACTGGCCGCCGCGCGCGAACACGACCTGCACCCGATCGCCAAACGGCTCGAAACGCTCGACGCGCGCATCCGCAATGATCTCGACGCCCTCGGCCTCCATCCGGCGCAGCACGGTCTCGGCGAGTTCGGGATCTTCCTTGGCGAGCGGCTTGAACGCCTCCAGCACCACGACCTCGCTGCCGAGCCGGCGGAATGCGTGGGCCAGTTCCATGCCGATCGGGCCGCCGCCGACCATGATGAGCTTTTCAATCCTGCGCCTGTTGTCGAAGATCGTCTCGTTGGTGAAATACGGCACCCGCTCGATACCGGGGATCGGCGGCAGCGCGGGCGAGGAGCCTGTGGCGATGACGAAGCGGCGCGCCTTGATCTCTCTCCCGTCGGCGATCACCGTATCCTTGTTGCGGAAGCGCGCTTCGCCCTTGATGACGTTGACGCCGAGGCCGGTGAACCGCTCGACGGAGTCGTTCGGCGCGATGGCGGCAATGACCTCGTGGATGTGATCGTGCACACGATCGAAATCGACAGCCGGTTCCAGCGGTTTGATGCCGAACGGGCCCGAGGCGCGCATGTTGTGGGCGCG
>CAZYYQ010000030.1:0-12776 GCA_964651275.1 uncultured Hyphomicrobiaceae bacterium | reverse complement strand
CCGGTTCCAGCGGTTTGATGCCGAACGGGCCCGAGGCGCGCATGTTGTGGGCGCGTTTGGCCGCGGCAATCAGCGATTTCGACGGCACGCAGCCATAGTTCAGGCAGTCCCCGCCCATCTCGCCGCGCTCGATCAACACCACGTCAACGCCAAACTGCGCTGCCGCGGCCGCGACCGAAAGCCCGCCCGACCCCGCGCCGATAACGCACAGATCGGGTGTTAGCTGCTCCGCCATGTCCTGCCCCCTCGTTCTCGTTGAGCGGCCCCGCTGACCGCCAGGCCGATGCGGATTATGCGCGGCCTCAAACCTGTTTTCTAAACTTTTTGACGATTGCCGGGATCAGCGCAACGATTCCGAGCGCGGCGAAGGCGATCAGCAGTTCCGGTGTGATCAGCGTGCTTGCATCGAACTGGAAGCTGCATTCCGGATCGCCCGCCTCGCGGGCGGCCTGGCAGGCCTGAAACGCCTCGCGCTGTGCGGCCAGCACGCTGTCCAAGCCTGCCCCGGCGAAGGCGAAGGCGAAGGTGCCGGGGATGATGCCGAGGCCGGTGGCGACCACGTAGTCGCGCAAGGTCACACCGAGCAGCGCCGGGGCCAGATTGATGACCCAGAACGGAAACACCGGCACGAGCCGAAGAAACAGCAGATAGCTGAGCGCGTTCTCCTGAAACCCGGAACGGAACTTGCCGAGCCAGGGGCCGGCACGCGCCGCCAGCGGCTCGCCCACCGACGAGCGGGCGATCAGGAAGATCGCGGTGGCGCCCAGCGAGGCGGCAACGACAGTGACTATCCCGCCGACCAGCCAGCCGAATAGCAGTCCGCCTGCGACCGTCAGCACCGCGCCGCCTGGCAGCGACAGCGCCACGACCACGATATAGATCGCCGAATAGACCGCCAGCGCGCCGATCAGGTTCTCGCCGATCCAGGCTTGAAGCGCCTGCTGGTTCAGCGCGAGCTGCTGGAAGGACAGCAGGTTGTGCCAGCCCTGCGAGATGATCAGCCCGGCGACGGCAGCCAGCACGATGAGCGGCATCAGACGGCGCAGCAGGCTGCGGCGCGGCACGGCCTCGCCCAATTCCGCGCGCGGCGCGTCCGGCCCGTTCGTTTCGTCGGGGCGTTCGTCGTGGTGGTTCACAGGCTGCGCTCCGTGCCGGGTTGCGTTGGAGTTAGCGGCGGACATCGTTCAGGCTCCAGTCGTATTCGTAATCGTCGATGGATGACAAGCCGGAGAGGCGGCTTGCGGCTTCGCCTTCGGCATATTGGCTCACATGCTTGATGACGCCGGCTTCGGAATTGCCGAAGTCCTCGTCGTACCAGCTGTAGATTTTCGAGGCGATGACCCGGCCGCCGCTGAATTGCACGCCGCGCGGGCTGGCGATATAGGCCCTGGCGGCAGCATCAAGCTGGGTGTCGAGCGTCTCGCCGCGATAGGCGTCGCGCGCCAGATTCGGGCAGCCGACCGAGGCGCAGTTGACGGCATAATGCACGCGCGGGTCGTCCCAGACCTTGCGCAGGATATCGTGCTCGATGTTGTCGAGGCTCAGTTCGACTCCGCCGACCGCTACCAGCTTTGCGCCCCAGGGGCCGTCTGCGAAGAAGCCGGGCGAGATGTCGATGTCGCGGATTGTTGCGACCGGGTAATGCTTCAGGATCAGCGCGACGGTGACGGCATTGTAGAGATTGACCCAGTAAGCGTATTGCTCCGCGCGCGTCAGTCCCGCCACGTCGATCTGTTCCATCCGCTCGATGTAGGCGAGCAGTTCATCCCGGCTTTCCCGCTTCCACGCCGCGTAATCGACCCGGTTGAGATGGCCATCGGGTTGGACATGCTTCTTCAGCATGGCGTCCCATGCAGCATGATCGACCGTGATCGTCGAGCCGGGATCATGCGCCACAAACTGTTCTGCGAGGCTTGCGCCGTGCGCGCGCGGCGTCAGAAGCGCGGCGAAGGCCATCAGAACCAGGAAAATACTGCTCCACCGGATCACCGGGCCGGAGGTATGATGCACGATGGCAAGGTCTTGACGATTCTGCTCAATCGGTACCTTCAGCACGGTTTGTTCTCCTCGCACGGGTTGCGGACGCTCGGTATCTACAATGTGCCACGTCCGTGCGGAACAGGGGGTCAAGCGCTCGTGATAAAACGTTCCTGAAGGTGAGGCATGCGCTCGCTCTGGACACGGCGCGCGAAGCACTTTTATAAGCAGGGACGAGAATTCCGGATCAAAGCAGGAGAACAGATGTGAAGCGGACATTTCAGCCCCGCAATCTCCGGCGCAAGCGCAGGCATGGTTTCCGCGCGCGTATGGATAGCAAGGCGGGACAGAAGATCCTGGCGCGGCGGCGTGCACGCAAGCGCAAGACGCTGACAGCGTAACCCCGGCAGCCAGCTGCGCCCGTGCGGAGTGCGCAATCCCACCCATGGCGCGACTGTGCACATTGAAGAACCGGCGCGAATTCCTCAGACTGCGCTCGGCGCGAAAGTGGGTCACGCCGGCATTCGTGCTGCAGGGCGCTCGTCGGGGAGGCGTACATGATGGTGCGGATGCCGGCCACCCCCGCTTTGGGTTCACCGTGTCTGGCCGCGCCGTCGCTCAGGATGGGCCGAAGGGTCGCACGCGTGGGGGCGCGGTTCGGCGCAACAGGGCGCGGCGGCGGCTCAAGGAAGCGGTGCGGCTGGTGGCTCCAGAGGAAGCGCGCGCGGATTTCGACTATGTCGTCATCGGACGCGCGGCCGCGCTTGACCGGGATTTCGCCGATCTGCTGAAGGACTTGCGCACAGCTTTCGCCCGTGTTCATGCGCCGAAAGGACACCGTGGGCGCGAAAAGCCGCCCGACCGTCGTCGCGACGAGCGAAAAACCTAGCATAGCCGGTGTCGGAAACGCTAAACCGGCCCTATATCCAGACCAGATTTCACGCGCGGGAGCTTTCCGGGGTTGATGGACGACAAAAACCGTAATCTTATTCTGGCGGTGGCCCTTTCGGTGGTCGTGCTGTTCCTGTGGGACGCGATGGTAATCGGTCCGCAGCGCCAACTTGAGCAACAGCGTCAGGCGCAGCAGACAGAACAGACCGAGGCGCAGCGGCAGGCGCAGACCGGTGCACCTGCACCTTCTGCGACGGGCGAGCCGGGCGCGTCTGCGCCGGGTGCGGCGGTGCCCGGGCCAATTGGCACGACTTCATCCCGCGATGCAGCGCTCTCCGGCGCTTCGCGGCTCGCCATCGACACCCCGCGACTGCGCGGCTCCATTAATCTCAAGGGCGGTCGGATCGACGATCTGGTCCTCAAGGACTACCGCGTGTCCGTGGACAAGGGCAGCGCGGATGTCACACTGATGTCGCCTTCCGGCAGCCCGGCGCCGAACCGGGCGTTTTTCGCGCAGCATGGCTGGTCGGCGGCCGATGGCGTCAACGTGCCGACCCCCGAAACCGAATGGAAGGCCGAAAGTTCCGGCCCGCTCACGCCAGACAACCCGGCCACGCTGGCCTGGGACAATGGCGAGGGGCTGGTGTTCCGGCGTATCGTGTCGGTTGACGAGAACTACATGTTCTCGATCACCCAGAAGGTGGAGAACAACACCGGCGAGGCGGTAAGGCTGTTCCCTTACGGCCTGATCTCGCGGCACGGCGTCCCGCAGACACAGGGCTTCTTTATCCTGCATGAAGGGCCGATCGGCGTGCTCGGCGAGAACGGGCTGGAGGAATTCGACTACGATTCGCTTCTGGAAAACGCCGCGCCGTCGCGCTATTCGGGCACGGGCGGCTGGCTCGGCATCACCGACAAATACTGGGCTGCGGTGCTTGTGCCGCCGCAGGACGTGGCCTATCAGGCGCGCTTTGTCGGCGACCGGGAAGGCGGCGAGGCGCGCTTCCAGACAGATTACCTGATGCCGGAGGTGCAGGTCGCTCCGGGGAGTTCCGGCGAGGTCACGACCCGGCTGTTCGCCGGCGCAAAGGAAAGTGGCCTGATCGACACGTATGAAGAGACACTTGGTATCCAGCAGTTCGAGTTGCTCATCGACTGGGGCTGGTTCCACTTCATCACCAAGCCGCTCTTTATCGCCCTCGACTTCTTCTACAAGCTGGTCGGCAATTTCGGCGTCGCGATCCTGATCGTGACGGTGCTCATCAAGCTCGTGTTCTTCCCATTGGCGAACAAGTCCTACGTGTCGATGAGCAAGATGAAGAAGCTGCAGCCGGAGATGATGAAGCTGCGCGAGCGCTTCAAGGACGACAAGATGCGCCAGCAGCAGGAGTTGATGGCGCTCTACAAGAAGGAAAAGGTCAATCCGATGTCGGGTTGCCTGCCGATTCTCGTTCAGATCCCGGTATTTTTTGCGCTCTACAAGGTGCTGTTCGTCACGATCGAGATGCGCCATGCGCCGTTTATTGGCTGGATACAGGATCTGTCCGCGCCCGACCCCACAAGCATCTTCAACCTGTTCGGGCTGTTGCCGTTCGGTGTGCCCGACTTCCTGATGATTGGCGTCTGGCCGATCATCATGGGCATCTCGATGTTCATCCAGATGCGGCTGAACCCGATGCCGGGCGACCCGATCCAGCAGAAGATCTTCACCTGGATGCCGGTGTTCTTCACCTTCTTGCTGGCGACCTTCCCCGCCGGGCTGGTGATCTACTGGACCTGGAACAACATCCTGACGATCGCCCAGCAGTGGTACATCATGAACCGTCAGGGCGTTGAGGTGAACCTGCTGGAGAACATGGGGCTGGACAAGCTGTTCAGCCGTCTTGGGGTCGGCGGATCTAGCAAGAGTTGAGCGTGGCGGATGCCGGACAGGCGCTGTTCTCCGGGCCGATCACGTTCGTCAAGGGCGTGGTGCGCATTGACGGACTGCCCGGCGAGATCATTCCCGAGGTGGCGTTCGCCGGGCGCTCGAATGTCGGCAAGTCGAGCCTGCTGAACGCGCTCACTGGCCGCAAGGCGCTAGCGCGCACCTCCAACACGCCCGGGCGCACGCGCGAGTTGAACTATTTCCGGGTGGGGGACACCCTTCACATCGTCGATATGCCGGGCTACGGCTACGCCAAGGCGCCAAAAGCGCAGGTCAAGGGCTGGAACGACCTGATTTACGATTATCTGCGCGGGCGCGCACAGTTGAAGCGCGTCTTCCTGCTCATCGACGCGCGCCACGGGCTGAAGAATACGGATACCGGCGTGCTCGCGCTGATGGACGAGGCTGCGGTGTCCTATCAGGTGGTGCTCACCAAGACCGACAAGATCAGCGCTGCCCATCTCGCGCGCGTACGCGCAGAAACTGCGGCGAAGCTTGCAAAACACCCGGCGGCATACCCCGACATCATCGCGACATCGGCAGAAAAGCGGCTTGGGATTAGCGTACTGCGCGACGCGATCGCCGATATTCTCCCTGCGGATCAGGTTTAGGGCCTGTTCCCTAAACGTCATGCCCGTGCTCGACACGGGCATCCAACTACGCTGGATTTTGATTGTAATTTGTGGATTGCCGGGTCAAGCCCGGCAAAGACGAATGTTGAGACGATCCGGTCTGAAAAGAAGATGCGCGAGGGCGCGCGGTCAGTTCCGATGACCGCTGCGCGGGTGCGCCCTGTCGTACACCTTCAGAAGCGCTTGGCGGTCGACATCGGTATAGACCTGCGTCGTCGAGAGGCTGGCATGGCCGAGCAGTTCCTGAATGGCGCGCAGATCAGCCCCGTTGCCCAGCAGATGGGTGGCGAAGGAGTGGCGCAGCGCGTGCGGCGTGGCCGTCGGCGGCAGGTCAAGCGCCGAGCGCAGCCGCGCGACGACAAGCTGCACGATCCGCGGGCTCAGCCGTCCGCCGCGCACACCGACAAACAGCGGATCGCCCGCCGCCAGCCGATACGGGCATTCGGCCAAGTACCGCGAGATGGCCTCCTGCGCCACCGGCAGCACCGGGACAATGCGCTCCTGCCCACCCTTGCCTTGCACGCGCAGCACATCTCGCGGCGGCACCGGCGCGTCGCTGCGGTTGAGGCCAAGGGCCTCGGAAATCCGCAAGCCCGAGCCATAGAGCAGCAGGACGACGGCCTGATCGCGCAGGCCCACCCAAGGGTCGCGCTCATGGCCCTGATCGTCGCGGCTTCCGGCCATCACGGCGCGCGCCTTGTCTTCGGTCATCGGACGGGGCAGCGCCCGCGGCGCGCGCGGCAGGGCCAGGCTGAGCACGGCGCGGTTCTTCAGATGCCCCGCGCGCTCCATGTACCGGAAGCACGCGCGCAGCGCTGACAGGCTGCGCGACAGGCTGCGGCTCGATGCGCCTTGCGCACGCCGCCAGGCCATGAACGCACGGAATTCGGCCGCGCTAAGCGCGTTGAAGTCGCGCAAGGCCGGTGCGTGCCCGAGATGGCCGTTCAGGAACGCGCAGAACTGGCGCAGATCGCGCGCGTAGGCATCAAGCGTGTTTTCGCCGCTGCCGCGCTGGTGCGCGAGATAGGCGAGCCACCCCCGGATCGCCTCGCACGCGTCCGTGTCAGCCGAAAACTCAAGATTTTGCACAAATTTCCCGGGCATCAACGCAACTCAGCTTTTCCTGCCAGACCCCAAACGCTTAACCTAGCCGCACCATGGTTGATGCAGTGTTAATCGGTGACGCGCCATGACGCGGGAGGTCACGCAACAACGGCTCGCGTTCGATGAGCCGGAGGCCGCGCCTGTGCGCACGGTGCCCGTGCTGGTGCCGCTCGCGCTGGACGAGGCCTATGATTACGCGCTGGAGGGCGGCGATGCGCCGCCGCCGGGGACGTTCGTGCGTGTGCCGCTCGGCTCGGCGCGGCGAATCGGCGTGGTGTGGGGCGAAGCGCGGTCGGCGGATGTCCCGGCGAAGAAGCTCAAATCCATCATCGAGGTTCTGGACGCCCCGCCGCTGCCGCCGGTGTCGCGCCGCCTGGTGGACTGGGTGGCGGATTACAGCTTGAGCCCGCGCGGCATGGTCCTGAAGATGATGATGAGCGCTGCCCGCGCGTTCGAGCCGGAAGGCCCGCGCTTTGGCTATCGCGCTGCCGGGCCGCCGCCGGACAAACTCACGCCTGCGCGGCAGAAGGTTCTGGCGGCAGCGGCTGATGGCGCGGTGCGCGCGAAGGCCGAACTTGCCCGCGCGGCTGGCGTCAGTGCGGCGGTGATCGAGGGGCTGGCCAACACGGGCGCGCTTGTCCGCGTGGAAATGCCGCCGCCGCGCCCGGCGATCCCCGACCCCGATCATGCCCCCCCCGACCTCGCGCCGGAGCAGGCGGAGGCCGCCGGAAAACTTGTTGCTGCGATGCGGGGAGGCGGCTTTTCGGTCAGCCTGCTGGACGGTGTCACTGGCGCGGGCAAGACGGAAGTCTATTTCGAGGCCGTCGCGGCGGCGCTGGCGCGCGGCGGGCAGGTGCTGATCCTGTTGCCCGAGATCGCGCTGACCAGCCAGTTTCTCGACCGTTTCGCCGCGCGATTCGGCTGCCGCCCGATGGAGTGGCATTCAGCAATGGGCGCGGCAGAGCGCGGGCGCATCTGGCGCGCGGTGGCAAAGGGCGAGGCGCGGGCGGTCGCCGGGGCGCGCTCGGCGCTGTTCCTGCCCTATGCCGATCTCGGCCTGATCGTCGTGGACGAAGAGCACGAGCAGAGCTTCAAGCAGGAAGACTATGTGCGCTACCAGGCGCGGGACGTGGCGGTGGTGCGCGCCAAGCTGGGCCAGCACCCGGTGATCCTGAGTTCGGCGACCCCGTCGATCGAGAGCGTCGTGAATGCGCAAAGTGGCCGCTACGCGCATGTGCGCCTCACCGCGCGTTATTCCGGAGCGGCGATGCCAGACATTCGCCCGATCGACCTGCGCGCCGAGCCGCCGGAGCGTGGCCGCTGGCTCTCGCCGCCGCTGGTCAGCGCGGTGCGCGATGCGCTCGCGGCGGACAAGCAGGCGCTGTTGTTCCTCAACCGCCGGGGCTATGCGCCGCTGACCCTGTGCCGCGCCTGCGGCCACCGCATCGAGTGCCCGCAATGCAGCGCCACGCTGGTCGAGCACCGTCACCGCGCCAAGCTGACCTGCCATCACTGCGGCTTCGTGCTTCCCCGGCCGGAGGACTGCCCGGCCTGTGGCGTGAGCGGCAAGCTGGTGCCGTGCGGTCCGGGCGTGGAGCGCGTCGCGGAGGAGGTGGCCGAGCGCTTCCCCGAGGTGCCCGCCGCGATCCTGTCGAGCGACTTCACCACCAACCTCACTGAAATCCGCGAGACCATCGCGCGGATCGCCTCTGGCGAGGCGCGGATCATCGTGGGCACCCAGCTTGTGGCAAAAGGGCACCATTTCCCGGGCCTTGCGCTGGTCGGGGTCGTCGATGGCGACCTGAGCCTGGCGCAGGGCGGCGACCCGCGCGCGGCGGAGCGCACCTTCCAGCTCATGCAGCAGGTGATCGGCCGCGCCGGGCGCGAGGACAGCGGCGGCATCGGCCTGATCCAGACCCACGCGCCGGATCACCCGGTCATGCGCGCGCTGATTTCCGGCGATCGCGACACGTTCCTGGCGCGTGAAATTGCCGCACGCGAGGAGGCAGGCTTGCCGCCGTTCGGACGCCTCGCGGCGCTGATCGTCTCGGGCGGCGCCAAGCCGGAAGCCGAACGTTACGCCCAGGCGCTCGCGCGCGCCGCGCCTGCCGCCCCGCGGATCACGGTGATGGGTCCGGCGGAAGCGCCGCTTGCCCTCATTCGCGGACGCTTTCGCTACCGGCTGCTCGTGAAGGCGCCGCGCGAGCTCGATCTGCAGGGGTTTCTGAGGCTTTGGATGGACCGCGCACCGCCTGCGAAAGGCAGTGTCCGGGTGATTATCGACGTCGATCCCTACAGCTTCCTGTGAAATTGGTGCGCGGTGCCGGCACTAATGACTTTGATCTTCACCCGCGCACGCACGACATTGACGCGCGCAGTGTATTGCAACGGGCGCAAAGCCTGTGATAGATGGCTAGCGATTTCCAGAAAGATGCGTCCGGCGCACGGTCGCGCACGGGTGGCTGTTGTGCGGCTTATCGCGGCATCGCCAGGCGGGCGCATCTCCTCTTCCGGAACAAAGGGGGCGATGCGCGTGGAGGAAGGTTCGATGGTGAGCGGCGGTTCGAGCGTGACGGGTGTTGCCGGGCGCTACGCGACCGCGCTGTTCGAACTCGCCCTCGAGCAGGACAAGCTGTCGGAGGTGGAGCAGCAGCTTTCGGACCTCGGCGAGATCCTTGAGCAAAGCGATGATCTGCGCCGGCTGGTCCATAGCCCTGCGTTCTCGATGGAGCAGCAGGCCAAGGCCGTGAGGGCCATCGCCGACGCCGCCGGCACATCCGGCCTGACCCGCAATTTTCTGAAACTTCTGGTCGAAAAACGCCGCCTCTCCTCTATCTCCGGGATCATCGGCGCGTTCCGCACGCTGGCGGCACGCCATCGCGGCGAGGTCGAGGCCGATGTCGTCACGGCCGTGCCGCTGAGCGATGACCAGCAAGAAGATCTCAAGACCGCGCTGCGTGAATTCGCAGGACAGGATGTCACCATGAATGTCCGCGTGGACCCGTCGATCCTCGGAGGGCTGATCGTGAAGGTCGGCAGCCGCATGATCGACAATTCAGTTCGCAGCAAACTCAATCGTCTAAGACATGCCATGAAAGAGGTAGGCTGATGGAAATCCGGGCCTCGGAAATTTCCTCGATTCTCAAGGAACAGATCAAAAATTTCGGCCAGGAAGCCGAGGTCGCGGAGATCGGCCAGGTGCTCTCGGTCGGTGACGGCATTGCGCGCGTCTACGGTCTCGACAATGTGCAGGCCGGCGAGATGGTCGAGTTCGAAAACGGCATTCAGGGCATGGCTCTGAACCTTGAATTTGACAATGTCGGTATCGTGATCTTCGGCGAAGACCGCGACATTAAGGAAGGCGACACGGTCAAGAGAACCGGCAACATCGTCGAGGTGCCGGTCGGCAAGGGGCTGCTTGGGCGCGTGGTCGACGGGCTCGGCAATCCAATCGACGGCAAGGGGCCGATCGAGGCGGAAGAATTCCGCCGGGCCGACGTGAAGGCCCCGGGCATCATCCCGCGCAAGTCGGTGCATGAGCCGATGCAGACCGGCCTGAAGGCGATCGATACGCTGATCCCGATCGGGCGCGGCCAGCGCGAGCTCATCATCGGCGACCGCCAGACCGGCAAGACCGCGATCGCGCTCGACAGCATTCTGAACCAGAAGGAAATCAACAAGAGCGACGACGAGAGCAAGAAGCTCTACTGCGTCTATGTCGCCGTTGGCCAGAAGCGCTCCACGGTGGCGCAACTCGTGAAGAACCTGGAAGAGCGTGGTGCACTCGAATATTCCATTATCGTGGCCGCCACCGCTTCCGAGCCGGCGCCGCTCCAGTATCTCGCCCCCTATGCCGGCTGCGCGATGGGTGAGTATTTCCGCGACAACGGCATGCACGCGCTTATTGTCTATGATGATTTGTCGAAGCAGGCGACCGCTTACCGCCAGATGTCGTTGCTGCTGCGCCGCCCACCCGGCCGCGAGGCTTATCCGGGTGACGTGTTCTACCTCCACAGCCGCCTGCTTGAGCGCGCGGCGAAGTTGAACGATGACCATGGCGCCGGGTCGCTGACCGCGCTGCCGATCGTCGAGACGCAGGCCAACGACGTGTCGGCCTACATCCCGACCAACGTGATCTCGATCACCGATGGCCAGATCTTCCTGGAAACCGACCTGTTCTATCAGGGTATCCGCCCGGCTGTGAATGTCGGCCTGTCGGTGTCCCGCGTCGGTTCCTCGGCGCAGGTGAAGGCCATGAAGCAGGTCGCGGGCGCGATCAAGGGCGAGCTCGCGCAGTACCGCGAGATGGCGGCCTTCGCGCAGTTCGGGTCTGACCTCGACGCCGCAACGCAGCGCCTGCTGGCGCGCGGCGAGCGCCTGACCGAGCTTCTAAAGCAGCCCGAATTTTCGCCGCTTCAGGTGGAAGAGCAGGTGGTGGTCATCTTCGCCGGCACGCGTGGCTTCCTCGATCCGCTGCCGGTGTCCGCGGTGAAGCGCTTCGAGGAGGAACTGCTGCGCTACATGAAGGACGATCACGCTGACATCCTCGATACGATCCGCACCGAAGGCAAGCTGAGCGACGAGCTTGAAGGCAAGCTGAAGAGCGCCGTGGAGAAGTTCGCGGAGCACTTCTCGGCGTGAGGCCACGACGCCCTGCCATCAGGACCGCTATCCAGGACCGGGAGACGAAATGGCCAGCCTGAAGGACATGCGCAATCGTATCTCGAGCGTCAAGGCGACGCAGAAGATCACGAAGGCGATGCAGATGGTCGCTGCGGCCAAGCTGCGCAAGGCGCAGGAAGCCGCGGATGCCGCGCGCCCCTATGCCGAAAAGATGGACGAGGTGCTGGCCAATTTGAACGCGCGCGTAGTGAAGGAGACGGCGTCTCCGCTGCTGGTCGGGACCGGTAAGGACGATACCCACCTCATTATCGTCGCGACCGCCGACCGCGGCCTGTGCGGTGCGTTCAACGCGAACATCGTCAAGAAGGCGCGCCAGACGGCGCAAGGCCTGATCGCCGACGGGAAAGAGGTCAAGTTCCTGTGCGTAGGCTCCAAGGGCTATGACATGCTCAAGCGCGACCACGCCAGCCGGATCGTCGAGGTGATCGGGCTGAAGGAAATCAAGCGGGTCGGCTTCGACGACGCCAATGACATCGCGCGGCGCGTGCTCGGCTTGTTCGACAAAGGCGAATTCGACGTCTGCACGCTCGTGTTCTCCGAGTTCGTCAATGTGCTGACGCAGAAGCCCAAGGCCATGCAGTTGATCCCTGCGGCCCTCCCCGAGGAGTCAGAGACTGCCGAGATCTCTGGTCCGCAGGCGGAGTATGTGTTTGAGCCGGAGGAAGAAGAAATTCTGCGCGACCTGCTGCCGCGCAATGTCGCCACGCAGATCTTCCGCGCGCTGCTGGAGAATGCCGCCGGCGAGCAAGGTGCGCGCATGAGCGCGATGGACAACGCGACCCGTAATGCGGGCGACCTGATCGACAAGCTGACGCTGAGCTACAATCGCCTGCGTCAGGAAAAGATCACCAAGGAACTGATCGAAATCGTCTCCGGTGCAGAAGCAATCTCGTAAGCGAGCCCGGACGAAGTCAACGAGGAAGTGGAAGCTATGGCAACCGACAAAAATACCGGACGGATTCGCCAGGTGACGGGAGCCGTCGTCGATGTGCAATTCGATGAACAGCTGCCGGAAATCATGAGCGCGCTGGAGGCGGACAATCACGGCAACCGGCTGGTGCTGGAAGTGTCGCAGCACCTTGGGGAGAACACGGTGCGCTGCATCGCCATGGACGCCACCGAGGGGCTTGTGCGCGGACAAGAAGTTGTCGACACCGGTCAGCCGATCGCGGTGCCGGTTGGCGCGGGGACCCTGGGGCGCATCATGAACGTGATCGGCGAGGCAATCGACGAGGCGGGCGACATCGCGCATGAGGAAAGAAAGCCGATCCACGCGTCTGCGCCAGAGTTTGTCGAGCAGTCCACCGAGACCGAGATTCTCATCACCGGCATCAAGGTTGTCGACCTCATCGCGCCCTATGCCAAGGGCGGCAAGATCGGCCTGTTCGGCGGCGCGGGCGTCGGCAAGACCGTGCTCATCCAGGAACTGATCAACAACATCGCGAAGGCGCATGGCGGCTATTCGGTGTTCGCCGGCGTGGGCGAGCGTACCCGCGAGGGCAACGATCTCTACTGGGAAATGATCGAGTCCGGCGTGAACAAGGAAGGCGGCGGCGAAGGCT
>CAZYYQ010000029.1:8853-15925 GCA_964651275.1 uncultured Hyphomicrobiaceae bacterium | reverse complement strand
ACATGCTTGATCATGTAGCGGCGCGGCGCGCCGATGAACATGAGCATCTCGTACATCTCCTCCGGGCAGACAAAGCGGATGCTCTTGTGATCGAACACGTCCAGCACTTCGAATTCGAAGCCGGCATGCATCTTGATGTCGATCACCAGCCCAGGCGAGTTGAACGGGTTGGCATAGATCTGGAACAGCGGCAGATTCCACGCGCCGGGCGAGGTCTTGTCGGCCATGAAGACCAGGACAGTCTCGGCGGGGCGTTCCTCGAATTCCATCTCCGCGACGCCGGGCCCCATGCCCTTGACGTTGCCGGAGAAGGCATCGGACAGAAGATCCTGCCCCGCGCCATAGAGCTTGAGGCGCCGCGCGACCTCGGTGCAGGCGACGAAGGTATCCCACGCAAACTGGTGTATATCAGAGTCATCCACGCCCTTTCGGTGCGTCATGATCAGTTGCAGATCGTCGCCGCAATTGGTCACATGCCCGTCGATCAGGAGCCCAGAGCCGATGGCCCCGCGTGTGCGCGCCCGCGCTGCCTCCAGAAGATCCGGATGGACGCTGGAATGCCCGACATAGCCGCCAACATCCGCCTTGATAACGCTCAGTGTCAGGAGATCAGCCATAGACGATACCTTTTCCCGAATGCCGCGGTTGTCATCCCAGCCTAGGCACCACGGCGACGGGTAGTCTTTGATGCCTGTTAACCTGCCGCCATGCGCGGAGAGACGCCGGCGCGAAGCACCGCACGCCGCCCGATGGCTGGCTCCGGGTCAGCGCCTTTCGACGCCTATCTCTTGCATCAACGTTGTTGCAGGCAATGCGATTGACCGTTCTGCCGTCGCGAAATAGAGAGTTTAACAGTTGGTAATTCGCAATGGCTGAAGAATGACATGAGCGACGAACACAATCCACGCGAGTTGAAGGCACGGCGCTGGGTCATGGCGGGCGCGGTAGCGACCGCCGTAGCGGGAGCATCTGCTGCCGTCGACGCGACAGGGCTGAAGGGACCACAGGACGCGGAATGGCCGAGGGATGCACTTGGCAACTTCATCATCGCCGCTGCTGAAGGCGAGGGCGAAGGTGAGGGTGAAGGCGCGCCCGCTGCACCGCCCGAAATTCAGCTTCTCACAGACATCGGCTTCATGCAGGGTCATGCCTATGCCGGGCTGAAGCTGTACGAATTGGGCCAGACTGAGCTTGGCGTCGAGCATATCGGCCACCCGATCGAGGAGAAGTACGAGGCTGTGGCTGCGCCAGTCGAGCGGATGGGCTTTAAAGCATTGAGGACCCAACTTGTCGAGATGAGCAACGCAGCAGAAGCAGGCAAGCCAGCCGATGAGTTGGCGGCTCTGTATGAAAAGACGGCCGCAACGCTAGAAGACATCCGCGCCAAAGCCAAAGGTGGCGCGGCCTCCGAACTGAAAGCACTCGCGCTGCTCACACGCATCGCCGCTGACGAATATGCCGCCGCGTTCACCGAAGGGCAACTGACCGACGAGAAGGAGTACCAGGACTCCTGGGGTTTCCTGCAGATCGTCAAGCAGGAAGCGGCTGAGCTGGCGGAAAGCGACGACCCCAAAGTGGCCGTGGCGGCGTCGGATATCCTGAAGCACGCCGAGAAGGCCGAAACCGTCTATTCCGATGTCACGGGCGTGGGTATCGCGCAGCCTGACGCCTCGGTGATCTACGGCGCGGCCGCGCGCATGCAGCTTGCGGCGAACAAGGCCGGCTGAGCGTGTTCCTCGTCCTTGGCGACGTCCTCGACATCCATCAGGCAGCGGCTTTGCACGAAGCTGCCGCCGCCCTTCCCTACACCGATGGACGCGCAACCGCTGGCAAATATGCCCGGGACGTGAAGCGTAACGAACAGGCAGGCGACTCTCCCGAACGAGACGCGATCCTCAGGACAGTGCAGGCGGCGCTGGAAAACAACCGGCTGTTCAAGTCCGCTGCGCGGCCCCGCCACTTCGTAAGGCTGCTGGTCTCGCGGTATTCGCCCGGAATGGAATATGGTTTGCATATCGACGATGCACTCATTGAGGGACGGCGCACCGACTTGTCCTTCACGGTGTTTCTGTCGCCATCAGATAGCTATGAGGGCGGCGGACTGGTGATCGAGGACACGCTGGAAGCGCGGACGATCCGTCTCGAAGCCGGCGAGATGATTCTCTATCCATCTAATACTTTGCACCGGGTCGACCCTGTAACCCGGGGCGAGCGGCTTGCCGTCGTCGGCTGGCTCACGAGTTGGGTCCGCGATCCACAGCGCCGCGAAATCCTGTTCGATCTGGAACTGAGCGCCTCGGAACTGTTTGAACGCGAGGGAAAGTCTCCCGCCATCGACCGGCTGAACAAGGCGCGCACCAATCTGCTCCGGATGTGGGCAGAGGGCTGAAATCAGACGTTCACCAGCAACCAACATGAGGGAAAATGTCATGAAACTTGCAGCAGTCATCGCCGCGCTGGCGCTGGGACTCGCATTATTCAGCAACGGCGCGCTTGCCGACGAAACGATCCAGCACTATGAGGCAAAGCCGTCCGACACCCTGGAGGAGGCCGTCCGGAATTTCTCGGAGTACAACAAGCGACTGGCAGGCATCCTCTCCCAAGACAAGCTCACGCAGAGCGACATGGAACAGGTCCATCAACTGACCTACACGCTCGAGGTCGCGCTTGCGAAGATCAACGAAGACATGACCGGCATCGTCGATACGCTCGAGGAGGTGCATCTGTCCTCCGAGGAGTACAATGAGGCTAAGCTGCGCGGCGTTGCGGAGGTCTATCTGGAAGTCGCCACCACCGTCATCCCGTAGCCGGCTGGGGCGTATTTTGCGGCGGCGCATTCATCTGTGTGCCGCCCCCTGCCCTCGCACGCAGCCTGTCACGCAGCCAAGTGTGGCATTCGTCGCGCTCCTGGCTGACATGCCACAACAGATGCACCGGCACGGAACCAAGCTTCAGCTCCGTCTTCACCGGCTCCAAACCCATGTGCCGCGCCGCAACCGCGCCGATGCTCCGCGTCGTGAGCACCAGAGCCCCTAGCTCCAGCGCGTTGTAAATGGCGATCAGCGGCGAGGAGACGCCGAACAATCCCGCCGGCCTTTCCTCCAACGCTTCGCCGAAAGCGCATGCGGCATGAAGTTCCTCGGCAATCAGCGCTAGGCCCTTCGTCCTCAGATGCATCTTCTTGAGGGTCCCTCCGGCAAGCGAATGGTTCTGCGGCGCCAGCATCACCAGCGGATCATCAAGCAGCTTTTCGGTTGAAATATCGGTTGCTTCCACCCAAGACGCTCCTTCAATCAAACCCAGATCAATCTGCCCTGAGCGCAGTGCCTCCACGACACCGCATCCAAGCCCAGTCCGGCGTGTCAGCCTGATCCCAGGCGCCGTGCCGGCCAGTTCCGCACGCAGACCCGAGAGTAGCGTCAGTTCGAATGTGTCGCGGCAAGCAATCCTGAATTCGCGCTGCTGCTGAGCGGGGTCAAACAGATGCTGGCGGTGCAAGAGCCCCTCCAGACCCGATACGATGATATGCACGGTCGGCGCGATCTGGGTCGCGTGGCTGGTGGGAACGAGGCGCTGGCCCGCGCGCACGAACAGCGGATCGCCAAAGATCTCACGCAGGCGCGCCAGCGCATGGCTCACCGCGGACGGGCTGCGGCCCAGCCGCTCGGCTGCCCTCGTGACGCTTGCTTCAAGCAGGAGTGCGTCGAGGATCACGATCAGGTTGGCGTCGAGCTCGCGCAGATGCATGATCTGTCCCCGGTTGCGGCCGCGCTCATTCGCCCATCGACGCGCGGCTCTCGCGTTGCTCCGGCTTGGCCCACCAGCGATCGATGAAACTTGGCGCGTATGCCGGCGTCTGATCAGGGCGGCCAAAGCGGTTCCAGTAAGCCAGCCAGATCTGGTCCTTGCGCCAGAGACCAAGAGCATAGTAACGCCAGCGCATCACCCGGTCGAAGGCGCGCGCAGCCGTGACCAGCCGGTCCATGTCTCGCGCCGAGACCATCGCCTTCAGCGCAGAATCCAGCGCCGCATCCTTTGCCCCGGCCAGCGCATAAGAACCCTTCCGATCAGCCAGGGCGCTACTCCAGAGAAGGCTTTCCGCATTGCCCGGCACCGCGCGCGGCGACCATCTCAGCACCACCATGTCAAAGTCATGATCGAGCGTGCGGCGCGTGCCGGTCGCCGGGTCGACGAGGCCGTAACGCAGGGTGATGCCCATCCGCTCGAGGTTCCGGGCGAATGGCCCGAGAATGCGGATCACGCTCGGATCATGGTTCAGCAAGTCGACGGTCAGCGGCTCGCCGGTGTCCGCTGAAACGCGCACGCCCTCGCGCACCGGGAAACCGGCCTCGCGCAGCAGTTTGTCAGCCTTGGCAATGGCGTCCCGGCGGCTCCCGATGCCCGACCGCAAGCGTGGCGAAGGCGCATCGAACAGACCAGCGGGAAGCTCGTCTGCGAAACGTCCGAGCAATGCGCGCTCTCCCCGAGAGGCCGCCCCACGCGCGGCGAAATCCGTATCACCGAACAAACTTTCGACCGGCTGCATCAGCCCATGCATCAGGTTGGCATTGGTCCAGTCGAAATCGTAGGCAAGGCTGATTGCCTTGCGCACCCGCACGTTGTCGAACGGGGCGCGGCGCAGATTGAACACCAGCGTCGTGAGTTCGCCCACCGTGGCTGTCTCGATCTCATCGCGCCTAATCCGCCCCTCGCGCAGCGCCGGGCCGTCATAGCCGCCCGCCCATTGCGCGGCAATTTCCTCCAGCCGCAGATCGAAATCGCCAGCGCGGAACGCCTCCAGCGCTACGCTGTCATCACGGTAATAGACGGTTTCGATCCGGTCGAAGTTGAAGCGCCCACGATTGACCGGGAGATCCGCCCCCCAGTAATCCGGGGCGCGCACCAGCGTGACTGCCGCTCCCGCGTTCACGTTCTCCACCCGGTACGGACCTGAGCCGAGCGGCGGAGTGAGACCGTGGTCCTTCAGGTCGCGGCCTTCCCAGAAGTGCGCGGGCTGGATGGGGAGGCTGCCGAGGATGCGCACCATATCCCGGATCGCGCCATCGCGCGCGCGGAACACCATCTGCCGCGCACCTTCCTCCTCCACAGAGTAGTGCCGCAGCGCCTGGCGATAGAACGGCGCGCCCTGCTCCCGCAGCGTCTCGAAGGTGAAGCTCACATCCTCAGCCGTTACCGGCTTTCCGTCATGCCAGCGTGCCCCCTCGCGCAGGGTAACGCGAACGGCACGCCGGTCGCCGGACACCTCCACCGTCTCGGCCAGCCTGCCGTAATAGGCCGCCGGCTCGTCGGCGCTGCGCTCCAGCAGGGTATCGAACACGAGATCTCGCACATGGGCTGGCACCCGGCCCGGATAGAGCAGCGGATTGAGCGAATCGAACGTACCCGTCGCGCCAAGGCGTAGCCTTCCCCCTTTCGGCGCATCGGGCCGGACATAAGCGAAATGGGCAAAGCCGGCGGGGTACTTGAGCGCGTGAACCGGAGAAAAGCCATGCGCCGGACCGGCCTGCGCGCTTGCCGCCAAGGCGAGCACGCATGATGCCAGCAGTAGCGCGGGCGCCCACAGCCATGCCGCAGAACGGGTGTCGAACATGCTCATTGATGCCTCCGTGATCGCGACGACGGCTGCATGCTACGGCAGCGCCCGAGGAGCCGGTAATGCAACGTTCTGAAGGATGGTGATGCGCGCTTCTCAGGCGCGGGATTCAATGCACGGGGCGGCTGGCCGATGCATCGCCGCGCTCAAGCGGTTCCACGAGGGGATCGCGTGGCAAGACCATGCGGTTGTCGCGCAGGACCGCCGCGAAGCGCGCAGCGCTCGTGATGACCTCGTCGAGTTGCGGCGAGCCGAGCAACGCGAACGCGCATGCCTTGACCGCGGGGCATTCGTTCTGCGCAGCGGCGATCAGCGAGACTGCGAGGCATTCGTCGTAGCAGAACTGATCGCAATGCGCAGGGCGGATCTCGATATCACGCCGGGCATGGCCGCGGACCGCGCGAACCCAGCAGGAGAGATCGCGGATGGCCATACGCGCGGCATGCGGCCCCAGCTCGCTTGCATACAAGTTCCAGGCGCGCTCCCAGCTCTCGATAGCGCCGGTTTGATAACCCGACAGCCAGAAGCGAAAACCAATACCCGCGAGGCGTTCCGCACCAGCGAGTTGCTTGAGCTGCGCAGATCCACGCTGCGCATTCAACGCATCGGGACACCGTAGCACCCCGTCCGGGGTCTTTTTCCGAAAGCTCATGCGAGCACTCTCCACGAGCGCTGCGCGCTTGAAGGAAACATGTTCATTTTCTCTCCAATCACCGGGGGCCAAAGTCCCGACATCGGACACCGATAAGGACGGCCCGAATTTCCGAGCGCAGCACTACGATATTCAGCGCAGCATAAACCGTCAAGCAGTTTTGAAACAATCCCTAAGAATAAGACTTTCTCAGAAGACCGTTTTGACTTGCTCTAATTTTAATTCCAAAACACTTCGATCTGCTTGATCGTATATAATTGGATTTATTCTAATTCGACATCTGGATGGACACCGCAAGCCGACACACCCGCTCAACCGCCCGGCGTCCCGCGCGCGTCGGCGAGCAGCAGCGTGGCAATCCAGCGCAATGACTTGCTATGGCTGCACACGATCGCGAAGGCGGTGGTCATCGGCACGCTGAGGAACGCGCCGACGACGCCCCAGATCATCCCCCAGAACGCAATCGAAGCAATGATCACGAACGGGCTGAGATTGAGGCTGCGTCCCATGAGCCGTGGCTCCAGCACGTTGCCGATGACGAACTGCACGCCGGCAAGCGCGATTGCGATGATGAGGAACTGCCAGAGCGTGTCGAACTGGATGAGCGCCAGCAGCGCGGGAAAGGCAACGCCCAGCACCGAGCCGATGCTCGGGATGTAGTTCAGCAGGAAAATCACCAGCGCCCAGGTCTCGGCGAAATCGACCTCCAGCAGCTTGAGAACGACGTAGCTTAGGCCCGCCGTAAAGATGCTAAGCAGCGTCTTGATCCACAGATAGCGCCGAATGCCCTCGGTGATGTCATGCAG
>CAZYYQ010000029.1:0-8753 GCA_964651275.1 uncultured Hyphomicrobiaceae bacterium | reverse complement strand
TAAGCAGCGTCTTGATCCACAGATAGCGCCGAATGCCCTCGGTGATGTCATGCAGCGCCTGTTTTATCTGTCGCGCGCGTTCCGGATCATCCGCAAGCCGGTCGATCTTAGGCGCCAGCCGCCCCTGCTCCAGGAGCAGAAAACCGATATAGAGCACGACCAGCGCAACGGTGGCGAGCAGACTGCCCGCCGATCCGATCAGCCCCGGAAGCTGGCTGAACAGCTCGATGTTCTGCACCGCCTCGCGCAACTTCTCGGCGAGGTCCGGCCCGACCCAGCCGAGGACCTGTTCGGTGAGCGCGTTAAATCGCTGCACATAATTGGGCCACGCGAGGGCAACGTCATCGGTCTGCGAGGCGAGGATGTTGAAGACCGCCACCAGCAGTACGATGAACAGCGAGACCGAGGCGAGCGTCGCGAACGGCTCCGGCACGCGCAGGCGCCGCAGCCGGTCCGCCCCAGCGCTGAGCAGCACCGTGAGCAGCAGAGCGATGACGATCGGGATCAGGAACGGCGCGCCGTAAACCAGCCCGGTGATCAGGATGGCGAGGATTATCACCACAAGCGCAAAGCTCGTGAAGCTCATCTCGTTTGTCTCTTGCTGCGGCATGCTTCGCCCCGCCTCGTGTTGAGCCCACCATATCCCTGACGTCTCAGAACCGCTCCACCCATGGCCGCAGCGCGACCTCGAAGGTCCACGCGCTGCGATCCTGCTGAAGCACATGCAGATAGGTCTGCGCAATGGCGTCGGGATCGAGCATGCTGTCCGGCGCATCCGCCGGCTCTGTGGGGCCCGGATTGCGGATGCCGCCGTCGATGACGAAATGCGCCACATGGATGCCTTGCGGCTGCAGCTCGCGCGCGATGCTCTCCGCAAGGCCGCGCAAGGCGAACTTGCCCATCGCGAAGGCCGCAGATTGCGGATAGCCCTTTACGCTCGCCGAGGCTCCGGTGAACAGGATCGCCCCGCGCCCCTTGGGAAGCATGGCCCGTGCGGCAGCCTGCGCGACCAGGAAGCCGCCATAGGCGGTAACATTCAGCGCGTTCGCCACGCCCGCACGATCCAGTTGCGTGAACGGCCCGCGCACCCGCGCGCTCGGGTTAAAGGCCACGACTTCCGGCGCGCCGCCGAGATCGCGCCTCATCTGCTCGAATAGCGCATCAACCTGATCGGGCTGCGTGACATCGCAAGGGTGAACGGCCGCGCTCGTCTCCGCGGCCAGCACCGACAGCTTGTCCACCTTGCGCGCGGCCAGCCCGACCCTCATGCCCGCGTCGGAAAACGCGCGCGCCAGCGAGGCGCTCAGGCCAGCGCCCGCGCCGACGATGAGCGCGCGCTGATATGTGTCCTGCATCACATCCCTCCTTTGCGTCGTGATCTATCGACCCGACAACCTCCGCACAGGAAAGGTCGCCTCATCCGTGGCATGGCTGCTTCCCGCCACACGCGGCATTTTCGGTTTGACCGCAAGAAACGAGTTGGCGACACCTGCCAGCTCAATATCAGCTCAGAATAGTGGAGCTTTTGAATTTGACATTTGAGGGAGAGTCCAGCCCAAAGCGCGACTCAAATGTCAAATTTGCTCGGCTAGCTGCACTATCCTCTCGGGATGCACCATGACCGCTCCACCGGCGATCAACAAGTCGATGACCGCATCGCAATGGGCGACACTGCTGACGCTGTCGCTTTTGTGGGGCGCATCGTTCTTCTTCATTGGCGTGGCCGTCAAATCGTTGCCGGTGTTCACCATCGTGGTCGCGCGTGTGGCCATCGCAGCCCTGATCCTGAATCTCGCGCTACACTTCTCCGGCATGCGTATGTCGCTCGATCTCCGGCTCTGGGGGCTGTTCTTCGCCATGGCGTTCATCAACAATGCGGTGCCATTTTCGCTGATTTCATGGAGCCAGTCGCACATCCCCTCCGGGCTTGCCGCGATCGTGAACGCAACCACGCCGCTGTTCACGGTCATCGTCGCTCATGCCTTCACGTCCGATGAGCGCATGACCTCGGGACGGCTTGCGGGCGTCGTAACTGGGCTGGCGGGCGTAGCGACCATGATCGGGCTGGATGCGCTGGAAACGCTGGGGATCAACATCGCCGCGCAGATCGCCAGCCTGTGCGCCGCCCTGTGCTACGCCTCCGCCGCGGTGTTCGGGCGGCGCTTCCATCAGATGAGCGTGTCGCCACTGGAAACCGCCACAGGCCAGGTCACGGCGGCCAGCATCATGCTGATCCCGGTGATGCTCGTCGTCGACCAGCCATGGACATTGCCGATGCCGGGGTCAGGCACGATCGCTGCATTGTTGGCCGTAGCGGCCCTGTCCACCGCGCTCGCCTACATTCTTTATTTTCGGCTGCTGGCCACCGCAGGCGCAACCAATGTGCTGCTGGTCACGTTCCTCGTCCCCGTCGTGGCGATCCTGCTGGGCACTGCCTTCCTCGGCGAAGTGCTAGCGCCGCAGCACCTGCTCGGCATGGCGCTGATCGGGCTGGGCCTTGCTGCGATCGACGGGCGGCCCTGGCGCAAGCTGATGCGCTATTGGTCGCCTTGATGCGGCAGGACCGCTCTGCAGTGACGGAGCGGTCCCTCGTATGCATGACCTAAGCGGCGACCTCGATCGCCTCCGGCCTCAGGAACGGATAATCCGTGTAGCCGTGATGATCGCCGCCGTAGAAGGTTTCGCGCTGCGGCTCGTTGAGCGGCGCCTGCCGGCGAAACCGCTCTGGCAGGTCCGGATTGGCGATGAAAGGACGCCCGAACGTGACGGCATGGGCCCGCCCGCGCGCGATCCATCCGGCGGCGCTGGCGGCGTCGAACTCGCCATTGGCAATGTAGACGCCTTGCCAACGCCTTCGCAGCCGCTCCAGCATCGCGACATCCGCATCCGAATTCGGACCGCCCAGCGAATTCTCTACCACATGCAGGTAGGCCAGCCCCTTGCGGTCCAGCCCGTCGATCACCTCGGTGAAAGTCTCTTCGTCATCGGAGCGCATGTCGTTGAATGTGCCGGTGGGCGACAGCCGCACGCCGACGCGATCCGCGCCGATCACATTCGCCACTGCCTGTGTGACCTCCCGGGTCAGCCGCGCTCGGTTCTCCGGGCTGCCGCCATAGGCGTCGGTTCGATGGTTCGTGTGCGAATGCAGGAACTGGTCGAGCAGGTAGCCGTTGGCGCTGTGCACCTCGACGCCGTCGAACCCGGCCGCAACCGCGCGTTTCGCCGCCTGCCGGTAGTCCTCGATGAGCGCCGGGATTTCGTCGGTTTCAAGCGCGCGCGGCTGGGACGTATCGACGAAGCCGCTTGCAGCAAAGGTCTGGGCATCGGCGCGTACGGCGGAAGCGGACACCGGCTGCTGGCCGTCCGGCAACAGGCTCGTATGACTGATCCGCCCGACATGCCAAAGCTGGAGGAAGATGCGCCCGCCGCCGGCATGAACAGCGTCCGTGATGCGCTTCCACGCTGCGACATGCGGGTCGGAATCGATGCCTGGCGTATTGATGTATCCCTTGCCCATCGGGCTCACTTGCGTGGCCTCTGTGAAGATCAGGCCCGCGGAGGCACGCTGACGGTAATAGGTGATCGTCATTTCGTGTGGCGTTCCGTCGGGATGGGCGCGGTTGCGCGTCAACGGCGCCATAAGTACGCGGTTGGGCAATTCGAGCGCGCCCACCGTGAGCGGCTTGAACAGGATTTCGGGATAACTCTCGCTGGCGCCTCCGGAGGCGCGCGCGTTTTCTTTCAACTGCACGGGAATGCTCCTTTCATTGACTGGCGGGCCGCCCGTTGTCAGACGAAGATGCCCTTGAGCCCAGTTCTGGGCGCCTACCCCCACATGGATTGGTTTGCATTCAACCGCGAATAAATGCCGTTTCAGGCATGCGGCAAGTCCCTGCACACAGGTTTGTGAGCGCCGCGAGGGCTCTGACATCCCAATCAGGCGGAGGCGAAGCGCGATCCGGTTTGACAATCCCACGCGCTACGGGGACAAATGGCCAGTCAGCCAATCTTTGGAAGGTGCCGCGCAGAATATGGACTGGATATCGCAGTTCCCCGGATTGGCCCGTCTGGAAGAAGCGATCAGGGATCGACTCGTCCGTGAAAGCGCAGTCATATCCGTCCCACAGGGAACCGTCATCTTCGGGCCGGGAAAGGCGCCAGAGAACCTGCTGCTACTCCTGTCAGGCAGCGTGCGAGTGCACCAGACCGCGCCAAGCGGTCGCGACATCGTGCTATACCGCGTGTCGGCCGGCGAAAGCTGCGTGCTGACGACTGCCTGTCTGCTCGCCTACGAGGACTATCTGGCCGAAGGGATCGCGGAAACGGATGTTCAAGCGGTGGCTGTGCCGCGCCGGCTGTTCGACGAACTGATCTCGGAATCCCCTGTGTTCCGCCGCTTCGTGTTCACCGCTTATTCCCGGCGCATCACCGACCTGTTCCTGGTGATAGAGGAGGTCGCCTTCCAGCGCATGGATATCCGGCTGGCGCACAAACTGATGGAACGGGCCGCGCCCGACGGACGTCTGCTGATCACTCACCAGGACATGGCGACTGAACTTGGCACCGCTCGCGAGGTGATCTCTCGCCTGCTCAAGGAGTTTCATCGCCGAGGCTGGGTCGACGTAGCGCGCGGCGAAATCCGCATCACCGATCGTGTTGCGCTCCAGCATCTGACCGAAGCAGCCTGAACGCCGGCTCCTGCCTTACCCGCGGGCCTGTGACATAATCACCGACGTATTTCAGCATTCCGTCTAGGATGACTCCTCAACCTGTTTTGGAGGCTGAAGCCATGTCGGTAAATGTGGGAACTTTCGACCGCATCGTGCGTCTTATTGTCGGTCTGCTAATAGCGATCGCGCCATTTGCAACCGATCTCGCGCTGTTTCAGGGCACTGCGGCCATGGCCATTGCCGTGGCGGTTGGTGTGGTGCTGATCCTGACAGCTCTGGTGCGGGTGTGCCCCCTGTATTCTCTGCTGGGAATGCGAACCTGCCGCGGGTAGGACCCGAATGACGGAATTCACTCCCTTTGCGTCTCTCCTTGGCGGCGTGCTGATCGGGCTGGCTTCAGTCTTGCTGATGCTTGTGCTCGGCAGGATCATGGGCGCCACCGGAATCCTCACTGGCTTTCTCCTCCCCGCCTCGGGCGAGGACTGGGGCTGGCGCGCTGCCATCCTCGCAGGCATGGCAAGCGCTCCGCTCGCCTACTTCGCAGCGACGGGCGCGATGCCCGCCATCGAGGTCCCGGTTTCGACCCCGCTCATGCTCGCTGGCGGTTTCATCGTTGGCATCGGCGTGACGCTGGGCGCGGGCTGTACGTCCGGTCATGGGGTCTGCGGCATGGCGCGGCTATCGCCCCGCTCTATCGCCGCGACAATGACTTTCATGGCGGCCACCGCTGTCACCGTGTTCGTCATCCGCCACATGATCGGAGCCTGAATGCGCCGTCTCGTCCCCGCTTTCCTCATCGGCCTGTTGTTCGGCACCGGCATCGTCATCTCGGGCATGGCCAACCCGGCGAAGGTGCTCAACTTCTTCGATTTCGCCGGCACCTGGGACCCGAGCCTGGCATTCGTCATGGGCGGGGCGCTGGTCATCACCTTCATCGGCTACCCGCTGGTCCTCGCGCGCACGCGCCCGCTTGCCGCCGAGCGCTTTCATGTGCCCGCCAACCGGATCATCGACGCGCGCCTCCTTGGCGGAGCGGCGCTGTTCGGCGTCGGCTGGGGCATGGCGGGCTTTTGTCCTGGCGGCGCACTGCCGGTGCTTGGGACCGCGCGAATGGACGTGCTCCTGTTCATTGCCGCGATGATCGCCGGCATCCTCTCGACACAAGGATTACAGAGGCTTACCCGGCAAAGACCGGCCACGCCGCAACCCGCGCAAAAATAGATTTGCTGGAGAGGAGGAAACCATGAACACATACCGCACCAACATGTCGGTCCGGCCCAAGGTGAAGGGCTTTTTCGACCCGCAGACCAACACGATCAGCTATGTCGTCAAGGACCCGAACTCGAAGTCCTGCGCCGTGGTCGACTCGGTCATGGACATCGACTATGCCGCCGGGCGCATCACCTTCGAGCACGCCGACGAGATCGTCGACTACGTGCGCCAGAACGGCCTCGAAGTCGAATGGCTGATCGAGACGCACGTTCACGCCGACCACCTCTCCGCCGCGCCCTACATCCAGGACAAGCTGGGCGGCAAGATCGGTATCGGCGAGAACATCACCGTCGTGCAGGAGACCTTCGGCAAGGTCTTCAACGAAGGCACCGAGTTTCAGCGCGACGGCAGCCAGTTCGACCGGCTGTTTTCGGATGGCGACACCTACGAGATCGGCACCATGACAGGCTTCGTCATGCACACGCCGGGCCATACGCCGGCCTGCATGACGCATGTGATCGGCGATGCGGCATTCGTTGGCGACACGCTGTTTATGCCCGATGGCGGCTCGGCGCGCGCGGACTTTCCCGGCGGCGATGCGGGCACGCTTTACGACTCCATCCAGAAGCTGCTCGCGCTGCCCGACGATATGCGGCTGTTCATGTGCCACGACTACGGCCCGAACGGGCGCGACATCAAGTGGGAGACCACGGTCGGCGATGAGAAGACGCATAACATCCATGTCGGCGGCGGCAAGACCAAGGAGGAGTTCGTCAAGTTCCGCACCGAACGCGATGCCACGCTCGATATGCCGCGGCTCATCATCCCGTCACTACAGGTGAACATGCGCGCGGGCGAGGTCCCGACCGACAAGGACGGCAACAAGATGCTGAAGGTGCCGGTCAACAAACTATAGGCCTGCAGAACCATCGCGCCGGGCCGCCTGTATCCGGCGCGCGCGCGTTGCCCGCCCCAGACGGGCCAAGGTGCTCAATGCACCCCCAAAAACCGAGAGGAAACGCATCATGGACGCCAGGCCAATATCGGACACGCTGAGCGTGGCAGGCCAGATCCAGCCCGAGGACATTCCGGAAATCGCCAAGGCCGGCTACCGCGCTATCATCTGCAATCGCCCCGACGGCGAGGCGGGCGACCAGCCGACGTTCGAGGAGATAGAGGCTGCCGCGCAATCCAGCGGGCTGGAAGCGCGCTACATGCCTGTCGCGTCCGGCCGGGTCAGCAACGAAGACGCGCAAGCCTTTGGCAAAGCGCTTAAGGAACTGCCCGGCCCGGCGCTTGCCTATTGCCGCTCCGGCACCCGCTCGGCCACGCTGTGGTCGCTGGCGAAGGCGGAGGCCATTCCCCTGAGCGACATCCTCGCTTCCGCCAAGCGCGCCGGATACGACATGAGCGCGGTGGTGCGGCGCATCGCCAATGGCGGCAAGACCCCCACCGACCGCCCCGACGCCAGCTTCGATGTGGTGATCGTGGGTGGCGGCGCAGCCGGAATCGCGGCGGCTTCGAGCCTGCAAGCCCGTCACGCGGACCTTGACATCGCCATTCTTGACCCGGCGGATATCCATTATTACCAGCCCGGCTGGACCATGGTTGGCGGCGGTATCTTCGACCCTGAGGACACCGCGAAAACGATGGGCTCGCTGATCCCGCGCGGCGTGCACTGGATCAAGGCCGCGGTCGCCGCGTTCGAGCCGCAGGACAACGCTGTGATCCTCGATGGCTGCCGCGTCATCCAGTACACCCGCCTGATCGTCTGCCCCGGCCTAAAGCTCGACTGGCACGGCGTCGAGGGGCTGGTGGAAACGCTCGGGCGCAACGGTGTCACCTCCAACTATCGCTATGACCTTGCGCCTTATACCTGGAAGCTGGTGCAGAACCTCAAGGAAGGCCGCGCCGTGTTCACCCAGCCGCCGATGCCGATCAAATGCGCAGGCGCGCCGCAAAAGGCGATGTACCTGTCTGCCGATCACTGGCGGCGAAAAGGCTGGCTGAAGGATATCGACATCGGCTTTTACAACGCGGGCGGCGTGCTGTTCGGCGTGAAGGAATACGTCCCGGCGCTGATGAACTATGTCGAGCTTTACGGCGCCAAGCTGAATTTCTTCCATAACCTCGTGGCGGTGGACGGTCCGGCGAAAACCGCCTGGTTCGAGGTCAACACGCCCGACACCGAGCCGGAGCGGGTCGCGGTGGCGTTCGACATGATGCATGTCTGCCCGCCGCAGACCGCGCCCGACTTCATCCGCGTGTCGCCGCTGGCCGACACGAGCGGATGGGTCGATGTCGATCAGGCCACGCTGCGCCACAAGACCTACGACAACATCTGGGCGCTGGGCGATGTGACCAACGCGCCGAACGCCAAGACCGCCGCGGCCGCGCGGATGCAGGCCCCGGTGGTGGCGGAAAACGTGGCAGCCGATATCGCGGGCAAGTCGCCAGTCGCGCAATACAACGGCTATGGCTCCTGCCCGCTGACCGTGGAGCGCGGCAAGATCGTGCTGGCCGAGTTCGGCTATGGCGGCAAGATGCTGCCGAGCTTCCCGGGCTGGCTGATCGACGGGACCAAGCCCAGCCGCGCCGCATGGCTGCTGAAGGAAAAGATCCTGCCGCCTGTTTACTGGAAGGCGATGCTGCGCGGGAAAGAGTGGATGGCCAAGCCCGAAAAGCTGGAAACCGCCTGATCCGCGCCGCGCGTGCTGCACACCTGCTTCGGATCGCGCTGGCCGCACGCAGGCGCGGTTTCTTTATAGTCATTTAAGAAGGCCCGTCGATGATCCCGGCTCCGCTGTCGCGCCACCTGCCGATCCTGAAATGGGGGCGGACCTACACGCGCGCGGCGCTCACGAACGATCT
>CAZYYQ010000028.1:0-16536 GCA_964651275.1 uncultured Hyphomicrobiaceae bacterium | reverse complement strand
TGAGATGTTGGGTTAAGTCCCGCAACGAGCGCAACCCTTGTCCTTAGTTGCCAGCATTTAGTTGGGCACTCTAGGGAAACTGCCAGTGATAAGCTGGAGGAAGGTGGGGATGACGTCAAGTCATCATGGCCCTTACGGGCTGGGCTACACACGTGCTACAATGGTGGTGACAGTGGGCAGCTACTCCGCAAGGAGATGCTAATCTCTAAAAGCCACCTCAGTTCGGATTGCACTCTGCAACTCGGGTGCATGAAGTTGGAATCGCTAGTAATCGTGGATCAGCATGCCACGGTGAATACGTTCCCGGGCCTTGTACACACCGCCCGTCACACCATGGGAGTTGGTTTTACCCGAAGACGGTGCGCCAACCTTCGGGAGGCAGCCGGCCACGGTAAGATCAGCGACTGGGGTGAAGTCGTAACAAGGTAGCCGTAGGGGAACCTGCGGCTGGATCACCTCCTTTCTAAGGATAAGCCTTCACGGCTCGGAGATGTCCGACCGTATCGGCTTTACTTGGACAAATGACATGGTCTTCGGACTATGTCGCAAGACAGCGCGGAGTTCCGCCGTCTTCGTTTCTCTTTCTTCCCACGAATTATGCATGCTCTTGAAGCGCAATGGTTCGCTGTTAGCATACCTTGAGTGCCGGGCCTGTAGCTCAGGTGGTTAGAGCGCACGCCTGATAAGCGTGAGGTCGGTAGTTCAAGTCTACCCAGGCCCACCAGCTCGGGCCGGGTTCCAATCCTTGAGAACGAAAGAGCAGATAAGATATTGAATTCGAGAGCGGACTTGGCTTGATAAATCGCCTGGTAAGGGGCCGTAGCTCAGTTGGGAGAGCGGTAGCTTTGCAAGCTTCAGGTCGTCGGTTCGATCCCGTCCGGCTCCACCAATATTTCCGGCTCGCTTCGCCGAGCACGTTTTACGCCATTTTCAATGGCTCTCTCCTTTACATCGTGAAGAGGGGATTTGCCTGATGCCTCGTGCCGCCCCACGGCCGAGGTTGCCGCAAGGCCAGCAGCGCAAGCCGCACTGCTGTTTGGGTTAATCTCGATGATCTGGTCTTTATCGTCGATGCGCACGACTCTGCTTGAGATCGTGAGCATTGATAATGAGAGTAATCAAGTGACCTAAGGGCATTTGGTGGATGCCTTGGCGGCAAGAGGCGATGAAGGACGTGGTACGCTGCGAAAAGCTACGGGGAGCTGCGAACAAGCTTTGATCCGTAGATTTCCGAATGGGGAAACCCACCTCTGAAGTCAGTATTCCAAGGCCGGCATTGCCGGTTTTTGGTTACTGACTTCAAGAGAGGTATCTTTCACTGAATTCATAGGTGAAAGAGGCGAACTCGGGGAATTGAAATATCTTAGTACCCGAAGGAAAGGACATCAACCGAGACTCCGTTAGTAGTGACGAGCGAACGCGGACCAGGCCAGTGCTCTGATGCGGATAACTGGAACCGTCTGGAAAGTCGGGCCATAGCGGGTGATAGCCCCGTACAGGTAATGCCAATTCAGAGCCTCGAGTAGGGCGGGACACGTGAAATCCTGTCTGAACGTGGGGGGACCACCCTCCAAGCCTAAGTACTCCTTGCCGACCGATAGCGAACAAGTACCGTGAGGGAAAGGTGAAAAGCACCCCTACGAGGGGAGTGAAATAGAACCTGAAACCGAATGCCTACAAACAGTCGGAGCCCTTCGGGGTGACGGCGTACCTTTTGTATAATGGGTCAGCGACTTAATCTGGCGAGCAAGCCTAAGCCGATAGGTGTAAGCGCAGCGAAAGCGAGTCTGAACAGGGCGTTCAGTTCGTCGGATTAGACCCGAAGCCGAGTGATCTAGGTATGAGCAGGCTGAAGGTGGGGTAACACCCACTGGAGGGCCGAACCCACCGATGTTGAAAAATCGGGGGATGACTTGTGCCTAGGGGTGAAAGGCCAATCAAACTCGGCAATAGCTGGTTCTCCGCGAAATCTATTTAGGTAGAGCGTCGGATGTATGCTCCCGGGGGTAGAGCACTGGATGGGCTAGGGGGCCTCACCGGCTTACCAAACCTAACCAAACTCCGAATACCGGGAAGTCTTATCCGGCAGACACACCATGGGTGCTAAGGTCCATGGTGGAAAGGGAAACAGCCCTGATCGCCAGCTAAGGTCCCTAAGTCACGGCTAAGTGGGAAAGGATGTGAAAACCCCAAAACAACCAGGAGGTTGGCTTAGAAGCAGCCATCCTTTAAAGAAAGCGTAACAGCTCACTGGTCTAAATAAGGGTTTTTGCGCCGAAAATGTAACGGGGCTCAAGCCGTGCACCGAAGCTGCGGGTGCGACGCAAGTCGCGCGGTAGCGGAGCGTTCCGTAGGCCTGTGAAGGGTAACCGTGAGGTTGCCTGGAGGTATCGGAAGTGAGAATGCTGACATGAGTAACGATAAAGAGTGTGAGAGACACTCTCGCCGAAAGTCCAAGGGTTCCTGCGTAAAGCTAATCTGCGCAGGGTTAGCCGGCCCCTAAGACGAGGCCGAAAGGCGTAGTCGATGGGAACGAGGTTAATATTCCTCGGCCAGGGGATGGTGACGGATTCCGTGTGTTGTCAGTCCTTATCGGATTGGTCTGGCAGCGAAGGCGTCCCAGGAAATAGCCCCCCAAATGACCGTACCCTAAACCGACACAGGTGGACTGGTAGAGCATACCAAGGCGCTTGAGAGAACTGCGTTGAAGGAACTCGGCAAAATGCCCCCGTAACTTCGGGAGAAGGGGGCCCGGCCATTGGGCAACCAGTGGCCGGGGGCACAGACCAGGGGGTGGCGACTGTTTACTAAAAACATAGGGCTCTGCGAAGCCGCAAGGCGACGTATAGGGTCTGACGCCTGCCCGGTGCCGGAAGGTTAAATGGAGGTGTGCAAGCACTGAAATGAAGCCCCGGTAAACGGCGGCCGTAACTATAACGGTCCTAAGGTAGCGAAATTCCTTGTCGGGTAAGTTCCGACCTGCACGAATGGCGTAACGACTTCCCCGCTGTCTCCAACGCAGACTCAGTGAAATTGAACTCCCCGTGAAGATGCGGGGTTCCTGCGGCTAGACGGAAAGACCCCGTGAACCTTTACTACAACTTCGCACTGGCATTCGTGGTTTCATGTGTAGGATAGGTGGGAGGCTTTGAAGCCGAGGCGCCAGCTTCGGTGGAGCCAACCTTGAAATACCACCCTTGAAACCATGGATGTCTAACCGCGATCCGTTATCCGGATCCGGGACATTGCGTGGTGGGTAGTTTGACTGGGGCGGTCGCCTCCCAAAGAGTAACGGAGGCGCGCGAAGGTAGGCTCAAGCTGGTCGGAAATCAGCTGTTGAGTGCAAAGGCATAAGCCTGCCTGACTGCGAGACTGACGGGTCGAGCAGAGACGAAAGTCGGCCTTAGTGATCCGGTGGTCCCGTGTGGAAGGGCCATCGCTCAACGGATAAAAGGTACTCCGGGGATAACAGGCTGATGACGCCCAAGAGTCCATATCGACGGCGTTGTTTGGCACCTCGATGTCGGCTCATCGCATCCTGGGGCTGGAGCAGGTCCCAAGGGTTTGGCTGTTCGCCAATTAAAGCGGTACGTGAGCTGGGTTTAGAACGTCGTGAGACAGTTCGGTCCCTATCTGCCGTGGGTGTTCGAGACTTGAGAGGAGCTGTCCCTAGTACGAGAGGACCGGGATGGACGCACCTCTGGTGGACCTGTTGTCGCGCCAGCGGCACTGCAGGGTAGCTATGTGCGGACGGGATAACCGCTGAAGGCATCTAAGCGGGAAGCCCCCCTCAAAACCAGGTCTCGCATGAGAGCCGTGGAAGACGACCACGTTGATAGGCTGGGTGTGGAAGTGCAGCAATGCATGAAGCTAACCAGTACTAATCGCTCGATAGGCTTGATTGCTCTCATTTATCAATGCTCACCTCTGGGTGAGACGACTGACCAGATCATCATTTTATGCAGCTTTTGTTTGCCTGGTGGCCTAGCGGAGTGCCCCCACCCGATCCCATCCCGAACTCGGCCGTGAAACACTCCAGCGCCGATGGTACTGCGAAAGCGGGAGAGTAGGCCGCTGCCAGGCGTACAAAGGCTGCATAGAACGCGAATCCCCTCAGTTCACGGTCAATATCTATTGCCTGACCTGCAAACAAAAAAGTGGCCGAACTGGACAGACCGGATAAGGGTTCCGTCTGTTCGGGCTACGCGCATTCCATCGGTGCCAGACCTGCGCGAGGCTGGCTACCTCCCGGACCGCGCCGCCACATGCCCACGGAACTGCTCATACCCGCTGAGCAGATCACGGAACAGGGCCTCGGCGGAATGCCTCGCGCCTTCGGGCGTAAAGTGACGGTGGCTCGCCAACGCCAGCGGCGGCTGTCTGTGCGCCCACGCGTGAATGCTGCATGGCCCCCCCATCATTGCAGACCAGTCCCAGAAATAGGCACCTGCTTCGCTGGCCGCGTGTCGTGACGCCAAGCGCACACTGCGCAGTCTTAGCGGGGGATGCCATCGGCCCAGCCGGGGGCTGCGTTCTCGGATGAGACGGGGATAGTCGACACGTTCTGCTTCGCTCAGCGCGCGGCACGCATCGTTTGCGCTGCTTGCCGCAAAACGAGGAATGTAGGCAACATCCGGCGCGCCGATCACGACCAGCGCCGAGTCGGGTGCCGCGGCCTTCAGGAGTTTCAGCAAGTTTCTGAATTCATCAGCATATTCCGCGCCGTTCAACTGGTCGTCGAACGCTTCGTTGGCCCCGTATCCGACGACCATGAGGTCGGGCGACAAATGCTTGAGTTCGGCCGCCACGACATCCTCGTCCCAGCGCTTCGGCGTCAGCGCCGTCGCTTGTGGCACCCCCAGGTTGACATAGCGCACTCCTGGCGCATCGCGGCCGGTGGCCAGCGACAGGATGTGAACGGGTCCGCCGCCCTCCACCCGCAGCTTCAGTTTGCTGCCCCCTGCCTTGATCCGTATGCGCTGCCAAGTCGGCTCCATCGTGCTGGTGCCCACCGTATCGCCCTTGCCGTCCACCTCTACGCGTATCTTGCCCGTTTTCGGCGTGCTGGCGAACATGACCTCCGCCCAGTCGAACGGGGCGCTGGGCATTGCGACCTCCAGCGTCGCTCCCTCACGGCCAGTCAGGCGCACCCCGGCCAGTCCGAACGGCCCCGCATCGCCGGCTGCGCTGGAGGCCGTGGTCCAGTTTCCGTTTCGGACAATTTCAGCTTCTGCCACACGAAACAGCCCCGGCGCCATCAGGCCCCTGCCCGCATCTCCGAAGCGCGCCTGAAGCCGGGCTCGAAGCGTGGATGTGAAACGGTCAGCGGCGATATGGCCATCTCCGATATGTACGATCGTTACCGGCTTTTTCCTGTCGCCCCGGTCCAGCGCTGCCAGCGCGTCAAAGAAATTCTCCAAAGCCTTGCTTGCGGGCAGGTCTACAACCTTTGAGAACGGGTTCCCGGTCGTCGCGCCCTGTTCTGCCGGAGCGCTGGTGGGGACAACCGTGGCGGTCGTCGCCACCTGGTATGGCTGCGGCGCAGCCGCATCGCCTTTTTTGACAGGATCCAAATCCCAGCGATCGCTCTTGTCTTCCAGATTGCTCACCGGAAAGGACAGAGGCCGCGAGTCGTTCCCGCTATCCGCTTCGTCGCCCGGCAGGCACCCTGCCGCCATCACGCACAGGCAGCTCACGCTGACAAGCCGGCCCGCAGCGCGCGTATAGTCTCGCCAATCCCGGCCGATCCGGAGCGACAGCATGTTCCAAGAACGAAACACTGAAGTCGAAGACGCGGAGTTGGCCAGCATGACGGTGTTACTCTCCCTACTCAGGGGCTTGGTCCGGCTCGCTCGCCCGGCTTTCGCAAGGTGATTGTTGCCTGCGGCGGTTCACCAAGTTGGAAAACGCCATGCCCCTACACTTTGACGCACATGGTTAAAATACTGATACAAATGCTGTAAAATCGGTGTCTGTTTCCCGCGGTCCCCCGTATGGAATCTGATCGCTATCTGCAAGGATGATGCCAGCAGGCGGTTGCTTACCGGCGGCGAAACTGGGGAACTGGCTAGCCGCCGTCCCAGCTGTAGTTGTCGACACGTCCCTCCGGCGCATTGAGCTTTTCACCCTGAACGAGCACGCGGTAATAAAGGCGTTCCGATAGCGGTAGTTGCTGGCGGGCGCCACGCGCGCTCAGGATGTTTGCGGGTGAGATCGTCGCCAGTGCGGTCAGATCGTTGCCGATGTCCACCGCAATCTGCTCACCGGGCGGTGAGTAATCGGAAAACGATACTGCCCGGCTTGCTGTGCTGGTCTCGGATGAAGCAGGCGCCTGGACGCCCCCGGTATCAACCGATGCATCTTCGACGGTTTCCGTCGCGAAGGGGGCGGTCACGGACTCGTCCATAAGCGCATCGCCCTCTCTGGCGGGTGTCGCGTCATCTGGATCGACCTGCGCGCTAGGCACGGTCCGGCCAAGCTGGGATATCTGCTCTTGCTGCTGTTCGTCGCCAGCCAGCGGAATGCTGCGCTCCTGACGCGCGGCGGCGAGGTCGCGCTTGATGACCGCTGCAGCGAACTCGGCGAGCTTGCGGTTTCCGTCTGCGGTAAAGCCGATGCCGTCAGCTTCTCTCAGCCGCTTGGTGATGCCCTCGACGCTCGGTCCAAACGCGCTGTAGTTACTGAACTGGTCTGAAAAACCGTTCCAGGTGTCCACGTATTTGATGCCGCCGAGATAGGCGCGCTCGCGTATCATGTCGTTAATCCGCTCGTACTCTGCACGCGCTTCTTCATCCGCGACGATCGGCAGGCCCAGCCAGTAGACCGCGATTTTCTTGTCTGTGAACTGCTTGATGATCGAGTCGAGGCGCGTCCGGTATGATTCCGCCCACGCGTCAGTGCCAAAGTCCCGGAAACCTTGCGCAGTGCGGATCCTGCGGCGGTCATTGATGCCCAGCATGACGACGGCAATGTGCATTTCACCGCCTTCCAGCAGCGTGCGGATGCGTGCCGACCAGTCATACGCGTCTGGCCGCGCGAGGCCGCTGGAACGTCGCGTTTCTTCCGTGATCTCGGCGGTAGAGTTTTCCTCCAGCGCCGCGGGCAACGCGTCGGCAAGGCCGGCGGCGAGAAAGTCGCCGATCACATATAGCTTGTAGGTGCCTGATTCCGGGAAAGGGTTGATGTAGCTTTGCGTCCAGGCAAGAACTTCCGGGCCGGACGTTCCCTGCGAGCGCGCAGGCATCGCGAGCGCAACAAACGCTGCAATCAGGCACAGCGCCGCCAGTGCATAGCGCGCGATCCAGTCCGCTTTCCGATCATCTCCGCCCGATTTCAGCATTCGCATACTCCTGCGGAAACATTGCGGCGAAACTCGGTATCGAGCTGGGAGCAACCCATCACCCGGCCTGCGCGGCGCGAGCAGCAGCAAGCAGGCGTTTCGTTGCGAAACCGTCGGGCACCATGCCGCGCGAGCGCTGAAAGGCCCGCACCGCTGCCTTGGTGTTGACGCCTATAATGCCGTCGATCTTGCCGTTCAGAAAGCCCAGATCCGCGAGACGCTGTTGCAGTTCCTTGCGCTCGCTGCGGGCCAGAGGCTGCTCGTTCCGCGGCCAGGACTGATTGATCGGACCGAACCCCATGAGCCGGTCCGCGAGATGTCCGACCGCCAAAGCATAGGCCGTCGCGTTGTTGTACCGCTTTATGACATCGAAGTTGTGAATTACCAGGAACGCCGGTCCCTTGGCGCCCGCGGGCACAATCAGCTTTGCCCGGTCAGACGGCCGAGGAAACGGCTTGCCACCCGGCCGCGTAATTCCAAAGCGCGACCACGCCTCCAGCGTGCGCTCGGTGCGCTCATCAGCTAGGCTATAGTCGAAACCCTTGGGTAGAACCACCTCGTAGCCCCAGGTCTCGCCTTCGCGCCAGCCCTTTTCCTTCAGGAAATTCGCGGTCGAGCCCAGAGCATCGGAAATCGCGCGCCAGATGTCGCGGGTGCCGTCCCCGGTGAAGTCCACGGCATAATCGAGATACGTCGTCGGAATGAACTGCGTATGGCCCATGGCGCCCGCCCAGGAGCCTTTCATGTTCGCCACGTCGATATCCCCGTTGTCAAGAATCCTCAGCGCGGCAAGAAGCTGGGTGCGGCCGAAACTCGTGCGCTCGCCCGTAGAGGCCAGCGTCGCAAGGGAGCGGATCACGCTCTTGCCGCCCATGAATGAGCCGTAATTCGTCTCCATGCCCCAAATGGCCGCGACATAGTGCCGGTCCACGCCGTATTTCTTTTCGATGGCCGCGAACTGCCTGGCGTATTGGCGTAGCTTGGCCCGGCCGGTGCGGATGCGGGCTTGGGATACCGCGCTGTCGAGATAATCCCAGATCGGCTTGACGAACTCGGCCTGATTGTCCGCCGCGCGCAGGATGTCCGGGTCAGGCTCAAGCCCGGTGAGGGCCTGGTCGAGCGTCTTGCGGGAAATTCCCTGCGCCGCTGCGTCCGCGCGGAAACTCTTCAACCAGGCCGCAAAGGACTGGTCGGTCTGCGCCGAGGCAGGAGAGACAAAGTAAGTCGCCAGCAATACCACCGGCAAGGCAATCGCGCTGCGGCGAACGGCACTGATCCAAGGCATCGCTCTGGCGATCATTCCGCAGTGGTCTCCCCCATATTCGATGCACATTGTATTATCACGCGCACGACCGGAGACAACCCCTGGCTCCCCGGAGCGCGCCCCGGTCCGAAGTTTATTGACGCGCCGTTAACTAACAACAAGTGAACAGTGAACCCACAATGCGAATTTAATTTTCGCTTCATCAATCGGCCCGAGGATCAAGGCTTCAGTAACCCGCGTTAACAGCCAAGGGCACGTTGGGGCAATGAGAACCGAATGGGGCATTCCCGCGTCTGGACCTCATTCCGAAAAGTGGGAACCGGTGTTCGGAGAAAAATGCGCGTCAAAACAGAAAGCTAGAGCGATTTTTCGGCTCATTCAGAACGAAAATCGCTGTAGCGCCGGGAAATCTGCGGCATTTCGGAGCTTGATCCGGACTGTCTTGGTCGGATTTTGCCTTGTGATTGCCGCGGCTTCGGCAACCGATGTCCAGCCTGTGAACGCGCAGTCAGTCTTGAAGGTGTTTGCCGAGAGGTTCGGACATGACGAGACGGCGCGGGAGTCCCGCTCGCGCACTGTTCCAGGGCGGGATGAGCGCTACCGTCCAACATCCGACGAGTGGGAAGACGCCCAACCCGGCCGGGATCGCGGCCGGTCCGTGCGGCGACACGAGGTTGAGAGCGGCGAGACGCTATTTCGCATCGCCAAACGTTACGGCGTGACGGTCGAGGCGCTCCAGCGCGCCAACAGTATCGACGATCCCACGACTCTGCGTATCGGTCAGTCGCTCCTCATCCCCGATGACAAAGACATCGGTTCCCAAGTGCAGCTTGACCGGGATGCATCTGAGCAGCCCCGCGGACATCGCAAGGACGATTGGCGCGAGGAGGAGTCCCGCACAAAGCCGCGGGAACGGGCCGACCGCGAATCCTCATTCGACGAGTGGCGCAGGTCAGACGAAGGTTACGAGCCGGATCAGCAGCGCGCTCCGGCTTGGCGCGAGCGGCCTCAGCAGGAGCGCGGCTCGCGCGAGCCGGAACGGAGCGAGGCGGCGCCGCGCGCTCGCGATGCGGGCGGTCTGCGTGCGCTTGCCCGTACCATGAGCGAACCCGCCGGCGGCCGGGACGGTGAGATCCCGGCGGGGTACATTTTTTTCGCCCAGCTTGTCGCAGCGGACCTGAAGGTCGGCGAGATGCTGCGCGGCTGGCTCGACGACAAATCCCGCGCGCGCCGGATTTCTGCCGAACTCGACCTCGATTTCATTTACGGGCGCGGCCCGGAAGCCGAGCCGGACCGTTTCTACATTCCCTATATCCGCACCGGGCCGCCGCTCAGCAGGTCGGGCAAGCGATATGCGCTGTCGCGCGCCATGCCGCCCGCGGGCAATGCGTTTGTCGTACAGCTCCAGGCGAGCCTCATCGAATTGCATAACCGCGCGGTGGACCTGCTCATAGAGCGTCACCTCGCAAGCGAGCGCAGCCGCTATTGCAACGGCGACTGTTCGAATGCCGAGCTTGCCCGCGCCTTGCCGGAGTCGAAACGCAGGCTGCTCTTCGACGACGCGCGCGAGACCGTCATCCACTACTATCACCGCATTATCATCGAAGACTTACTCCCGCGCCTGATCGGCCCGGAGCGGACACAGGACATTATCTCCAACGGGCGCGACCTGTTTTTTCCGAAAGGCTTCCGGGACGGCGACTCAGACCCGGTGAAGGATCCGTTTATTCCCTACGAGTTTGCGCTCGCGGCCTATCAGTTCACCGCCAGCCAGATCCGCCCGTCCTATGTTATGCGGGAGGGCCAGCGGCCACGGCGGTTCGACCCGGCCGTGCTTGCCGCGAACCGTCCCGTGCGCGAGCGCCTGCGCGACGGCGACCTCGCGGACTGGCGCTATTTTGTCGATGTGCTGCCCGATGCGCCGGACGGCTTCAACTTCGCAAGGAGGATCGATCCGTTCGTCGCATCCTCCGGCGGCTATTCGGAGCAGCGCCGCGGTAGCCCAAACTTCGCAGCCGGCATTCTGATGGCCGGAGCAAATGCCCGCTTGCCTGACGGCCAGCAGGTTGCGCAAAAGCTGTTGCCGGAATTGCGCCGGCGCGGCCTGCTCTATCTCTGGCAGTCACCAGATAGCAGCCAGGGGGACGAGGACAGCATCTGGCGGCAATATGTGCTTGCCCCCGACCGGCCAACGCGCGAGACACTGGGCCGCGGTGGCACGCCTTTGTGGTATTACGTGTTGCAGGAGGCCGAAGCTGTCGGTGGGCCGACCGAGTTCGGTCACAGCGCGCATCCCTATGCGCAATCTGTCAGAACCGCCGCCCGCGGCGGCCGGGACCGTCGCGACAACGCAACTGCTGCCGAAGGCGGCAACACGCTCGGTCCGGTGGGTGGCACAATCGTGGGCGAAGTGCTCATTGGTCTTGCGGAGCATTATGCCCTCAAGACTGGCAAGGGGCTGGGCTTCCAGCCGCCGATCGGAGCAAGTGCTTATGGCGAGCGGCTGCGTTTCGGGCTGACGCGCGTGCGCGCGAGAGGCGGCGAACTCGGCGAGCGTTTCCTGCTGCGCAACCTGCTGATTGATGCCGGTGCTGGCGTGGCCCTTGACTGAAGAGCGTTGCGCCCGGCTTGACAATCGCTCAGGGTTTGCGCAACCAGAGCGCGACAAGCCGCAATCCTGACGCGATCGCCGGGCAGGCCAACCAGCCATACCGCGTTCGGTCCTCGGTGCGGTGGCAAAGTGGCAGCTTTCGGGTATTCAGCAATAATGACTCATATTCGTTCCATCCTCGCCGCTTCTACTGTGGCCGCCCTGTTGCTTCCTTTGCCCATGCCTCATGCGCTGGCTCAGGATCAGGGCGCGACTGACCAGGTACAGGCCGAAGCCGAGGCGCCGAAATCGGATATCGAGAAGCGGCTACGCCGTATCGAGGATGAGATTATCGACATGCGCGCGATGATCGGCGCGCTCCAGAGCTTTACGCCGAGCGATGATGGCGCGGCGCTGCCGGGCGGCTTCTCCACCTCGCAAGCGCCGCCAGCCTCATCTGTCGAGAGCGAGCGGGCCGAGCCGCGTCAGAGCGAGGCCTTCTCTTCCGCCCCGTCTGGCTCCGAGATCAGTCAGTTGGAGATCCAGATTCAGGCGCTATCGGCCCAGCTTTCCGAAGCGGTTCGCAGGCTTGGCCGGCTAGAACAGGCAGCCGGCCGGACGCCTGGGGCTAGCGCCGAGACGGGGGACGAGACCGGAGCGCCAGCGTCCGTTTCTGAAGATAGCCTGCCGGAAACCGGAGTTCCCGGCTTCGGGACGACGACCGTGGAACCGCCAGAGGACGGTGATCGATCGGAGGTGTGGTCTGACGGGCCTGCAAGCAGTATCGCCGACGGCGCGGGCGACCCGGAGGCACAGGCGGCATTCACGCAAGCCTATGATGCGTTGCTGGCACAGGATTATGCCGCCGCGCGCGAGGGCTTTGAAACCTTCATCGAGACTCATCCTGATGATCCGCTAGTCAACGATGCCCGCTTCTGGCTGGCAGACGCCGCCTTTGCCGAGGGCGATTACGTTGCCGCGGCCAACAACTTCGTGAAGGTTTACAATACCGCGCCCAGAGGCGAAAAATCCGAGGAAACGCTGCTGAAGCTGGCGATCACGCTGCGCCGTCTGGACCGTCCGGAATCTGCCTGTGATGCGCTGAGCCGGCTGGAGGGCCGGCTGGAAGGCAAGCCCGATATCTTCCGGGAGCGCGTCCAGAGCGAACGCAGCCGCTCTGGCTGCTCGTGAAGGCAAGGCGCCGGGGCCGGGCGGGCGTTCCCTGCTGGCCATCTTGCGCCTGGTGCCACCCGTGCTGAGTGATGACGAAATCCTTAACAGTCTGGCGCCGCTCGGCGGGTGCAGCCGCGTTGCGCTTGCGGTTTCGGGCGGGGGTGACAGCAGCGCACTGATGTTGCTGGCGCGCGACTGGGCTGCACGAGAGCCCCGCCCGCCCGCACTTGTCGTCCTGACGGTCGACCACGGCTTGCGCACCGGTTCGCGCCGGGACGCCGAATGGGTCGCGCAGCGTGCAACCGCGCTGCAATTGGAGTGCCACATCCTGACATGGCGCGACCCGCCGAATGCGGCTTCACAAGCCCTCGCGCGCGATGCCCGCTACGATCTGCTCACCAATTTTGCCCGAGAGCAAGGCATCGAAGCTGTGGTTACGGCGCATACGCGCGACGACGTCGCCGAAACATTCCTGATGCGGCTTGCCCGCGGCTCCGGAATCCACGGTCTCGCGGCGATGCAGCCGGACAGCGCGTGGAACGGCGTGCGGCTGCTGCGTCCGCTGCTTGGGGTGACACGGGCTCAACTGCGGGCGGAACTGCACGCCCGCGGTGCGACCTGGCTGGAAGATCCCAGTAACGCCGACCCTCATTTCGAGCGGGTACGCATCCGTGCGGCGCTGCCAGTGCTGACCGGGCTTGGCATCGCTCCCGCGCAGATCGCCGAAAGCGCAATGCGATTGCGGCGGGCGCGCGATGCGATTGATTACGCTGCGGCGCAGTTTATCGCCCGCCACGTCACGGCCGATCCCGGAGGTTATCTGCGTGCGGACAGTACGGCGCTCAATCAGCTTCCGGAAGAGGTTGCGATCAGCGCGCTGAAGCATACGCTCCGCGCCGTTGGTGGCCAGCTGCGCGCCCCCCGTCTGCGCAAGCTGGAGATGCTTGCTGGTCACTTGCGCCATGTTTCGCGCGTTGCGATGACCATCGGCGGCTGTCTGTTGACACGCTCCAGGCGGGACGACGCGTTGACAATCTGCCGCGAGCCGGGGCGGCTGCGGGCCGCGCCGGTTGAGCTTTTGTCTGGTCAGTCGGCGGTCTGGGACCGGCGTTTTCGTATTTGCGCTGGCCGGCTGCGCGCGGGGGCGGTGACTGTCGATGCGCTCGGCGAGGACAACCTCGCAGGGCTGCCGGACAGGGTGCGGCGCGAGCATCCGCGTGCGGCGCTCGTTACTCTGCCGGCGCTCTTTATCGACGGCGCCTGCCTCGGTGTTCCGATCTGCGGCTATAACCCAGCGGAACAGCACCGGGACGTTGCCGCCTGCCGCGCCGCATTCATCTGGCCGCCTGCTTGCCGGCGGGGATGATCACCATCCTGGCACGAAATGGCCGCGGCGCAACCGCGCAATGCTTGGCAAACAGAACCGCCAACCATATCTTCACCGTAGTGCCTTAGCGCATGGAGAGTGCCTGCGTTCTCGACCGCTTTGCGTAAGGTTCATTCATAAGGCGGTCCAACCCGCTGCGCAGCCGAGTTAGCGAAAACCAAGGACCTGTAATGAATTCTAATTTCCGCAACTTCGCGATCTGGATCATCATCGGTCTGCTGCTCATCGCCCTTTTCAATCTGTTCCAGAGTCCGGGGCGGCAGCAGGCGGATAACAGCATCAGCTATTCGCAGTTCCTGAGCGCGGTTGAGGACAGCAATGTCCGTTCCGTGACGCTGTCGGGCGACAAGATTGTCGGCCAATATAGCGACGGCCGGACGTTCGAGACCTTTGCGCCAAACGACCCGAAGCTGGTTGAACGGCTCGAGTCCAAGGGCGTCGGCATCTCCGTAAAGCCACAAGACGATAGCTCTCCGACGCTGCTGAGCATCCTGATTTCCTGGTTCCCGATGCTGCTGCTGATCGCGGTGTGGATTTTCTTCATGCGCCAGATGCAGGGCGGCGGCGGCCGGGCCATGGGCTTCGGCAAATCCAAAGCGAAGTTGCTGACCGAGCGCACCGACCGCGTGACCTTCGAGGATGTTGCTGGCGTCGACGAGGCCAAGGAAGATCTGGAAGAGATCGTCGAGTTCTTGCGTGATCCGCAGAAGTTCCAGCGTCTCGGTGGGCGCATCCCGCATGGCGCGCTGCTTGTCGGCCCGCCGGGAACGGGTAAGACGCTGCTTGCGCGTGCCATCGCCGGTGAGGCGAACGTTCCGTTCTTCACGATCTCCGGTTCGGATTTCGTCGAGATGTTTGTGGGTGTCGGCGCGAGCCGCGTCCGCGACATGTTCGAGCAGGCGAAGAAGAACGCGCCTTGCATCATCTTCATCGACGAAATCGACGCTGTGGGCCGGCATCGTGGCGCGGGCCTTGGCGGCGGCAACGATGAGCGCGAGCAGACGCTGAACCAGCTTCTGGTCGAGATGGACGGCTTTGAGGCAAATGAGGGCGTGATCCTGATCGCCGCGACCAACCGTCCGGACGTGCTGGACCCGGCACTGCTGCGCCCTGGCCGCTTCGACCGGCAGGTGGTGGTGCCGAACCCGGATGTGCTGGGCCGCGAAAAGATCCTGAAGGTGCATACCCGCAAGGTGCCGCTCGCGCCGGATGTGGACATCAAGGTCATCGCGCGCGGAACGCCGGGCTTTGCCGGCGCTGATCTGGCAAACCTCGTGAACGAGGCGGCGCTGCTTGCCGCCCGCCGCTCCAAGAGGCTTGTGACCCAGGCCGAGTTCGAGGACGCCAAGGACAAGGTGATGATGGGCGCGGAACGCCGCTCCATGGTCATGACCGACGAGGAGAAGCGCCTTACGGCCTATCATGAAGGCGGTCACGCCCTGATTGGCATGATGATCGAAGGGTCGGACCCCGTTCACAAGGCGACGATCATCCCCCGTGGCCGTGCGCTCGGCATGGTCATGCGCCTGCCGGAGCGTGATGCGCTCTCGGTAACGCGCCAGAAGATGAAAGCAGACATTGCAGTGGCGATGGGGGGGCGCGTGGCCGAGGAAGTCGTGTTCGGTTATGAAAAGGTCACCTCCGGGGCTTCCATGGACTTCAAGATGGCCACGCAACTTGCCCGCGCGATGGTGATGCAGTACGGCATGTCGGACAAGCTCGGGCCGCTGGCCTATGGCGAAAACGAGGATGAGGTTTTCCTCGGTCATTCGGTCTCGCGCACGCAGAACATGTCCGACGAGACGCAGAAGGTCGTCGACGAGGAAATCTATCAGATCGTCGACGAAGGCTATGAGTATGCCAAGAAGCTGATCGAGCAGAACGTCGACAAGCTGCATATCATTGCGAAAGGATTGCTCGAATACGAGACCCTGAGCGGCAAGGAAATTCAGGACCTGCTGGAGGGCAAGCCGCCGATCCGCGAGTTCGAAGCGGCTCAGAGTTCGGCCGAGACGCGCAAGCGCGCTTCGGCGGTGCCGAGTGCCGGCCGCAAGAAGCCCAAAGGCGGCGAAGAACCTGGCACGGGCGGACTGGAGCCGCAGCCGCAAAGCTGAGCGTCATTAGGGGGCGGAGGGAGATCTCCGCCTCTCTTGACGCCGTCACCGAGAGTAGCTAAACACGAGGCTCTTGCGCGCGGCCAATGGTGCGCGCTGATTTTTTTCCGATATGTACGATCTCCGGAGAGCGTTATGAGCCGCCGCTGCGAGCTAACAGGAAAGACCGCGCAGACCGGTCACAACGTCAGTCACGCGAACAACAAGACGCGCAGACGGTTCCTCCCGAACCTGTGCGACGTGACGCTGATGAGCGATGCGCTGAAGCGCAGTGTGCAGATGCGGATCAGCGCGCATGCGTTGCGCTCTGTTGATCACCGCGGCGGGCTGGATGCCTTTCTGCTGAAGGCCGGTGACGCGGAGCTTTCGGCCAAGGCGCTGAAGCTCAAGCGCGAAATTCGCAAGGCCCTGGCAGAGCGGGAAGCAACGACCGGCGAGGCCGCCTGATCGGCGTGAGCCGCGCTAAAGCACCTTCAGCAAAAGGCCTGTCCCGGACTTGATCAGGGATCAGCACGGTCCTGCGTCCGGAGCTGAAGGCGGGAGCGAAACGACCAAAATCCAGCAAAACATCAAGTTAGAGCCCGTTAAGCAACTCGGTTTTTCTTGAACAGGCACTAGGCGCGGGACAAGCCGCGGGTGCCATTCCTCGCTTTTCTGCTGTCCGCCCAG
>CAZYYQ010000027.1:0-16807 GCA_964651275.1 uncultured Hyphomicrobiaceae bacterium | reverse complement strand
TCCGGCGACAAGAGCCTGGCGCTGGAGCTGGAGAAATCCGGCTATGCCGCTTACGGCGAACAGGCCGCGTGATGGAGGCCGCAATGAATATCGAAACGCCGGTGCGGGTGACAGAAGACCATTCGCCCGCCGAGGCTGGCCTTCTGCGCGCGTTCGAGGCGCAGCTGGCCGGGGAAAGCGATGCGCGGCTGCGTAGCCTTCGTGAACAGGCGATCGCCGCATTTGCCCGCGCCGGCCTGCCGCATCGCCGCGTGGAGGAGTGGAAATACACCGACCTGCGGGCAAAAATGCGCGAGGCTTATGCGCCGGCGCCGCGCGGGAATGTCAGCGCGGCCGAAATTCACCGTGCGATCGGCCATTTCGCCGGGCTGGACGCGCATGTCGTGGTGTTCGTTAACGGGCATCAGCAACAAATGCCAACCGTTGATGCGCCACACGTTCAGCTCATGAGCCTGACGCAGGCGTTTGACGTTGCGCCGGAATGGTTTGACAACAGCTTCGGGCAGGTCAACCCACAGGAGGGCGAGACGGTCGCCAATCTCGCCACGGCGTTCATGAGCGATGGCGCGGTCATCCGCATCACGGGCGCAGCGAACGGCGCGGCGCCGAAGCCGATCCATCTCGTCTTCATCACCACGGGCGATGAGTCAGGCAGCGTCGCGACGCGCAACCTGATCCGGGTCGAGGACGGCGCGCAGGCCAGCATCATCGAGCATTACGTGAGCCTGTCGGAGACGCCATTTCAGACCTTCACGATGACCGAGCTTGCGGCCGGGCCGGGCGCGCAAATCGAGCATCTGAAAATCCAGGATGAGAACACCGGCTCGATCCAGCTTGCGAACTGGCATCTGCGGCTGGAGGCTGGTGTCAACTATCGCGGCACGGATCTGAATATCGGCGGCGCGTTGACCCGCCATCAGGTGTTCCTGCGCTATGCGGGTGAGGGCACAGCAGCCCATGTCAATGGCGTGTGCCTGGGGCGCGGCGCGCAGCATTTCGACACAACCATGGTCATCGAGCACGCGGTGCCGCACTGCGTGAGCCGCGAGCTGGTGAAATCCGTACTCGATAACAAGTCGCGTTCGGTGTTTCAGGCCAAGGTGCACGTCCACCCCGGCGCGCAAAAGACCGACGGCAAGCAGATGGCCAATGCGCTGCTGCTTTCGGACGAGGCCGAATTCGACTCCAAGCCGGAACTGGAAATCTACGCCGACGACGTGGTTTGCGGTCACGGCTCGACCTCGGGCCAACTCGACGCAGAGGCGATGTTCTATCTGCGCGCGCGCGGGATCCCAGAGTTGCAGGCCCGTGCCCTCTTGATTGCCGCCTTCATCGACGAGGTCTTCGACGATATCGAGAGCGAGCCCCTGCGCGCGGCGCTGACCGCCCGCACAGCGGACTGGCTCCACGCCACGGTCGAGCAGGGCGTGTAATACATGGATGGGAAAACTGGCTTGATGGATCAGGTGAACTCACTGCACATGGACGAGGCGATGCCGGAGACGGCCGGGCCGCTCGACCCGCTGAAGGTCCGTGAGGATTTCCCGATCCTCGCGCGCGAGGTCTACGGCAAGCCGCTGGTTTATCTGGACAATGCCGCCTCGGCGCAGAAACCCAAGGCGGTGCTCGACGCGATCCAGCATGCCTACGCGCAGGAATATGCTAACGTCCATCGCGGTCTGCACTATCTCAGCAACGCCGCCACCGACGCCTATGAAAAGGCGCGCGCGACCACCGCGACGTTCCTGAACGCGCCGTCGAGCGACGAGATCATATTTACCTCGAACGCGACCGCGGCCATCAATCTCGTGGCGCAGTCGTTTGGCGGGATGCAAATCGGTGAGGGCGACGAGATCTTGCTCACCATCATGGAGCATCACTCGAATATCGTGCCGTGGCACTATCATCGCGAGCGGCGCGGCGCAAAGCTCGTCTGGGTGCCGGTGGCCGATGACGGGTCATTCAGCCTCGACGAGTTCGAGAAGGCGCTGACCCCGCGCACCAGGATGGTCGCGATCACGCATATGTCGAACGTGCTCGGCACGGTCGTGCCGGTGAAGGAGGTCACGCGCATCGCGCACGCGCGCGGCATCCCGGTGCTTGTCGACGGCAGTCAGGGGGCGGTCCACCTGAAGGTGGATGTGCAGGACATCGATTGCGACTTTTATGTGTTTACCGGGCACAAGACATACGGGCCTTCCGGCGTGGGCGTGCTCTATGGCAAGCGTGAGCATCTTGAGGCGATGCCGCCGTTCCTCGGGGGCGGAGAGATGATCGAATCGGTGGGCACGGACACGGTCACCTACGGCGTGCCACCACACAAGTTCGAGGCGGGGACACCGCCAATCGTACAGGTGATCGGCCTTGGAGCGGCGCTGGAATACATGCTGGCGCTGGGCCGCGAGCGGATCGCCGCCCATGAGGCAAAACTTGGGGCTTACGCGCATGAGCGGCTGCGCGCGATCAATTCGCTGCGGATCATCGGTGAGGCGCCGGGCAAGGGCGCGATCGTGTCGTTCGACATGAAGGATGCTCACGCGCATGACTTCGCCACCATCATGGACCGATCAGGCGTGGCTGTGCGCGCGGGCCATCACTGCGCCGAGCCGCTGATGGCGCGTTTCGGCGTGAATGCGACCTGCCGGGCGTCTTTCGCGGCCTATAATACCACCGAGGAAGTGGACGCGCTTGCCGAGGCGATAACGCGTGCTCAGCAATTCTTCGCTTAAGGGAGCGATCAAATGAACGAGTCGATCAGCGAAGCGCAAGAGACGGAGCCGAAGCAGGCGGCTCAGGGCGATGCGCCTGCCGGGAATGCCGGGGAGCAATCCGTTTCCGCGATCCCGCAGGAAGAGCTTGAGCGCATGAGCGCGGACATCATCGCGTCGCTCAAGACCGTGTATGACCCGGAGATCCCCGTGGACATCTACGAACTCGGCCTGATCTACCGGGTCGAGATCGAGGATGACCGCACGGTCAAGGTGCTGATGACGCTGACCGCGCCGGGCTGCCCGGTGGCTGGGGAGATGCCGATCTGGGTCGAAAATGCCGTCAGCGCGGTGCCGGGGGTAAGTGGCGCGAAGGTTGATCTCACGTTCGATCCGCCCTGGGACATGACGCGCATGTCCGAAGAGGCGCAGATGGCACTGGGAATGTTCTGACTTGAGCGCGTGAGAGCGCCTGGTCAGATGTCCCCGAAGACAACGCGCGGATGTTCTGGTGCAGTCGTGCCAAGGCCGTTTCGCTGGACGATTTCAAAGCGGGAACAGCTTGGCGGCCTCCTGGTCGGAGCGCCTCGGGTCAATCTCAATGAGCGCGGGTTTCTGGGCGATTTGCGTACAATGGCGGCGCGGATTATTGCGATCGCCGACGATGCCGATCTTGCTTTTATCGGTCGCACGCCGGAAAACCTGTTCGATTATCTGAGCGGTGCTTTTGCGAATATCTCGGATGCGCCAAATCTCCACCTGATCCATTTCTCCTTGCGCTGGGCAGGCGAGCGCGGCATCGCGGCGATCGGGCCGGACAAGCTTTGTGGTTTTCTGGGCTATCTCAGTGAAGAAGGGATCGACGCCGCCTCGGTCAGCCGTGCTCTGCGCCCGCTGGCGCTCGTTGATTTCGTGGCCCGGGGCGGCACGCTGCGGAACTTGATCGCGCTTTTGCATTTGCAGGCGGAGCGCGACGGGGTGGACTGGAATGCCGTGCAGCGCAGACTGCGCATCATCGGACTGCGCGTGCGTACTCACAACAGCCCCAACACATGGCGCTGGCAGCAGCATCAAGACTGGCTGGAGATGATACCCGATACCATCATCAAGAATGTCTCGGCGCCCGCGAGTGTGATGTACCATCTTGCCAATGATCAGCCCAAGCTGACGCAGCCGTTTCATCCGGGGCGATGGGATGATCTCCCGGAACACGCTGTCCCCATGACGAGGGAGCAACGATATGCGCTGCGCCTGGCCGTCAAGCTTTATGAGATTGGGCAAACGCGCGAAGAAAGAGCAAGACTTGCCGCGGAGATCGTCAGACAGCCGCAAATGCGCCAAGGCCCCACGCGGCGAGTAGTCGCGCGGCTGAAAGGACGATAAATCGCCGACGGCAGGATGTAGCAGCGCGCGTGAAATGCCGCTTCAAAATCATTTGCCAGCGTCTGCGACGGGTTGGCAAATCGCGTGGATTATCCCATACTTTTATCAACGAAACACAGAAGCATGGACGCGAAACGGATGGCATATCTCAAAGTCATGAGCCTTACAGATCGCGCGGCCGAGCGCCTGTCGGAGATTATCGCAGCGAGCGATACGCCGGTCGCCGGCGTGCGCGTCGGGCTGAAGAAGGGTGGCTGCGCTGGCATGGAATACACCATGGACTACGCGACCGAAATCGGCCCGACGGATGACGTGATCGAAGAGAAGGGCGTCAAGCTGCTGATCGAGCCGCAAGCGGTGCTGTTCCTGCTCGGCACCGAAATGGACTATCAGCAGGGCAAGCTGTCGTCCGGCTTTGTCTTCAACAACCCGAACCAGACCAGTGCTTGTGGCTGCGGTGAGTCCGTCGAAATCGCGCCTGCGGCACGCGAGCCAGTCAGCGAAGACGCGCCGGGTTCGTAGGCACGGCAACCGTTCTCGCATCCCGCTTATGGGGGATCGTGCCGCGGAGCTTTCGGCCAGCCAGATTTAGGAATTACGAAAGGCGGAGACCAGATGGTCTCCGCCCCGCTTTTTGGCGAGGTCCCTCGCTACGGACGGTGTTAGTTCACCTGTCCGGCACGCGCCTCTATCGTCGCCTGCGGCTTCGCGCCGGCAATCTCGATCTTGCGCGGCTTCATCGCGTCAGGCAACTCGCGCCGCAGGTCGATGTGCAGCAGCCCGTTTTCGAGCTTGGCGCCGCTCACCTCGACATGCTCTGCAAGGCGGAAACGCCGCTCGAAGTTGCGCGAGGCAATACCGCGGTGCAGGAACACTGTCTCGTCTTCCTGCTCCTTTTCGGCGGCCTTGGTGCCAGCAATTCGGAGCATGCCTTCCTTCACCTCGATATCGAGATCGCTCTCCGAGAAGCCGGCCACGGCCATCGTAATACGGTAGTTATTCTCGTCGACCCGCTCTATGTTATAGGGCGGATAGCCGTTGTCGGTTTCCGCACTCGCCAACTGCTCCAGAATGGACGCGAGATGGTCGAACCCAACGGTCGACTTGTAAAGCGGGGTCAGATCGTAACGTCTCATGACATATCCTCCTTGTTGAGCGACATGTTGATGAACTGCCTTTCGGCCAGCACGCGCATACCCGTATTGGCGTATGCCATCCTGCATTTAGGCGAGGCGAGCGCGCCGTCAAGACCATGCATGCGCGTGTCCGGAAGCTGAAAGCATGGGTCAGAGCGTGTTCAGACACGAGCATGTATTCTCGACGAGTAAGGTCGGGAAAACAGACAACGCAGCAGGGATGGGTATTCTACGTCATATAGGCAGCGCGGCTCTGGCGTTGGCGCTTTTTTCCCTGGTCGTTGCGGAGTGTGCTTCGGGGGGCGCCTTTCCGGCGGATCGAATCCAGCCGGGAGCAGGGCTGAATTTTCGCGCATCGGCAATGCTGCTTGTGCAGGCTGGCCATGGCGTCGAGACGGCGCCGAGCATCTTTCAGGGCATGATGATCCCGGGTCTTCGGCGCAACCGCGATTGCCGATCTGCAGAAGACATCCATGACCGGCTCAAGAGGCAGGGCTGGTGGGACTTCGGCGATCTGGAGCGCGAGGGCGAGCATTTTACCGTGCGGGCGCGCCGGCCGAACGGAACTTCTTATAAACTCACTATCGACGGTTGCTCGGGGCGTGTGCTGGGCGCAATGCGATTGAATGGCGGGCAACGGGGCTATAGGCTCTGGCCGCGCTAGGACGCGACATGGCGGAGGAGCAGGATGGATGATGCGATGCTGAGCGCTGTCCCCGCGCCTACCCAAGGGCATGCGGTCCGCAGCGTCCTCGTCTCGACCCCGCGCAACCCTATCCCGGGTGGAGCTTCCGCAGGGTATTTTCATGCCGCAGACGGTGCCCGCATCCGCTATGCTTGGTGGGGGCCTACCGGCATGAACAAGCTGGGCTCCGTCTGCATTCTGCAAGGGCGTGGGGAATTCATCGAAAAATACTTCGAGGTGGTGTCCGATCTCCGCCGACGCGGATTTGCCGTGGCAGTGCTTGATCATAGGGGGCAGGGCGGCTCTTCTCGTCCGCTGGCTAATCCTCGCAAGGGCCATGTGGACGATTTTGCCGAATATGACGCCGATCTCGAACAGTTCATGGCGGAGATCGTGCTGCCGGACTGTCCGGCGCCGTATTACGCGCTCGCCCATTCCATGGGCGGGAATATCCTGTTGCGGGCCACGCGTTCGCGGATGTGCTGGTTCGACCGCATCATACTGACGGCGCCGCTCATCCAGCTTGGCGACAGTCAGAGCCGGATCCCTGCCTCATGCCGCGTTGCCGAACTGATGACGCTGATTGGTCTCGGGACAATGTTCGTGCCGGGCGGAGGTCGGGAATCCTGGGATGAGCAGCCGTTCGAGGGCAATCCACTGACCGCCGACGCCCAGCGATATGCCCGCACACAGGAAGTGTTGCGCGCCGCGCCGGAACTGGCCATTGGCTCGCCGACGATTGGCTGGTATCACGCCGCTTGCCAGTCCATGGCACTGATCAACAGCGAGTCGTTCCCGCCCTCCGTGAAGGTGCCGGCGCTGCTGGTGGCAGCGGGAAATGACGAAGTGGTGTCGCTGCGCGCGATCGAGGAATTTGCCAGCCGCCTGCGGATGGGCGCGCATGTGCTTATCCCCGGTGCGCGGCATGAACTCCTGCTGGAGCGCAATGCCGTGCGCGAACAGTTCTGGGCCGCCTTCGACGCTTACATTCCAGGCTCTCGTCCGAGCCGGGCGGAACAGCTTTTCGGCCAGTAATTCGGGTGAAGCGCTAGAGCGATTTTCGTTCTGACTGAACCGAAAAGTCGCCCTAACTTTCTGTTTTAGCGCGCTTTTTTCCCGAAAACCGGTTCCCACTTTTCGGAATGCGCTCTAGTCGAGGTCCATTTCGAGAATGGCCATCTGGAACTGGTAGGACAGGTCCTCGTCATCTTCATCGCGGTAAAGTACGCCGATGAATTCTCCCGCGATATAGACCTCGGCGGAATCCTGCTGCTTCTGACGGGCGCGCACTTCCAGCTTCGGCAGTTCGAACTTGCGCTGCAAATAGTTTTCAAGGCGCGTGATTTCGTCGCGCGTCATGCTTGATGATCCTCGCTTGTTCGGATTTCATTAGCCGGAAGCTGCTGCGCGCCGGGCCCGGGCCAAACCGGTACAAGCCAGAGGGCAACAGGTCAACCCGCGCTGCACCCGCGCAGGACCGGGGTCACTGCTGGTTCGTTTCCCCATCCGAGCCAATCGACCCGAAGAGCTGGTTCATGGCCCGCGCAGGTTCCTGGCAGCCGGCAAGCCCGACAACTCTCGCAGGCACGCCGGCGACGGTGGTGCGAGCGGGCACATCCTTGAGCACAACGCTGCCCGCAGCAACGCGCGCGCAGTCTCCGACGCGAATATTGCCGAGGATCTTGGCGCCCGCCCCGATCATGACGCCGCAGCCGATCTTCGGGTGACGGTCGCCGGTCTCCTTGCCGCTACCGCCGAGCGTGACCGCATGCAGAATCGAGGTCTGATCACCGACCACCGCCGTCTCGCCAACCACAAGTCCGGTGGCGTGATCCAGCATGATCCCGCGGCCTATATGTGCCGCCGGGTGAATGTCGGTGCCGTAAGCGCGCGAGGACTGGCTTTGCAGGTAAAGTGCAAAATCGCGCCGGCCTGCGTTCCACAGCGCGTTGGCGAAGCGGTAGGTTTGCAGGGCGTGAAAGCCCTTGAAATAGAGCAGGGGGTCGATGGCGCGCTGGCAAGCCGGATCGCGGTCCACCACGGCGGCGAGATCGGCGCGGAACGCCTCGCCAATTTCCGGTCGTTGGTCAAGCACCTGTAAGAGGGTCTGCCGGACCAGTTCGGCGGGTATTTCTGTGTGATCGATCCGCTGGGCGATACGGAAGGCGACCGCGTGCTCCAGGCTCGACTGGTTGAGAATCGTCGCGGCCATGAAACCTGCAAAAGCGGGTTCCTGCGCGACGATGGTTTCAGCTTCCGCGCGGACCTCTGCCCAAACCGGATCGCAGGGTTTGACCGGCGCTGCGCGATGTTCCGGCTGAGACTGGCTCATGGCATATCCTCGGCTTGATTGACCTAAGGGTAACATAACGTCTCAAGAGCGCGAGTAAAAGGCGGGCGGGGTATCTGCCCAAATAGGAAACCGGCCCGCAAGGGGCCGATTTCCGGTGGTCACCAATCTTGTCTGATCGGAAAAATGCCTGACTCGCAACGCGTTAACTCGGGGGATGAAGATACTTGGTTTTTCGGATCAGATCGATGTCGTGGAGAGTGCCCAGCCGAAGCAACGTGACGTGGTCTTCAAGATGCTCTGAAAGACGCCCGTTCAACGCTTTGAGCTGTTTATTCCGCATCGGTCTCTCCATCTGTGCGAAGCCGCTCGACGGACTGAAACACCGCAGCCGTCCTTGCGGCCAATCATGAGGAACACAGGTAGTGTTCCTCCCCCTCTGAGGCCGGTTCCGTACCACCTGTCCAGGCCGCTCGATTGTATTGGCGCGGCGAAGATCAAGGTGGCGGCGAACCGGACCTATCCCGAAACCGCAGAAGCCGCTTCGGAATCCCGATGGAGCACGCAACAAGGCGGAGATCCGCGCGCTTGCCACGCTTTCGTCATGATTGATACGGTAACACGATTCGTGCAGGCTGTGGATAGTCGTGGGATAATCCCGCCAGCGCACCGCTCACCAGCAAATGGAACCGCCGGTCTTTAGGCAGCAGCCCGTGCGCGTATGCCGCGTGCGCCAGCATAGCTCGCCGGAACCAATAACTGTATCGGCAGACTGTCCTCTTCGACCGATAGCGGGAGCGCGGCGAAGGCTTCGCCGTCGAGTTGTATGGGCACGTCCCGGTCTGCGCTCAGATGCGCCCGGCGAAACCGGACAAAGCGCAGGTTGGGCGCACGGCTCGCGTAGCCTGCGCCGATCATCAGGATGTCGCAAATCAGGCCGACGCGCGTGCGCGCTGTGCACAGCACCGCGATGAGACCGGGCTGCGAGATTTGACTTTCCGGAGAGAGGCGAAAACCGCCAGCATACCGGCCGGAGTTGCAAAGCACGGCCCAACGGGCGATGTGTGGCGTTCCATCGAGTCTGGCGGTGATAACCGGGGCCGGCGAGAAGATTGCGCGGATAACGGGCCAGACATAGGCGAGCTTGCCGATCCGGCGTTTCAGCCGTGGATCGAGTTTGGCGACCGCCTCGGCATCGAGGCCCACTCCTGCCATGAGAAAGAATGGCGTCCCGTTGGCGGTAGCGCCGGACACTGACAGGCCATAGCCTTCACGCAGGTATGCAGCGATCGCCTCGGCATCGCGCGCTAGCCCGATCTCCGCCGCCATGACGTTGCCAGTTCCAAGCGGCAACAGGCCGACACGGAAACCGGTTCCGCGCAAGCCCGCTGCGATACTGCGTATCGTCCCGTCTCCGCCAGCGGCGATAACGGCGTCATAAGCGCCAGATGTCTCTGCCGCGCGCGCCATCGCGCCGGCCTTCTCGCCGCTCGCCGCCTCTGCCAGCGTCACAGTACAACCCGCACGCTCCAGAATGCCGATAACGCGCCAGAGGAGGGTGCGCCTGCCCGTTCCCGCGTTCGGATTGTGAACGATGAGAAACCGGTTGCGCACCGGGGTAGTGGTCCGATTCAGACACTTGCCTCCCATAGCAGCCCCGCCCGAGCAAATGACTGAATCAAAGGACCACTATCAAATTATTGAATCTCGTGGAGCTTTTGAATTTGACATTTGAGCGGAAGCCTGGCCGCACGCGGTTCTGAAATGTCAAATTCGCTCCACGAGTCCTTATTGGGCGACGGCCTCGGCCATCTGCGCGGATTTCTGCACGGCCTTCTGCACTTTCTCGAAGGCGCGCACCTCGATCTGGCGAATACGCTCACGGCTCACGCTGAACTCGTGCGAAAGTTCTTCCAGCGTGAGCGGATTCTCCGACAGCCGCCGTGCCGTGAAGATGCGCCGTTCGCGCTCGTTCAACGTCTGGAGCGCCTCTTGCAGATAGCTGCGCCGGTGCTCCAGCTCTTCCTTGTCGGCCAGCGCGGTTTCCTGGCTGACTTCCTGCTCGTCCACGAGCCAGTCCTGCCACTCGCCACCGTCCATGTCCGCGCGCAGCGGTGCATTCAGCGAGGTGTCGCCTGAAAGCCGCCGGTTCATCGAGATCACGTCTTCCTCCGAGACCGACAGTTTCTCGGAGATCTTGGCGACATGCTCGGGCTTCAGATCGCCCTCGTCATAGGCTTCGAGTTGGCCCTTCATCTTGCGAAGATTGAAGAACAGCTTCTTCTGGCTGGCGGTGGTACCCATTTTCACGAGAGACCACGACCGCAGGATATATTCCTGAATCGAGGCGCGGATCCACCACATGGCATAGGTCGCAAGCCGGAAGCCGCGTTCCGGGTCAAACCGTTTAACGGCCTGCATCAGGCCGACATTGCCCTCAGACACGACTTCGCCGATTGGCAATCCGTAGCCGCGATAGCCCATGGCGATGCGCGCGACGAGGCGCAGATGCGACGTCACAAGCTTATGTGCAGCCTCGGTGTCCTCATGCTCCTTCCAACGCTTGGCGAGCATGTATTCCTCTTCCGGTTCCAGCATTGGAAACTTGCGGATCTCGTCGAGATACCTGCTGAGACCACCGCTGCCGGACACTGTGGGTAGTTTGTTCATACGCTTATCCTGTAGCTTTACTGCTCGAGCTACGCATTATGTGGTGTTCTGGATCACCGTCACATATTGATCAAACGCGAACACGAGCGCTGCGTTCCTTGCAGTCGCGTCATTCGCCATCGATCTTTTTTCGGAATGATTCAGAACTGATAAAAGCGGCCCCGCCAAGGCCAATTGCACAGTTCCCGCGAGCATCACCCGCGCTGCACACCGCCTTCGTCCAGCGCTCTCAGCACAGCGAGCATGTCCCCCGGGAGGGGCGACTCGAACAGCAGGGACTCGCCTGAAACCGGATGCGTGATGCCCAACACTGCTGCATGCAGCGCCTGTCCATTCAAAGAAAGTATGGCAGATTGCACTGTTTCTGGCAAGCAGACCACGCGGCTGGCGAAGCCTTTGCCATAGAGCGGATCGCCAATCACCGGGTGGCCGATATGCGCCATGTGGACCCGAATCTGATGGGTGCGTCCGGTCTCTAGGCGACAGGCAACGAGGGAGGCCACGGGCTCCTCCGCCTTGGCAGCAGCGTCGGGGGCGGAATAGCGCGCGAGAACCTTGTAGTGGGTGGCGGCGGCCCGCCCCCCCGCAGTGACGGCGCGCTTCAGCCGGTTCGCAGGGTGGCGGCCCAGCGCAGCTCGGATCACGCCCATGGGCGGCGTCGGCATGCCCCACACCAGTGCGCGATAGTCCCGCCGCAGCGTCCCCTTGCGGCCGTGATCGGCGAATTGTACCGCCAGCGCCTGATGTGCGCGGTCCGTCTTGGCAACCACCATGAGCCCACTCGTATCCTTGTCCAGCCGGTGGACGATGCCTGGCCGGCGCACGCCGCCGATGCCGGACAGGCTTTCGCCGCAATGGGCGATAAGGGCGTTTACAAGCGTGCCCGACCAGTTTCCCGGAGCAGGATGCACGACCAGCCCAGCGGGCTTGTCGATCACGATGATGTCGTCGTCCTCGTAAACGATTAGCAGCGGAATGATTTCCGGCTGGGGTGCTGCGGGTGCCGGGGGCGGCATATTGAGGGCGACAAGATCGCCGGGTGCCAGGCGCTGTCCAGGCTGGTGAACCGCCGCGCCGTTGAGCATGACATTCCCTTCGCGGATCAGCGCCTGGATGCGCGCGCGGCTGATATCGTCAGCGCGTTCGGCGAGGAACTTGTCGAGGCGCGCGCCCTGGTCTTGATCTTCTGCGGTAAATGTCAAATGGTGCATGAGCCGGGCAGTCATCGTTGCGAGCCGGACATGCGCGCGACATTCGGTGCTGGTGCGCGGGCGTATCTTGCTCGGGCGGTGCGCGCGAGTGATCCGGTCATGCCGGGAAACGGAAACGAAAGCAATGGCGGTGGTACGGCCATGACAGATGATGCGCCAATTCCCGGCAGCGTATTCAATCAGCGCCAGGTGCGCACGCTGAAGATTGTCGTGATCGTGCTGGGCATCCTGCTGGTGCTGGGCTTCGCGCTGCTGGTCGCCGGACTATACTACGAGGCCACCAAGATGGGCGGGAAAGTTGACCGGCCTGTTTCCCGCAAAGAGGCGCCCCTGGCAAGTCCTGGCGGCGAGGTCAGCATCGACGTCCCGGCGGGAGCCAGTATCGAGCGGATTGCCGTAGATGGCGGACGTGTCGTACTGCACATCCGCGGCCCACAAGGGGAGGAGGTCGTGATTCTTGATCCGGCGCGAGGAAACGACGTAACGCGCCTGCGGCTGGTTCCGCGATAAAGCGGCGTCCGGTCTGGCTGATCCGGAGAACCGCTTCAAATCCATTGTGAAGCGCGTAATTCTTCCGATCCTCCCCTCGCTCCGGTCGGATCGTGCTCTGGAGGCCCTTTTTGTGAACCGGATGCGAACTTGATAGTCCGAACCAGGGCAGTATCAGGGTATGTTAATTGGTTCTGGATGGTTCGAACGGGCCACGGCTCAGGGCCACGCGCGAGCGGTAAGCGAGGCCCGCCGGGCTAAACGCTGCCTCTTGATCCGTGCCCCTGCAATGCTAATGTAGCGAGACCGGAGCGGGGTAGAGAAATCTGGGACGCCGCTCGGCTGACTCGTCAGGCTCCCTTCGTCTAGTGGCCCAGGACGCCGGCCTCTCACGCCGGAAACAGGGGTTCGATTCCCCTAGGGAGCGCCATTTGTTTTCATGCCGCCTTCGGCGCAGTATAGTCTCTTCTGGTCCTGCGGCAAGGCCCGCGGTTCAGAGGGCGAGCTATGGATATCTTCCAGCAAATCGGCGACGCCGTCGCACTGTATTATCAGACGAATACCGAATTGGCGCTCTGGGTGACGATCGGGATTGTCGCTGCCGTGCTGGCGCTGATCATGCTGGCATGGCCCGGGTTTCGCCGCTTTATTGCTGTGGTGATCGTCATTTCGCTCGTGCTCGGAGCGCTCCTGATCAATTTCGGTGAGGAAGTCGCTCGCGGTTTGTGATGCGTGACCGCGGCATTTGCGCCAGCAGGCCGCCAGTGGGGCCGCGTTGCGCCCACCAAAAAGGGCGCCGTCTCTGGCGCCCCATCTTCGATAATACCGTTTCGAACAACTGCCTGCCCGCAGGTCAGTAGGCCGAGGCTGTGGCTCCGACGCCGTCCCGGCCATAAATGTCGCGGCGGAAATGGACCACGCCGTCGGGCGTTGCCCAGCCCGTGATGTAATTCATATAGAGCGTGACGGGGTTCTTGACGTCGACGAACATGGTTTCGCCGGTGCGTTCCATCTGACGCACGCGCGACAGGCTCCAGCCCGGCGTGTCGCGCAGTATCCACGCGACGAGTTGTTCGACACCCTGAACGCGCACGCAACCGGAGCTCTCGGCGCGATAGTTCCGCCCGAACAGCGACTGTGACGGCGTGTCGTGCAGATAGACCGCGTGCGGATTGTGGAAGTTCAGCTTAACGAACCCTAGCGGATTGTCGTTGCCTGGTTCTTGCGCATAAAGCAGGTTGAGCGGCTGTGCGGATGACCAGTTGATCGAGCGCGGGTTGAGCTTGTCGCCACGCTTGTAGGCGTCGTAGCTCGCGTAGGCGTCAATACCATAGCGCTCCAGCACGTTCTTGCCGGACCGGCTCATGGAGCGGCCCTTGGGAACGAGATCTTCGCGAATCACGGTTGGCGGCAGGATCCACTCCTTGTTGAAGTTGATCTCGTGGATCCGGGATTGCAGAACGGGGGTCTGCCGTTCCGGCTTGCCAATCACCGCGGAATGGCGCGACACCACCTTGCCGTTCTCGACAGCTTCAATCTGTGCTGCGGGAATGTTGACGAGAATATAGCGTTTCTGGCGTTCGGCCTGCTTCGCTAGTCTGGCAATCCGGCCAAGGTTGCGGCGTAACTGCTGCAGACGGGCGCGCGCGGAAACATTCAGGGCCGCGCGGGTCGCACTGTCCAGTACACCGGTTGGCGTCAAGCCATGGCGTTTCTGGGCGCGTTTCAATGCCTTCTCGACATAATAATCGAAGGTCTGCGCGAAGCCTCCGCGCTGCTCAAGATCCCCGGCGATCTGGAGTCGCTTGCGCAGGATGGCAACTGCAGGGTCGCTGACCCCGGCGCGCAGCTTGACGTCGGGAATACGTGGCCAGCCGCCCTTTTTCGCGATGTCGGCATACTGCCGGATGGCCGCGCGGCTCGGCTCCAGATTGTCGGTCGAGAGGGTGGCATAGCCGCGGCGCGGCTGGGATTCCCATCGCTGAACGAACGAGCGGTCGAAGGGCTGAGACCACGATGATCCAGGTTTTTCGCCGAACTGCATCCAGTCGTCCAGCGCGAATGCGCGATCGCTGGAGAGCATCGGCATGCTCAACGCCAGTGCCACAACCGATGCCGTCAGCTTGTTACCAAAAACCTTGCGTGCAGCCTGTTCGCCCATTGCCCTCACCTGAACCTGGATTTCCGTCTTTAAGCAGCGCCCTGTTCGCCACTGTGGCGAACTCAACCGTGTCCTGATCCGTTTCTACCCGCTAAAACCTGATCCGCCGTCCCCGCGGGGGAGCACTAGCAGGTGAAGATAGTCCACGGTCTGTCAACAGACAAATGACAAAACCTTGAGATCAGAAATTGGTTCCGGGGCGTTGCGATTTATCAACGCACAACTCTCTGTCTCGAATTTTCCCCCGAAAAGTCGGCAAAATTCTGGTGTCGGATGGCACTTGCGGCAAGGTGGAGTCATTTTCAGCCAGAACTGCGCTGATCCGGAGCATCCTGAATGGCACTGCGATGTGTTCGCACAGGCGGCGGAAGTTAGAGCCGGTATCGTATCTGGTCCGTCCAGAAGCGCTCCAGCCGTTTCAGGTTCCGGTTCATTGCCTGAAGATCCGTCTGGGAAATGCCCCCGACTTTCTCGATAAGGCCAAGCTGCCGCTCGACAAGCTGATCTACGACTTGACTGATTGCCTTGCCGCGGTCGGTCAACCTGATCCGCACGGCGCGCCGGTCGCTTTCTGAGCGCTGGTGCTCAATGCAGCCAAATTCTTGCAGCTTCTTGAGGTTGTAGGAGACGTTCGAGCCCATGTAGAAGCCGCGGCTGCGGATTTCGCCGGCGGTCAGCTCCATGTCGCCGATGTTGAACAGCAAGAGCGCTTGCACGCTGTTGACCTCGGCACAGCCGATCCGGTCAAGCTCGTCCTTCAGGACATCGAGGAGCAGGCGCTGCAACCGTTCGATGAGTTTGAGGGTGACGAGATAGTTCGGACGCAGCCCGCTTTCGCTGTCGGGCTCCATGCGATGGGTGACGCTTAACGCATTATTCATGTTACTGCCTCGTTCGGTCGATATGCCGGAAACGGGAGTAACATTACTGTAGAACGCCTAAAATGCACTTAATACGCGAACTCAAAAACTTTTCATAAAGAAACAGCTTGTTTTACGCCTTGTACGCTGGGCAAGGGCCGGACTTCATTCGATTAGCGTCCAGTGATCTGCCAGCTCCAGTTCGGGCACATCCTCAAGCGGCGCGAGATAAGCGTCTATCGCAGCGTCGCTGACATCCTCCAGCCGCGCCGGGTGCCACTGCGGGTTGTTGTCCTTGTCCACCATCTTGGCGCGCACGCCTTCGTAATGGTCATGCGCGCGCAGGCAGCGCACCGCGCAGCGAAACTCCAGCTTGAGCGACGCCCTGAGGCTGTCCGCCCGCGCGCCTTCTTGATAGAGCCGGTGGGTCAGCTTGAGCGAAGTGGGGGAACGCTTGTGCAGGGTGGCGAGGGTGTCCTGCGCCCAATCCCGTGTCTTGCCCTCTTCGGCTCCCAGCCGTGCGATTATCTCCTCGACGCTCCCGCCCGCGAAACAGCGGTCGATCGCCTCGCGCAGCCGCGACAGCCTGGCCTCGCCAGGGTCTTCATGCAATGCGTCGAGCACGGGGTCGATCGGCTCGGCTTCGCGCATTGCATCTTGGATATCATCGAACTTGTCTGCCCCGATGCAGTGCGTGGCAAGTCCGAGCCGGTAGCCATCCGCCGGGCCGATGACCGCGCCGGTCAGCCCCATGAAGAGACCGATGCGCCCCGGCACGCGCGGAAGGAAATAGCTCGCGCCGATATCCGGGAACAGGCCGATCGCCGTCTCAGGCATGGCCAGCTTGAAGCCGTCCGCGGCGATGCGATGGGTGCCATGGACGCTGATGCCGCAGCCACCACCCATGCATACGCCATTGATGAGCGAGATGGTCGGCTTGATGAAGCGCTGCAGCGTCCAGTTGTGTTGATATTCCTCTCGGTAGAACAGAATTCCGGCCTCCGGGTCGGTGTCGCGCGATTGGTAGATCGCTTTCACGTCTCCACCGGCGCAGAAGGCGCCATCGTCATGCGCGCGCTGCACGAGGCCATAGATATGCGGGTCTTTCGCGCAGTCGTGGAACTGCGTCTCCATCGCGCGGACCATTTCCAGCGACAGGGCGTTGAGCGCTTTTGGACGATTGAGGATGACGAGGCCGGCGCGGTTATCCTTGG
>CAZYYQ010000026.1:14365-17209 GCA_964651275.1 uncultured Hyphomicrobiaceae bacterium | reverse complement strand
ACAGGCGCACCAGCGTCGTGATCCGCTTGGCGATGATCTCGGGGTCTGGCGAGACCCGGTCATAAGGCACGCAGTCCCAGGCCGGGAGCGTGAGGACCCGCAGATCGGGATCGAAGAAGGACAGCCCGGCGGCCAGCGCGGCCATGCGCCGGTCGTCGCGTGCGATGTGCAACAGCGCGGCGGGCGAATCCTTCGCCGGCTTGGCCCGCGCCATGCGCGCCAGCGCCAGCGCATCGACGCCGTCCGGCGCGCCGCCGACCAGCAGCGGGCCGGGCTCGCCCTGAAGCCGCTCCCAAGCTTGAGCGAGTTGTTCAGCGGATTTCGGTTGTACGCCTGAGGCCATGATCGCGCGCGGTCAAAAACGATGGAAGTCGCGGATGCGGTGAATCAGATCGGCGAAGATCTCCGGCGGTTGGCCCGCGCGGATCCACGCGTCGATCTCTGGATCAGGCAGCGCCAGCATCTGCTCGAACAGGACCATTTCACCGGCGCTCATCTCATCAAGCGCGGCATCGGCAAACCTGCCCAGCAGGATATCCATTTCCTTGGTGCCGCGATGGCTTGCCCGGTACTGGATGCGCCGGCGCACCGCCTGTGGATCAAGCTCCTGAGGCATCAACAAGCTCCTCCAGACTGTGGACGCAGACACCGCCACGCTGGGCACGCCGCCGCGTTCGCTCTATGTTCCGAAGCAGGTGCAAGACTTGCCGCAATCGACAGGTGCCCGAGTGAAAATGCGACCTGCCTCCCTCAACCCGCTGTTTGCCAGCCTGCGCGACCTGAACGGCGTTGGCGAGCGGCTGGAGGACATGCTGGCCCGGCTTACCGGCGCAGCACCGGAGCAGACGGCGCGTATCTTGAGCCTTCTCTGGCACTTTCCGTCGGGCATCATCGACCGGCGTGATCGTCCTGCTATCGCCGACATCGTGCCCGGCAACCTCGTGACTTTGAGTGTGGTTGTCAAGGCGCATCGGGCGCCGCCGCCCAGCGTCTCGCGCGCGCCCTACAAAGTGATCTGCGAGGACGCTACGGGTCGGATCGAACTCGTGTTCTTCCATGCCGACCGGCGCTATTTGCAGCGTGTGCTGCCCTTGGGCGAGCGCCGGGTCGTGTCCGGGCGCGCTGAACTCTACGGCAAGCACATCCAGATCACCCATCCCGACCACATCGCCGCAGAAGGCGACCGCGACGCGATCCCGCTGCTGGAGCCGGTCTACCCGCTCGCCCAGGGGATCAGCCAGCGCGCGATGCGAAATGCCGCGCGCCAGGCGGTTGCGCGCGTGCCGGATTTGCCGGAGTGGCTGGACCGCAGCTTTGTCACCGCCAAGGGCTGGCCGGGCTTCCGCCGCGCGCTGGAGATCATCCACACGCCGCGCGATGACACCGACCTCAACGCCGCACCGGGGGCGCGCAAACGCCTCGCCTGCGACGAACTGCTGGCCAGCCAGCTTGCGCTTGCGCTCATGCGCCGGCGCTTTCGGCGCTTAAGCGGGCGGTCGATCACGGGCACCGGTGCGCGGGCGCAGCAAATTCGTGCGGGTCTGCCGTTCAACCTCACGGGCGCACAGGAGCGGGCGGTTGCGGAAATCCTGTCGGACATGGCCGCACCGCACCGGATGCTGCGCCTGTTGCAGGGCGATGTCGGCAGCGGCAAGACGTTGGTAGCGCTTATGGCGATGGCGGCGGCTGTCGAGGCTGGCGGGCAGGCCGCATTGATGGCCCCGACTGAAGTGCTCGCGCGCCAGCACTACAAGACCATCGCGGAGATGGGCGCGGCGGCGAGCCTGCGCGTGGTACTGCTGACCGGGCGGGAAACCGGCGCAGCGCGCAAGACCGTACTGACCGCCATCCGCGACGGCCACGCCGATATCATCGTCGGGACGCATGCGCTGTTTCAGGCAGATGTGGAGTTTCACGACCTCGCGCTGGCCGTGATCGACGAACAGCACCGATTCGGCGTGTATCAGCGGCTCGCGCTGCAAGCCAAGGGCAAGGGTGGCGTTGATATTCTCGTGGCCACGGCAACGCCCATCCCGCGCACGTTGATGATGACGCATTACGGCGATATGGACGTTTCCGTCCTGGACGAAAAACCGCCGGGCCGCAAGCCGGTGACGACGCGCGCGCTGCCGGTGGAACGCATTCACGATGTCATCGGCGCAATCAAGCGCACGCTCGCAAGCGGTTCGCAGGTGTTCTGGGTGTGCCCGCTGGTGGAGAGTTCCGATCTGGCGCCCGCAATGGCGGCGGAAGAGCGCGCGGCGCATCTGCGTCAGCATTTCGGCGAGCGCGTCGGGCTGGTGCATGGGCGCATGAAAGGCCCGGACCGCGATGCCGTGATGGCCGCTTTCGCCGCGGGCGATGTCGGCATTCTCGTGTCGACCACCGTGATCGAGGTAGGGGTCGATGTCCCAAATGCCTCCGTGATGGTGATCGAGCACGCCGAGCGCTTTGGCCTTGCGCAGTTGCACCAGCTTCGCGGGCGTGTCGGGCGCGGTTCCGAGCAAGCAACCTGCTTGCTGCTGTATCAGGGGCCTCTGAGCGAGACGGCGGAGGCGCGGCTGAAGGCCCTGCGCGAGACGAATGACGGGTTCAGGATTGCGGAAGAAGATCTGCGGCTGCGCGGCGGCGGGGAGATCCTCGGAACGAAGCAGTCGGGCGATCCGGGCTTCCGCGTCGCGCGCCTGCCCGAGGACAGCGAAGTGCTGGAAGCGGCGCGCGATCAGGCCAAGCTGCTGCTGGAACGTGATCCGAAGCTGGAAGAGCCGCAGGGCACGGCGGCGCGAGCGTGCCTGTACCTGTTCGAGCGGGACGAGGCGATCCGCGCGGCGCGGGCTGGCTGAA
>CAZYYQ010000026.1:0-14265 GCA_964651275.1 uncultured Hyphomicrobiaceae bacterium | reverse complement strand
AACGGAAACGCATATGACACCGCAACCGCCATTCCTTCTGCTCAAGGCCATCGACGCCTTTCGCGCGCTTGCCAACGACGAGTTGCGCGCGCTCTATGCCGCCGCGCATGTCGTCTCGCTGGCGAGCGGGGAGAAGCTGGCGCGGGCGGGCGCACCGGTGGACGCGCTGAACGTGGTCATGTCCGGCCGCCTGATTGCGACCACCGAGGACGCATGGACATCAGAGGACCAGCCCGTCCAGGCAATGTTCGCGCCGGGGGCGGCGGTCGACGCGCCAAGGTTCTTCGCCTTCGACGCCCACCCGATGCAAATCATCGCCGCGCGCCCTAGCACGGTGCTGCGCCTTAGCCGCGAGGACTTCCGCGAGGCGATGACCGGCATGCCGCATCTTTGGGAAAACCTGATCGCCGGCGTCGTCAAGAGTTCCGGGGCTTCGGCAACTGCCCGTGCTCCGGATGCAGCGGCGCGTACCATTGCCGTGTGTCCCGGCGCGAACGTCAAGGTGCCGGACGCATTCATCCGCGCGCTGGCCGAGGCGCTGGAGGCGATGGGGGCGTGCCAGGTTCTGTCGTCTGCGGGCCTTGGACAGAATCAGCCCGGCGGCATCGCCATCGACGATCCGCAGGTGATGCACGAACTCGAAGAGAGCGAGCGCGTCAATGACGCCGTCCTTTATGTCGCCGATGACACCCTCACACCGTGGACGCGGCGCTGCATCGACCGGGCTGACGAAGTGCTGATCGTCGGGGTGGACGATGGCGATCCTTCCGGCCCACGCATTCCGCTGAGCGAGGTGGAGCGCTGCGGCCTTGCCATGGCCGGAACGCGCGCCTCGCGCCTCGTGATCATCGCCGGGCGGCGCAGCGGCCCTCTGGATGCCGGATCCGAGCGCTGGCTCGCGTTGCGGCCGGTTGCGGCGCATCACTTCGTGACACTGGGCGACAGGGAATCCTTCGCGCGGCTTGCCCGCTTTTCGATGGGGCGCGCGACCGTGCTAGCCCTGACGGGCAGCGGTTTGAGCGGCGCGGCGCATCTCGGCGTGGTCGCCGCGCTGAAAGAAACCGGAGTGGAGATCGACGCGGTGAGCGGGGCCGGCGCCGGAGCGGCGATCGCTGCGCTATTGGCTGGTGGCTTGGGACCGGAGGATATCAATGCGCTGGTCAGGCGCATCTTTGTGCAAAGCGGCGTGATGAGCGGAGCGCGCCGTCAGACAGTCTTATGGGGAGGACGCGGCGGGCTCTACGGCCATGCCCGCTACGACCGGATGATCAACAGACACATCCCGCACGGAACCGCAACCGAACTGCGGCTGCCGTTTCGCGGCTTCGCGGCGAACATCTCGCGCGCGCGGTTGTGGACTCATGAGCGCGACAGCCTCCAGGCGATCGTGCGCACGAACTGGACCCCGCCCGGCGTCTTCGCGCCGTTCGTTACCGGGGAAGGCGACATGCTGGTGGATGGCTCGGGCGCCGCGCCGCCGCCGGTGGAGGCGCTGCGGGCGCTGGGGGCCGGGCGGTGCTTCGTCGTACAGCCGCTGCCCGGGCCTCTTGGACGCGCGCCCGCGGCCTATCGTGATCTCGGCAACGTGATGCTGCGCGGCCTGTTGCGTCGCACGCCATCCCGCCCCGGCGGGGTACTTCCCATGATCCCCGATATTTCTCTGCGCGCCCAAACACCGCGGTGGTTTTCCGGCGATGAGGTTGCGGACGACATCGTGCTGCTGCAGCCGCCGATGCCGCGCGGCATATCGCTTCTGGATTTTACCCTCCACAGCCGGATCATGGCGCTCGCGCAGGACTGGGCCATGCGAGAGATCGCGCAACTGCGCTCAGACGGCGAACCGGCCTTTTCGGAAGAGGCCGAGAGCGGCGTACCGACCGCAGAAAAAAAGCGGTGAACCGCCGTGGCCGATTTGGTAACGGTGCCACCATGATCGGAAATGGATTGATCGCGGACAGTCGGCCTAGATCTCCAATTCAGAGATTTGCCTCCCGTCGCAGCCCCGCCCGAGCAAATGTCTGAACCACAAGGGCCACTAGCAATTTATTGATTCTATTGACGTTTTTTGAATTTAACATTTGAGCAAGAGCCTGGCCCCAAGCGGGACTCAAATGTCAAATTCGCGCCACTAGCCATCCGCGAATTTTCCTGTTGTTGCGTTCATCTCGACTTGTCGATAAAATTTTGGCGTATTCCTCGTCTTTACTGCAACATTGGACAATAACACTTCTGTCAGTTCCCGTTCTCCCGAGGACCAGTGAGGAGTGCAACCAATGATTGATTGGCGTTCCGGCCACGCCCGCTCAGCTTTGCTGGCGGCTCTGGCTGGCTTCGTGATGGCGCTCACATGGGCTTCACCCGCTGAGGCCCGCAAGAGATGCGTGTATATGGCCCATAATCCGTTCACGGGCAGCATGATCGTTCAGGGAACAGGCTGGGCTTTCAAGAAGAGTTGGGCCTGCAATCGCGCGCGGCGCAGGTGTAACCGCCGCCTTGAACGCAAGCGCCGGAGAAGCGGTGTCCCGCGCGGCACGCGCTGCCGCCGTATCACGAACCTCTGAGCCGGGCGATCAGTCCGGCAGGCCGCCGTTTTCTGCTATCCGTCCGTTTGCCTCATCGGCAAGGCGTTCGCGCAGGGAGCTTGCAGGATAGGTGCCGAGGAATGTCACCTTGGACGAGAAGAAGTGCAGTTCTTCCAGCGCGAGTTGCACCCGGCGCTCATCCGGATGTCCCTCGATGTCGGCGTAGAACATCGTTGCGTGGAAGCTGCCTTCGAGCTGGTAGGATTCCAGCTTGGTCATGTTGACGCCGTTGGTCGCGAAGCCGCCGAGCGCCTTGTAGAGCGCGGCAGGCACGTTGCGCACGCGGAACACGAAGGTCGTGATGACCGGGCCGTTATTCGCCGGCACCCCCGCTGGCTCGCGTGCCAAAACGAGGAAGCGCGTGGTGTTGTGGGCCGCGTCCTGAATGTCGGCGCGCATGATCTGAAGGCCGTGCACCTCCGCTGCGAGTGAAGGCGCGATGGCCGCCTGCGTGATATCGCCGTCGCGAGCGATCATACGCGCCGAGCCTGCCGTGTCGGCCTGCGTCACCGGCTGGAGGCCGAGACGCTGTATCACCTGCCGGCACTGGCCGAGTGCCTGGATATGGCTGTGAACGGTGCGCAGATCCTCCAGCCGGGCGGCGGGCAGGGCCAGAAGCTGGTGGGAAATGCGCTCGAAGTGCTCGCCGATGATCTGGAGGCTTGAATCGGGCAGCAGGTGGTGCACGTCCGCGACGCGCCCGGCGACCGAGTTCTCCACCGGGATCATGGCGCAGGCCGCTCGCCCTTCGCGCACGGCAAGCAGGGTATCCTCGAAGGTCGCGCAGCCGACGGCGTCCATTTCGGGGAACTGGTCGCGGCAGGCGATATGCGAGTTCGCGCCCGGCTCGCCCTGATAAACAATAGTGTTCGGTGCCTTCGCGGCCAGGGTCTTGGCGCGAGACGGCACGGGTTCTGCAGGGGCCGCAGGTGCGGGTCGCCGTTTGGTCTGAGCGTGTGACATCCCGCTTATCGGCTTCCCGGATGTTCGGCCATACGCTGCGCCGGGGGCGACGACCCGGCCGCGAAAATGGCGCGCGCCCTGTCAAGGTCCACGGGCGTGTCCACCCCCAGCGGTACACTGTCCACGACACGCATCCCGATGCGCATCCCCGCTTCGAGGGCACGGAGTTGTTCGAGGCGTTCGCGCTGTTCGAGCGGCGAGGCCGGCAGCGATACGAAACGATCCAGCGCCGCGCGCCGGTAGGCATAGATGCCGATGTGATGAAGGAACGGTCCGTAGCCCGAAGGCGCAGGCGCGCGGGTGAAATAGAGCGCGCGCAGAGTTCCGCCCTCGCCCGCAGAGGTCGCGATCACCTTGACGACGTGTGGATCAATCACCTCGCCGGGGTCGTCGATCTCAGCCGCCAACGTGGCGATGTCCACCTCTGGGTCGTCCAGAGGCGCGACACAAGCGCGCACCAGCGCAGAGTCAAGCATCGGCAGATCGCCCTGAATATTAACGATGATGTCTCCGGCGGCATCCGCTCCGAGTTTACTTGCGGCTTCATGCACCCGGTCTGATCCGCTTGCGTGGTCGTCGCGCGTCATGATCGCCTGAGCACCTGCCGCGCGGACCGCCTCTGCAATCTCGGGCGCATCCGTTGCGACGAACACCTCACCGGCATCCGCCGCGACCGCGCGCCTCCAGACATGCACGATCATCGGTTCACCACCGATCTCCGCGAGCGGTTTGCCCGGCAGGCGGCTGGCCTGCATCCGAGCGGGAATGATGATGACCGAGCGTGACATTCCGATTTGTTTTCGTTCGCGCGGCGGCGACTGCGCCCCCGTGACGCGTGCCGATCCGAGTTGCATAGCGGCGTTTAGAAAAGCTATATCTGCCGGAACGGTCAACCGATTTCAGTCGCGCCGGCTACTCTGAACCCGTCTGCGTCAAACGAATGTGAGGACCACGACACATGGACCTTTGGACCTTCAACAAGCTCGCGGGCGCAGTACTGGTGAGCTTGCTGGTGATTGTGGGCGCCAACACCGCCGTCGATATCCTCTACCCATCGGGGGGACCGGGTGAGTACACCGTGGTCGAGGTTGAGGGTGCGGACGAGACGCAGACAGCCGGCATGACCGGCACCGAAACGGAGGGCGATCAGGCGGCTGAGGCCGAGCAGCCGCTGGCCGTGCTGCTCGCCGCCGCCGATCCGGGCGCGGGCGAACGTACCGGGCGTCAGTGCTCGGCCTGTCATGTGTTCGACGAAGGCGGCCCGAACCGCGTCGGGCCGAACCTTTACGGCGTTGCCGGGCGCGAAGTCGCCGCAGTGGACGGGTTCGCCTACTCCAGTGCGCTGAAAGAATACGGTGGGGAATGGACCTACGAGCGGCTGGACTGCTTCCTCGAAAACCCGAAGGAATGCGTGCCCGGCACCAGCATGGCGTATGGCGGCATCAAGGACCCAGTGAAGCGCGCCGACATGATCGCCTATCTTGCCTCGCTTGGCGATGCGCCCCCGTTCCCCGAGCCGGAAGCTGAAGCGCAGGAAGCCGCTGCCGAACCGGCTGAGGAAGCGGCTGAGCCTGCTGAACCGGCGCAGGACACCGCAGAAGCAGAAGCGGCCGCGCCAGCCGAGAGCGAACAGGCCGCGGCCCGAGACGCGCGGCCCGTCGAAGCGCAGGAACAGGCTGGGGACGAGGCGCAGGAGACCGCCGAAGCCAGCGCGGAAGCAGCACAGACCGCGGCCACTGAACAGACTGTGGCCGCGGACGAGGCCAGCGACGGCCAGAGCGAACTCGCTGCTTTGCTGGCATCGGGCGATGCAGCGGAAGGCCAGAAGGCCGCGCGCGCATGTTCGGCCTGCCATACGTTTGATGAAGGCGGCGGCAACCGCGTCGGGCCGAACCTTTACGGCGTCGTGGGACGCAATGTCGCTGCCGTCGAAAGCTTCAACTACTCGCAGGCGCTGAAGGACTATAGCGGCGAATGGACCTATGAGCGGCTCGACTGTTACCTGAAGAATCCGAGAGAATGCGTCCCCGGCAACAAGATGACCTATGCCGGCGTCAAGGACGACGGGAAGCGGGCCGACATCATTGCGTATCTGGCGTCGCTTGGAGACGCACCCGCCATGCCGGGCGATGAGCAGGACACCGGGCAGGCGGACCAGCCGGGCAGCGAAACCCGGGCGGCGAGCGTTCAACCATCCCGGCAATAGCCGCGCCGCGCAAGGCTTGCCCCACGCCTCGAACACTAGTGGACCGACACAGACAGTTGATCCACGCTTGCGCCATACTCGCATTCAAGCGTCAGTGTCGGAAACTGCGCTAGAACCGCGAATAGAACGACACCGCGCCATAAGTGCCGGTCTCATCTTCGTAATCGCCGGAAATGCCGCCGGACACCGTCGCGTCGCAACCGCCGCAATGCCAGCGCGCGAACGCGCCGAGCCGGTGGCCGTCAAATTCCCGGTTACCGAACACGGAGGCCTCGGGCCCGAGTGACAACCAACCGACCGGCTTCAGGCCCAATTTCGCAGCCACGGAATATCCTTCAACCGTGGTGGTATAGGACGCATCAGCGCTCGCCCACGCCCAGCGCGACAGGTCGAACCACGTCTCCACCGCCAGTTTCACGCCGATATGCGAACCGGCGATGGCGTTCTGCGGGTCGTCGGGGCTGATGGCATGATCCTCGTAAGCCACGCCGGCGAACAGCTTCGCGGTCACCATTCCGGCGAAGACCTGCCATCCAACCAGGGCTTCCAACTGAAAGACCTGCGAGCGCCTGTCGAAATCGACAAGCGCGCCGGGGCTGACTTCGACGGTTGAGGTATAGCTGTAATGCCCGGCCCCGCCGAAAAGCCGTATGCGCAAGCCCTCGCGATCAAGGCCGTCCGGCGCCAGCGTGAAGCCGCCATAGCTGAACAGCCAGGAGTCGCCGGCATCCACACCGGCGAAAGCGTCGGCCTGACCGCCGAGCCAATCCGCGCCCGCGAGGTCTGGGGTCAACAGATCCGGCAGATCGAACGCGCGCACGGTTTCGCTGCCTCCGGCAATCATCGCCGAAGTCAATGCCAAACAGATAGCTTTGGCGAAACCCACAACTTTGCCCGCTCGGCGTACACGCGACGCACGCTGGCGGCCCCCCATCGGCCCCATCGTCTTTACGCTTGCTCTTAACGCTGCCCTCCAGAATTAACGCATTTCGTTAACTGTGTGTCAAATCGAAACACGCAATCGGGAGGGCGACGCATTCGCGCCACATCCGCAACGCAAAGTCGCGGATGAAAATTGAAAGTGGCGGAACGGGGTTGACGCGACGTCAGCACGGTATGTTGATGCTTGAGGTCAAGGGTAAGCGAAACGGGACCGAGCACCGGCAAGCCCGAAAAGAGTTGCAGACCTGATGAGTCGATTACGATGGGTGAGTGCGCGCCGCGTGGCAGGCGCCTGTGCCGCGTTGGGGCTGGTGCTGACAGTTGCCGGATGCGGTTCCGGGCTGCCCGATTTCTCCGCGATCAGCGAAGCCGCGAGCCGCCCAGCCGGGCAGATTACAGTCGGCAATCCTCCGGTGAGGCTAGCCGTCAGCGATGAGGGAAAAGGCCCGCCCATCGTTTTGATCCACGGGCTGGGCACCAATAGCTACACATGGCACAGGATTGCCCCGGCATTGGCGAAGAGCCACCGGGTCGTCACCATCGATCTCAAGGGCTTCGGAGGGTCCGAGAAGCCACTTGTTGGACCCTACACGGTGCGCGCGCAGGCCGATCTCGTACGGGAGGTGATAGAGCGCAAGGGACTACGCGACGTCACGCTGGTGGGTCATTCCTATGGCGGCGGCGTCTCGCTGCTGGTCGCGCTCGATGAGGCGCGCGGGGCCGAGAAGCGCATCGGCCGGCTGGTGCTGCTCAACAGCATCGCCTATCCGCAGGACACGCCGCTGTTCTTCGACCTGATCCAGCTTCCCGTCATCGGCGATCTGAGCGTGGCGGTGATTCCGCCCGAGGTGCAGATCGAACAGGCCCTGCGACTCGCCTATGAACAGGAAAGTGCCGTCACTGATGACGCAATCGCACGTTACGCCGCCCCGCTCCACAGCGCCGGGGGCAAGCACGCGGTGATCGAATCCATACGCAACATCATGCCGGAGGATGTCGAAACGCTTGCACGCCAGTACCCTTCCATTGACGTGCCGACGCTTGTCGTGTGGTGCGATAATGACCGGGTGGTGCCGCTTAAACTTGGCAAGCGGCTGGCCGATAACATGCCACGGGCGCATCTGTGGTTGGTGCGCGGCTGCGGACATGCGCCGCAGGAGGAGAAGCCGGCAGAGACGCTGGAGATCATTCGGGGCCACGCCCAGGGCCGATACGATACGCAGCTATCTGCTCGCAAGCAGTAACGGGCTGCCCGCCTGCCGCGCTCACCGCCCCGGCTTCTTCCCGAATAGCGTCTCGTACATGATCGCATAGATTTCGGTGTTGTCGATCACGCCGTGCACCTTGTGCGCGTTCTTTCCCGCAGCTCTGACGAGAATACCACCCGAGACATCGCGGTAGCTGCTCCAGGCGATCGCAAACGACCAGCGCTTGCCGCGCTGATCCGGCGCGGACAGGAACGGCGGCGTTTCGCGCCCCGCCACTCCGTCAAGCGGCGCGCCGTTGTTCTCGGCGGCAGGAACGCTTCTGTCAGGTTTGAAGGCGTATCGCGGGTCGGGCCCGCGCACCTGCATCCCGCCGGCATCGCTGTCCGAGGTCATCAGCATCAGCGTGTTCGGGTTATAGCGCACGAAATCATGCAGCACGCCAATCGCCTCGTCGGCGCGGCGCAGCGCTTCCAGCGTTCCCGCCGCATGGTTGGCGTTAGCGAGATTGTCGGAGCCTTCCTCCTCGACGACGAGGAAAAATCCGCCGTCTGCGCGTGACAGGATCGCCAGTGCAGCGCGCGCCATTTCCGCGACCGTGGGCGCGCCGTCGATGTACGCCTGCTTCTTGTCGAAACGGTTCTTTTCCTCGGTCTGGTCGTTGAAGGTGTGTTCGTGCGCGAACACGCCGAGCAGCTTGTCCACGCCGGAGAGGTCGAGTTCGGCCAGCGCCTTGGCAGTATAGACCACCTTATAGCCCGCCGCTTTCGCCTCTTCGATGAGGTTGCGTGCGTCCTTGCGCCCACCCTCGCCATACACGCCCCGCGTGCCCTCCGGCAGCAGGTATTTTTCGCCGCCCGCCATGATGACCTGTGCGCCGGAGCCGATGACCTTAGCGGCGATCTCGTCGCGGTTCTTGCGCTTTTCCGACGACGCGAGGAACACGGCCGTCCCCGGCTCGGCAATGTGGCCGGTCTGCACGATGCCAACCGCGCGGCCCTCGGCAAGCGCCTCCTGCATGAGCGACATCTTGCGCCCCGAGGCCGCCGTGATCGGCTGTTTGCCGTCCATGCCAAAGCTGTCGCCGCCAACCTTGATTCCATAGGCATGAGTGGTCGCGCCGCCATGCGAAGTGCCGGTAAGCGCGTCCTTCATATGGCCGGTGTAGACCGCCATGGCGGGCAGCATGTCCCAGTTCAGCCGGCCGTCCGGCCCGACTTCCATCATGCGCAGCGCGGTCCAATGGTTCACGCCGGCACCGTCGGGGTGGAAGAAGATAACATTGCCGGGCGGCTCTATGGCCTGTGCGGCGACTCCCGCGGCCAGCCCCAGCTGCATGCTGACTGCGACCAGAAAAGCAAGCGCCCAGACCTTCATCTGCCATCCCCCATGTCATCGATTGTCGCGAAATCGAAAGGAGGCATTATAGGGCCAAACCGACGACACCTTGATGTCGGGACCTGACGGGGCATGTTGACATGCAATCGCACCCAACCTTAAGCCATACAACGAATGGCCGCGCCGCCCCGGCGTCCCGAAAGCATGAGGCCCCCATGAGCACCCCACCGCGCCCCGACATCCGCCCAGCGAACCCGCTGTTCTCCTCCGGCCCCTGCGCAAAGCGCCCGGGCTGGTCGCTGGAGGCCCTGCGCGGCGCTCTGCTGGGCCGGTCGCATCGCGCGCCTGAGGGCAAGGCGCGGCTCAAGGCGGTCATCGAGACGTCACGGGAGATCCTTGGCATCCCGCCAGACTACCGCATCGGCATCATGCCCGCCTCGAACACCGGCGCTTTCGAGGCGGCGATGTGGTCGCTGCTCGGCGCGCGCGGCGTCGACGTGCTTGCCTGGGAGAGCTTCGGCAAGACCTGGGCGAAGGATGTCGTTGCGCAGCTCAAGCTGGCCGACGTGAATGTTTATGAGGCCGAGTACGGACAACTCCCCGACCTGACGCGGGTGAGCTTCGACCGCGACGTGATCTTCACCTGGAACGGCACGACCTCGGGTGTGCGCATCCCGAGCGCCGACTGGATCACGGACAACCGCGAGGGGCTGACGCTGTGCGACGCGACCTCCGGCGTATTCGCACAGGATCTCGGCTGGCCGAAACTGGATGTGTCCACGTGGTCGTGGCAGAAGGTGCTCGGCGGCGAGGCGCAGCACGGCATGATTGCCCTTTCCCCCCGCGCGGTGGAGCGGCTGGAGAGCTACACCCCGCCCTGGCCGCTGCCGAAACTGTTCCGGCTGACCAAGGATGGCAAGGTGGATGAGGGGATCTTCACGGGCGCCACGATCAACACGCCGTCCATGCTGTGCGTGGAGGACCATCTTGACGGCCTCGCCTGGGCGCAGCGCATTGGCGGACTGCCCGCCCTGATCGCCCGCGCTAACGAAAACCTCCAAGTCATCGCGGACTGGGTGGCGCGCACCGGCTGGGTGGATTTCCTCGCTGAAGCGCCAAGCGTGCGTTCCAACACCTCGGTCTGCCTCAAGATCGTCGATCCGGATGTCACCGCGATGGAGATGGACAGGCGCGATGGAATCGCCCGCGACATTGCCGCGCTGCTCGCCGAAGAGGGAGTCGCCTATGACATCGGCTCGCACCGCGACGCGCCTGCGGGCCTGCGCATCTGGACCGGCGCAACGATGGAAAAGGCCGATATCGAGGCGCTCGTGCCGTGGCTCGACTGGGCCTTTGCAACCGTGAAACAGCGCCGCGCGGAAGCCGCCTGAACCGTTGCACCGAGCGCACTCGCGCCCTACCTCCCCAGCGAGGAGAACAAGGGCTAGCTCACATGACCGAAGCCGAGTTCATGGAGGTTGCACAGCAGACCTGGGACAACCTGCCGAAGGAATTTCGTGCGGCCGTTGGCAACCTCGTCACACAGGTGCAGGACTTTGCCGACCTTGACACGCTCGATATGATGGGCATCGACCATCCGATGAACCTTCTGGGGCTCTATCATGGCATCGGGCTGCCGTTCAAAAGTGTCTTGCAGAGCGGTTATGGCCCCGACATGATCTTTCTTTACCGGATGCCGATCCTGCGCTACGCCCACCAGACCGGCGATGATGTCGGCGCGGTGATCCGACACGTTTATATCCACGAGATCGGCCATCATTTCGGCTTTTCCGACGACGATATGGACTTGATTGAACAGCAGGCGGATGCTGAGTGAGCGGCGAGCGCCGCGGCAACCGAGGGAACATGCGAGCACTGATCACGACATTCATGGTTGCCCTCGTCATGGCTGGCGGGCTCGCGGGGGCTGCGGCGCTGCGCCATCTCTATGCCGATCCGACGCCGGAACAGTATCTGGCGCATATTGGCGGCAAGGGCGAGATCGTGCCGGCGGGAGCACTGCGCATCGAGGGCGAACGCTTTTCCTGTGGCCACCGCCCCACCGTCATTGCCGACACGCTCGACGATTACGCCGCCGCCTATTACGGTTTCCTGATCGTGAATCGGCAGCGGTTTTCCAAGCTCCCGATGACGTTGAAACGCTACGTATACGCACATGAATGTGCGCATCAGTATGTGGGCCGGGGCGAGTTGGCGGCGGACTGCTATGCCGTCAGGCAAGGCCGGCGTGAGGGCTGGCTGGATCGGGCGGGCGTGGACACAATCTGCGGCTTCATCGGCCAGGCCAAGGCCAGCCCAACCCATCCCGCCGGGCCGAAGCGCTGCGCCTATATCCGCTCGTGTTTCTCGGATTCGCCGGTGGCGGGCACGGCGCTTTGAGCGATGCGCCTCTTGGCCGGCCCCACAATCTGCGCTAGGTCTGCAAACAGAACGAACAACCGGGAAAAACCGATGGAAAAATTCACGACCCTGACCGGCGTTCCAGCACCGCTGCCAATGATCAACGTCGATACCGACATGATCATCCCCAAGCAGTTCCTGAAGACCATCAAGCGCACCGGGCTGGGCAAGCACCTGTTCCACGAGATGCGTTTCGACGAGAACGGCAATGAGAACCCGGATTTCGTGCTGAACAAGCCGGCCTACCGGAACGCGTCGATCCTGATCGCCGGCGACAATTTCGGCTGCGGCTCCAGCCGAGAGCACGCGCCCTGGGCGCTGCTGGATTTCGGCATCCGCTGCGTGATTGCGCCGAGCTTTGCCGACATCTTTTACAACAACTGCTTCAAGAACGGCATCCTGCCAATCCGCCTACCGCAGGAAGACATTGACGAACTTCTCGATGATGCCTCGCGCGGCGCGAACGCCACGCTGACGGTGGACCTCGAAAACCAGGCCATCACCGGCCCGGACGGCGGCACGATCACCTTCGAGATAGATCCGTTCCGCAAGAAATGCCTGCTCGAAGGGCTGGACGACATCGGCCTCACGATGGAGCGCGCAGACAGGATCGCGGCCTACGAGGAACGCGCGCAAACCGCCCGCCCGTGGCTGTGAGGGAAGCAGTTCGCTCATGGCGCGATTAGGAAAGCGTCCGGCGCGGCGCTCCAACTGGATGGCGCTGGGTACGCGCGAATATCAGGCGGGGCGTTTCTTGCGGGCACGGCAGTTCTTCGAGAAGGCGCACCGTAGCGAGCCGCGCGACGCCGCGCCGCTGATCAAACTCGCGCGCACGCAAGAGCGCATCGGCGAGATCGACGCGGCTATCGTCAATCTGACGCGCGCGGTGCGACTGCGGCCCGATGAACAGGCTGCCACGCGCGGCCTGTCGCGGATCGTGCGTCTCGTCACGCTCGACAATTACCGCGACCTCGACCCCATCGGGCTGAAGGCCGCGCTGGCCGCACCAAACGTGGACAGTCAGCGGCTGTCCGAAGTCGCAATCGCCTATCTGCGCGACGCTGCAGGGCTGACGGCCCATACCGATCCGGCCGCGCTGGTCGTCAAGCGCACGGCTGATGTTCTGGCGGACCCGCTGCTGCACAGGGCGCTGGCCAGCGGCGTCAATGCCTCCATCGACGTGGAATGGCTGCTGACCGGCGTGCGCCGTGCGCTGCTGATCGACGTCCCAGCGGAGCGGTTCCTCGACCGCGATCTGTTCGCCTTCGCCGTCGCATTGGCGCAGCAATGCCAGATGAACGATCACGTGTTCGCGACCACGCCGGAGGAGGAGGCGCGGCTGGAAGCGCTGGAAATCGACTGGGCGTCGCTGAAAGATGGCGATGCCGATGCCGCGCGCGTGCTGCTGCTTCACCTGCTCTACGCTCCCGTAGCGGAAGCCGCCGCACCGCATCTGGCGCCCGGCGACTGCACCAAGATCCGCCCGCGGGCACTGGGAGAGATGCTCGCACCGCTATTGGAGGCGGAGGCCGAACGCACGCGTCTTGCCGAGGCAATCCCGCAACGTGGGCGCGTCGATGATCCGGTTTCGCAGAAAGTTGCCGCCCAATACCAGAAAAGCCCCTACCCGCGCTGGTCCAGCCTGCATAGACCTGCGCGCGGGCGCGCAAGGGCGACGCTGTCCCGGTTTTTCCCGGATGACAGGCTAGGGTTTCTTGACGGCCCTGTCGAAGTATTGATTGCGGGCGCGGGTACCGGCCAGCATGCCATCGCCTCCGCCGAGAGCTATGGCCCCAATGCCGCGGTAACCGCCATCGACCTGAGCCGGCCTAGCCTGGCCTACGGCCAATGGATGGCCCGGCGTCTTGGCGTCGACAACATCACCTTCGCGCAGGCAGATATCCTCAGTCTCGACGCGGACAGCGGCCCGTTCCAAATCATCGAGGCAGTTGGCGTGCTGCATCACATGGCCGATCCGCTGGCCGGCTGGCGCGCGCTGCTTGACCGGCTGGCGCCCGGCGGGCTGATGATGGTCGGTCTATACAGCAAGGTCTCGCGGGCCAATCTCGCCCGGCTGCGCGATCATCCTGGCTATCCCGGCCCGGATTGCACGGATGCCGAGGCACGGGCGTTCCGCGCCGCGCTGATTGCCGATCGCTCGGACGAGACGCTGTTCGATTCCAAGGATTTCTACAGCCTGAACGAGTTCCGCGATCTCGCGCTGCATACACAGGAAACCACGGTCACGCTTGATGAGATCGCTGCCTTCCTTGACGAGCAGAAGCTGTCTTTCGCCGGTTTCATTCTCCCCGGACTGATCTCGCGGCGTTTCCTCGAGGCATTCCCGGACAGCGACTGGCCGGGGCGGTTGGAGGATTGGGCAGCATTCGAGCGGCAGCACCCCCACACTTTTGACGGCATGTACACCTTCTGGTGCACGCGCCTGGACCAGAGCGCGTTCAAGAAACCCTGAATCAGCGCACGCGCTCCAAGTTATTGTTTTGTCGCATTTTGGTCGCTTCGTGCCCGCCTTTGGCTTCTGACGCAAAACCGGAACCCACTCTTGCTGAAAATGCTCTAGTGCAGTGACACAGACACCTGATCCACG
>CAZYYQ010000025.1:0-17690 GCA_964651275.1 uncultured Hyphomicrobiaceae bacterium | reverse complement strand
GAGCGCCGGCCGGTGTGGCAGCATCCGCCCGAGCCGGCCATGCGCACCTTGAGCCAGATCGCGTCCTGATCGCAGTCGGTGCGCATTTCGATGACCTTCTGCGTGTTGCCGCTGGTCTCGCCCTTGCGCCACAGCTTGCCGCGCGAGCGGCTCCAGTAATGCGCCTCGCCTGTCTCGATGGTGCGTGCGAGGGCCAGCGCGTTCATGTAGGCGAGCATCAGCACCTCGCCTGTGCCTGCGTCGGTCACAACCACCGGCAACACGCCGCCTTCGACGAATTTCGGCGCGAAGATCAAGCCTTCCTCGATGTCCACGCCCTCGCGCGCCGCGAAGCCCGGCCTGTTCGTGTCTTCTCGCGTCATTCGTTCATCTCCTGCGGCCCGCGCCAATTCGTGTCTCCTCTTTGACAGCAAATGTTGTACAAGGCGGCGCATGGCGCAAGCGAACCCTTCACCACCAAAACCGCGACGCAAGCCCGGCAAGGCGAAGCCGCGCTCGCGGCTGAAGCGCGAGTCGATCGCGCAGATGTTCCGCCGCTTTTCCGAGGCGCGCCCGGAGCCGGAAAGCGAGTTGGAATACCGCAACCCGTTCACGCTGCTGGTGGCGGTGGTGCTGTCGGCGCAGGCGACCGATGCCGGCGTCAACAAGGCTACGGCGAAACTTTTCGACGCCGCAGACACGCCGGAGGAGATGGCCGCGCTCGGCGAGGCGCGCGTGCGCGACATGATCAAGACCATCGGACTTTACCGCAACAAGGCGAAAAACGTGATCGCCCTGTCGGAAAAGCTCATCGCGGAGTTTGGCGGCGAAGTCCCGCGCGAGCGCGCGGCGCTGGAGAGCCTGCCTGGCGTGGGGCGCAAGACCGCCAATGTCGTGCTGAACGTCGCGTTCGGCGAGCCGACCATGGCGGTCGACACGCATATTTTCCGCGTCGCCAACCGCACCGGGCTGGCGCCGGGCAAGACGCCGCTTGAGGTGGAGCAGACGCTGGAAAGGGTCGTCCCGCCGGAATATGCCCTCCACGCCCATCACTGGCTGATCCTGCACGGACGCTATGTCTGCAAGGCGCGCAAGCCGCTGTGCGGCGACTGCACGGTCCGCGATCTGTGCCAGCATCCCGACAAGACCGTCTGAGCGGGCGCGGCGTCAAATCTTGCGCAGATGCACGGTCTGCACCGTGTGATCCGACACCTTGCGCAGGATCAGCCGTGCGCGCTGTCGCGTCGGCAGCACATTCGCCCGCAGGTTCTTCAGATTGATCGTCTCCCAGATCTGGCGGGCGGTCCGGCGCGCGTCGTCGTCGGACAGCTTCGAATAGCGGTAGAAATACGCCGCCGGGTCGCTGAATGCCGTCTTGCGCAGGCGCATGAACCGTTCGACATACCACCGTCCGATAAGCTCCGGCTCGGCATCGATATAGATCGAGAAGTCGAAGAAGTCGGAGACGAACGGGATCGCCTCGCCGTTCGACGGCAGCTTGGCGGGTTGCAGCAGGTTCAGCCCTTCCACGATAAGAATATCCGGGCGGTCCACGCAGATCGTCTTGTCGGGCAGCACGTCATAGTGGAAATGCGAATAGACCGGCGCGGGCACCTGAGGGCGGCCGGCCTTCACCTCGGCGAGGAAGTGCAGCAGCGCGCGGGTGTCGAAGCTCTCCGGGAAGCCCTTGCGGTTCATGATACCGCGCTCTTCCAGCACCGCGTTGGGCAGCAGGAAGCCGTCGGTCGGCACTAGGTCCACACGCGGGGAGTTCGTCCAGCGTGAAAGCAGGGCCTGAAGGACGCGGGCAGTGGTGCTCTTGCCGACCGCCACGCTGCCAGCGATGCCGATGATGAACGGCGTCTTGTTCTCGCGCTGCCCGAGGAAGCGGTAGGTCGCCGCGTGCAGGGCCTGTGACGCGCCGACATAGAAATTCAGCAAACGCGACAGTGGCAGATAGACCTCGATGACCTCCTGCTCGGAAACCCGCTCGATGACGCCGGACAGCCGCTCGAGATCCTGCGCATCGAGCGTCATCGGCGTTTCGGCGCGCAGTTCCGCCCATTCCTTCTTGTCGAATGTCAGGTAGGGCGAGAGCGGCGAATTCTGCGGATTTGTGGTCATGACCGGCTTTTCGTCATGGATTGTCCGGCATGGGACCAGGATGGGCTCAGGCTCAGCCATTGATCCCGCTGCCGCCAGATTTGGCCATGCGCTCGGCAAGCACGCCCATCACGTCGTCATAGGCGATATGCCGGGTCTCCAGCAGCACCAGCAGATGATACAGCAGGTCGGCGGCTTCGAGCTTGAGCGCCTCGTCGTTCTCGTGCAGCGCCGCGATGACTGTTTCGATGGCTTCCTCGCCCATTTTGCGCGCGCAATAAGCCGGCCCGGCGTCGAGCAGCGTGCGGGTATATGAACCTTCCGACGACGCCTCGCGGCGCTGCCTGATGATCTGCGCCAGTTGCGCCAATGTATCGTCGGCCATGTCTGATCCCCCTTACTTGCCTCGGTCAGATGCAATGTGGCGGCATCGTTTCACCGCTTCTTTCGATTTTTCGCGGTGCCTGCCGACGAAAATGCGTCGGTCGCGGCAGCCGAAAACGGTTCAGTCGTCGAGGCGCACTGCGATGCCGGCCTCGGCCATGTGCTGCTTCGCCTCAGCGATGGTGTGGTCGCCGAAGTGGAAGATCGAGGCGGCCAGCACCGCGCTCGCGCCGCCTTCGCGCACCCCTTCGACCAGATGATCGAGCGTGCCCACGCCGCCCGAGGCGATCACGGGCACCTCGACCGCATCGGCTATCGCGCGGGTCAGCGCCAGGTCGAAGCCTGAGCGCGTGCCGTCGCGGTCCATCGAAGTCAGCAGGATTTCGCCCGCGCCCAGTTCGACGACTTCCCGCGCGTATTCCACCGCGTCGATGCCGGTGGACTCCCGCCCGCCATGGGTGAAGATTTCCCAGCGGTCCGACGCACCGGGCGCTGACGCCTTCTTGGCGTCAACAGCGACGACGATACATTGCCGCCCGAATTTGTCGGCGGCCTCGAGCACGAAGTTGCGGTTTTTCACGGCCGCCGTGTTGATCGACACCTTGTCGGCCCCAGCTTCCAGCAGCTTGCGGATGTCACCCGCCGTACGCACCCCGCCGCCAACCGTCAGTGGCATGAAACAGCGCTCGGCAGTGCGCCGGACCACGTCGAGTATGGTGCCGCGCTGCTCGTGACTGGCGGTGATGTCGAGGAAGCAGAGTTCGTCCGCGCCCGCCGCATCATAGGCCGCGGCCGCCTCGACCGGATCGCCCGCATCGCGCAGATCGACGAAGTTGACCCCCTTTACGACGCGCCCGTCCTTCACGTCGAGGCAGGGGATTATCCGCACCTTAAGCATGGCCCGCCTCCTGCCGCCTGGCCTGGGAGATGCGCGCAAGCGCCGCGCGCGGGTCCAGCCGCCCGTCGTACAGCGCGCGGCCCGCGATCGCCCCGGCGAGGCACGCGTTTTCCGGGCGCAGCAGCGCGTCGATGTCGGCCATGCCGGCGAGCCCGCCCGAGGCGATCACCGGGATGTTCACCATCTCGGCGAGCTCGCGCGTTGCGTCGAGGTTCAGTCCTTCGAGCATTCCGTCGCGCGCGATGTCGGTATGGATGATCGCGGCCACACCCGTGTCCTCGAACCGCCGCGCGAGCTCGACCGCGCTCAGATCGCTGGTCTCGGCCCATCCCGCGATGGCGACCCTCCCATCGCGCGCGTCGATGCCGACCGCAACGCGTCCCGGGAACGCGCGGCAGGCCCCGGTGACAAGATCGGGGTCGCGTACCGCGGCTGTGCCAATGATCACCCGGGCAACGCCCCGTCCCAGCCATGTCTCGATCCCTGCCATGTCGCGAATGCCGCCGCCAAGCTGCACCGGGATGCTGACCGCGGACAGGATAGCCTCGACCGCCGCACCATTCACGGACGAGCCGGCGAACGCCCCGTTCAGGTCGACGATATGGAGATATTCAAAGCCGTCCGCCGCGAAGGCTCGCGCCTGTGCTGCCGGGTCGTCTCCGTAGACCGTAGCCGCATCCATCTCGCCGCGCCGCAGTCGCACGCACTGGCCGTCCTTGAGGTCTATGGCGGGAAACAGGATCATTGTGACCAGAATCGCTGCGCTTCAGTGGTCATGGCTCACCCGGCTGGCAGTCAAGACGCGGCTTGTCAGAAGATTATCGGTTCAGAGCAAGCGCGCCCGGCAACGACCGAACGAATGGCGCGCGTCCTGCTTTTGGTGCAAATGCCTCTCGCGAATCCTTGGTAGCTCAGGGCACTGTGAAAATAAAGCCGATTTACGGCTCGCAGCGGCTCACGGGTTCCATCGCAGGAAGTTGGCGATCAGGCTCAACCCCAGCTTCTGACTCTTCTCCGGGTGGAACTGGGTGCCCGCAAGGTTGTCCAGGGCGACCGCAGCCACAATAGGGCCGCCGTAGTCTGTCGTAGCGACCACAGCTTCCGGATCGGCTGGCCGCATCGCGTAGGAATGCACGAAATAGGCGTGCCAGCCCTGCGGCCCGGTCGGGATTTCGGCAAAAAGCGGATGCGCGCGCGCCGGCTCAAGCGTGTTCCATCCCATATGCGGGATCTTCAGGCTCGGATCGCAGGGTGTGATCCGTTCCACCGTCCCGGCGATCCAGCCCAGGCCCGGCCAGTCGCCATGCTCCAACCCGCGCTCGGCCATGAGTTGCATGCCGACGCAGATGCCGAGGAACGGGCGGGCGCGCCGGCGCGCGGTTTCCTCAAGCGCCTCCAGCATGCCGGGAATGGCGTCAAGGCCAGCGCGGCAGTCCGCGAAGGCGCCAACCCCGGGCAACACGATCCTTTCGGCGCGCCGCACCTCCTCCGGGTCGCTTGAAACGCGTACTGGGCCGCCGGTGCCGGTCTCGCGCGCGGCGCGCTCGAACGCCTTGGCCGCGGAGTGCAGGTTGCCAGAGCCGTAGTCGATGATGAGCGTCATGGCGTGACCGTGGCGGCACCCATTTGCGCACCTGTCTCGCGGCGCGGCGCAGTTTCCTCGAGCCACTCGCTGAAGAACTTGTGCTCTGCGTCCTGAAGGCTGGGTGCGGACACGACGGCGAGCAGCCGGTAGCCGGAGCGCGAAAGCGACCAGCGGCGCAGGTTATGCGCCTCGAAGCCCAGAAGCACCGACACGGCGAGGCTGAGGAAGCCCACAGCCTGCTCGCCCAGCCCGATGGTGGTTCCCGCCGCGCTCAGGCCGATGAGCAGCAGGATGTAGCCGAGCGTCGCCAGCCATAGCCGATGCACCAGAAGCCACGGCAGGGCAAACAGCATGGCCAGCAGCGAGAAGCGTTCAGGCACGAACACGAACCGTTCGGCGTAGGCGGCGACATCGCCGCTTTCCTTCAGTATGCGCTCATCAGGGGCGTGGACGGTATAAACGCGCACGGTGGTCAGCCTCCCATGATGTCAGGGCGATGCCCGCCCTTAGCCCGCGTTCTGCTCGCTGGCCGTGTGACGCCCCAACTCATGGGCCAGCCGGTCGAGGATGCCATTGACCATGCCCGGTTCGTCGCCATCGTAAAACGCGCGCGCCACATCGACATATTCGTTGATCACGACCTTAAACGGAACGTCGTCGCGCGCAATAAGTTCGTAGACGCCGGCGCGCAGGATCGCCCGCAGCGTACTGTCGAGGCGGCTGAGACGCCAGCCTGGCGCGAGATGCGTGCCGATCAGTTCGTCGACGCGCTCCTGTTCGCGCACCACGCCGCGCAGCAGATCTGCGAAGAATGCTTCATCGGCGGGCGCAGGAACCTCGCCTTCCGCGGCGTCGCCCAGGCCACCTGTCTGGCCGAACCGGAAGCTGCCGAACTCCCCGATGACCTCGTCCAGCCCGATCCGTGTCGCGTCCATCTGATACAGCGCCTGTACGGCACAGAGCCGGGCCGCGCTGCGCTCCATCGATCGTTTGTGGACGCGCTTCCTTCTTTCGGGCATGGGTCGGTTTCCGCGTGGGCTACTGCGTGACATGGAGGCGGTGCGCCATCGCGACGAGGTCGAGGCAGGCGGACGCCGCTGCCGCGCCCTTGTTGCGCCGGTCCTTGCGGGCGCGCTCCATTGCTTGAGCCTGGTTCTCCACCGTGAGGATACCATTGCCAAGCGGAATCGCGTGCGTTGTCGCGAGGTCCATCAGCGCGCGGGCGCTTTCTCGGGCGACAATGTCGTAATGCGAGGTTTCGCCGCGGATAACGCAGCCCAGCGCGATACACCCGTCATAGCCGCCAGCGTGGCCGCGCATCGGCAGCAGCCCGGCGCGATGCGCCAGCGCCAGCGCCTGGGGCACTTCGAGCACGCCCGGCACAGACATGCGTTCGCAGGTGCTGCCTTGCCGCGCGATCTCGGCGCTTGCGCCGGCATAAAGCTCGTCGGCGATATCGTCATAGAAGCGCGCCTCGACGATGAGGATTGCGGGCGCGCGGGGGCCGTCGCCTGAAGCCTGTTCGCTCATGAATACCGTCTTCCGGGTGTTAGCCAATAGCCGCCGATGACGCGACGGCCGAGGCGGCGCGGATGCTCAGCTCAACGGGTCAGGCAGACCCTCGCTTCGCGCCTGCAACAATCGCGCTACATAACGCGCCAGCATGTCGATTTCCAGATTTAACCGGTCGCCCGCGCGCTTTTCGCCCCATGTCGTGACCGAGAGGCTGTGCGGGATCAGGTTGACGCCGAACCGCGTGCCAGACACTTCGTTGACGGTCAGCGAGGTGCCGTCGAGCGCGATCGAGCCTTTGGGCGCGATGAAGGGCGCGATTTGGGGCGGAGCTTCGATTTCGAAGCGGGTGGAGACGCCGTCCGGCATCGAGGAGACGATACGAGCCACCGCATCGACATGTCCGGTCACAATATGTCCGCCCAGTTCGTCGGCAGGCCGCAGCGAGCGCTCCAGATTGATGCGCCGGTCTGGCCGCCAGTCGCCGAGCGTTGTGCGCGAGAGGGTTTCTGCCGAGACATCGACGCTGAACACCGCTCCGCCTTCGCGTCTGGCGGCGACCTCCGTCACCGTGAGGCAGCAACCGTCGCAGGCGATCGACGCGCCGATGGCGATGCCGTCTGCGGCATAGGCGCAGGCGATCTCGAAGCGCCCGCCGTCGCGCGCCTGCACCGTGCCGATATCAGTGATGATTCCGGTAAACATGGTCCATGCGCCACGCGTTGCGATAGAGGGTGAGGCTGTCCGGCCCGAGCCTGCGTTCTTCTTGGGCAACGAACTGCGGCAGCGCGGAGATCACCTCCGTGCCAGCGGGCGGAAGCGGCGCGAGGCCGTCAGGGCCGGCAGGCAACGCACCGCGGAACAGCGCGATCTCGTCGGCATAGCCGGCATCGACAAATGCGCGCGCGACCGACGGCCCGCCTTCCACCAGCAGCCGGGTGATGCCGCGCTCACTGAGCACTTGGAGGATGCTGCCCGGCGCAAGCCGTCCCTCCGGCGTGAGCGCGCAGGACAGGCACTCCACCCCGATCGAGCGCAGCCGCGCGACGTTGCCCGGCGGGGCGTCGACGCCGTGCAGCAGCCAAACCGGATGCGCCTTGGCCGTACGCGCCAGCGCACTGTCGTGGGCAAGGTCAGCGCGCCGCGCCAGCACAACGCGCACCGGCGAGCGCCAGCCCAGCCCGGGAAGCCGGCAGGTAAGCGACGGGTCGTCGGCCCTCACCGTGCCGTTGCCGACAAGGATGGCATCTGCTCGCGCGCGCATGAGGTGGGCGCGGGCGCGCGCAACCTCTGCGGTCACGAAAACCGGCTTGCCGCCGCCGCGCGGCACAAGGCCTTCCGCACCGACAGCGAGCTTTATCTGAACGAAGGGGCGGTTCTCGCGCATACGCAGGATGTGCCCGAGCGAGACCCAGTGCGCCTCGGCGTGGTCGCGAGCCTTGCGCACCTCCACGCCCTGCGCGCGAAGTGCTGCCAGCCCCTTGCCGGCGACCAGCGGGTTGGGGTCTTCCACCCCGTAGATGACGCGCTTGATGCCAGCGGCCAGGATCGCCTCGACGCAAGGCGGGCTTTTGCCGTAGTGGCAGCACGGCTCCATCGTGACAAACAGCGTTGCGCCGCGCGCGGCGGCCCCGGCCATGCGCAGCGCCAGCACCTCGGCGTGCGGCCGTCCGCCCGGCGCGGTTGCGCCGACGCCGAGGATCACGCCGCCTGCCTCGTTCGCGACGACCGCGCCAACCGCCGGATTTGGCCAGGTCTGCCCGAGCGGCGCACGCGCCAGCCGCAGCGCCAGGCGCATAGGCGTGAGCGTGCGCGCAGCAAGCTCATCAATGGAGTTCGTGAACGGCCAGGGGGCGGCTGCGCTAGAGGTCATCGGATCGGGTGTTCGCCGAGGCAAGGCCCTTGGACGATAGTTCGCTCAGCAGATCGGCGAAATCGCTTGGCTCGCGGAAATTCTTGTAGACCGAGGCGTAACGCACATAAGCGACATCATCCAGCGCCTTGAGCCCTTCCATGACCAGTTCGCCAATACGCTGGCTACTGATCTCCGGTTCGCCCGAGCTTTCCATGCGCCGGACGATGCCGCTGACGAGTTGGTCAATGCGCTCGGGATCGACGGCGCGCTTGCGCGAGGCGATCTGGATCGAACGGGCGAGCTTGTCGCGGTCGAATGGGACCCGCCGGCCATTGCGCTTCACGATTGTCAGTTCCCGAAGCTGGATGCGTTCGAAAGTGGTGAAACGCTCGCCACACTCACCACAGAAGCGCCGCCGGCGGATCGCACCGTTATCCTCGGCAGGGCGCGAATCCTTTACCTGTGTGTTCAGTGCTCCGCAAAAGGGACATCTCATCTGGATAAAACCTGGCGCCGCCGGATGATGGTCCGGAGCGCAATGGTTGGGGTTTCGGATTAAAACGGGGCGGCCTGCCATTAGCGGCCGCTCCCGCCAGAAAAGTAGACGCAATCAGTATATCGGGAACCGGCCGCACAAATCCAGCGCGCGGCGCTTGACGGTTTCCTCAACACCCTGATTTGCGTCGGTGCCGCTGCGTGCCAGCCCGTCGAGCACATCCAGGATCATCTCGCCGACGTCCTGGAACTCCCTCACACGAAAGCCGCGCGTGGTGCCGGCCGGTGAGCCAAGGCGAATGCCGGATGTCACGGTGGGCTTTTCGGGGTCGAACGGCACGCCGTTCTTGTTGCATGTGATATGCGCGCGGCCGAGCGCGGCTTCAGCAGCTTTCCCCGTCAGGCCCTTGGGGCGCAGGTCGACGAGCACGACATGAGTATCTGTGCCGCCCGAGACGATATCCAGCCCGCCGCGTTTAAGCGTTTCGCCGAGCGCCTTGGCGTTGTCGATGACGGCCTGTGAATAGACCTTGAAGTCAGGGCGCAGCGCCTCGCCAAACGCCACGGCCTTGCCAGCGATCACGTGCATCAGCGGCCCGCCCTGCATCCCCGGAAACACCGCGGAGTTGAACTTCTTCGCGAGATCGGTGACGTTGGTCAGGATCATGCCGCCGCGAGGGCCGCGCAGCGTCTTGTGTGTCGTTGTCGTTGCGACATGCGCGTGCGGGAACGGGCTCGGATACAGCCCCGCCGCGACCAGCCCCGCGAAATGGGCCATATCGACCATGAAATATGCGCCCACACTGTCGGCAATCTCGCGGAAGCGGGCGAAGTCGATCTGGCGGGGATAGGCCGAGCCGCCGGCGAGGATGATCTTGGGGCGGTGCTCCTTGGCAAGCGCCTCGACCTGATCATAGTCGATCAGCGCATCCTCCTTGCGCACGCCGTAATGGATCGCGTTGAACCACTTCCCGGAGACGTTCGGGGCCGCGCCGTGGGTCAGATGGCCGCCGGCATCGAGGCTAAGGCCCATGATCGTGTCGCCCGGCTTGATGAGCGCAAGGAATACCGCCTGATTCGCCTGGCTGCCGGAGTTGGGCTGCACGTTGGCGAAGTCGCAGCCGAACAACCGCGTGGCCCGTTCGATTGCCAGATTTTCTGCGATATCCACGAACTGGCAGCCGCCATAGTACCGCTTGCCGGGATAGCCCTCCGCGTATTTGTTGGTCAGCACCGAGCCGACCGCTTCCAGCACGGCCTGCGAGACAATATTCTCCGACGCGATCAGCTCGATCTCTTCGCGCTGGCGCTTCAGCTCGAGGCCGACCGCCTCGGCGATTTCGGGATCGCTCTCGCTCAGTGGCGTCGTGAAAAAGCCGCTCTCGGATTCCCCGTGGGCCTTCTGATCGAGCTGGAAATCGCTTGCGGTCATGTGCGCGCTCCTCGCTGTTGTTGATGGTGGCGCGGCAGTCCTGCGGATGCCAAGACGCCAGCGCCGGCATATTGTGGAGATTACGGCTGGATGCACCAGGATACAACCCGCGCCAAATAGCCGGCTAGTTCAGCTGCGTCAGACCGTCGCTGAATCCCGCCAGGTCAATCGGCACGCCGATGCCTTCCTCGGGCGTCTGGAAGATGATGAAGATCGCGTTTTTTCCCGCCTTCAGCTTGTCCATCAGCTTGTCATCGGCGATGACTTCGGCCACGCAGCCGATCTGCCCGCATTTCAGGAATGGCGCATGACCGACATCCTCGCCGTCGATCTTGAGACCAAGGCCCGTCGGCAGCAGCACGCCTAGCGGCGCAACAATGCGCAGTAATTTTTTGTCGCCGGTGAAGGACCTCAGGAAGATGATGGTCAGCGAGACGTTGCGCCGGTCCTCGGCCTTGACGCTCTGCACGAGAGCGCATTTTTCAGTCCGCGCACCCGCCGGCCGGCCACAACGGACCTGCCACGCGCCGACCGTGTCCTTCAATTCGCTTTCGCTGAACTGTGCACGGGCAGGGATTGACGCAGACAACATCCAGACAAGCACTGCGCCAAGGAGCGTCAGACCGGCAGCGGCTTTCAGGCTTGCAGCGCGGCTTTGCCGCATGGTGGAATCGCGTATTGTCTTCAACATGTAACCACGGAGCGGTTCTCGGCCCACAGACGACGACGATTATGACGGCGGTTCCGTTCCAGCCTTTGAAGATCCGTTTCGAGTGGCCGTGAACCAACGCGTCGAGGCATTTTGCAAGCGGTGGGGGTGGCGGCTCTTTGCGGCTTAAATGCGACAAAGGTCCGGGCCACGTCAAGGAGGGGGATGCGTGGTTATGCCGCATCCCGGTTTCACGTCGTGCCCTTAGGGCGTAACGATAGGTTCGATATTTTGAATGCTTGCGAGTCGGTCTTCAAACCCGCTATGTCAGCGGCGATAGAACCACGTCGGCACATGATTGGCCTGTCGGCAGTGCGGATGGCGGCCCGGCGACCTCGCAGGGGCCCGGCTAGAGGACAGGTGAGGGGAGAACGCAGGATCATGTTTCATCGCTTCGTTCGCACACTACAGCGCAACTGCGTGGCGATCGCGGCAGGGCTGGCCGCGGTGCTGCCCTCGGGGGCCGCATTGGCCGCACAGCCTGAGCCTTGGGGTTTGGGGCTGCAGGAGGCAGCCTCGCCGATCATGGAGCAGATGGCGAGCTTCCATTGGCTCGTGCTGGTCATCATTACGCTGATTACGTTGTTCGTGACGGCGTTGCTCGCCTGGGCCGTGATCCGCTATAACAGCAAGGCTAATCCCGAACCGGCGAAGTTCCATCACAACACGACCGTCGAGGTGCTGTGGACGGTAGTCCCGATCCTCATTCTCATCGTGATCGCGATACCATCCTTCCGGCTGCTTTATGCCCAGCACAGTTACCCAGAGTCGGACCTGACGATCAAGGCAACCGGTTATCAGTGGTACTGGCAATACGATTATCCCGAGCAGGGCTTCTCGTTCGGCTCGTTCATGGTCGAGGATGCTGACCTCAAGCCTGATCAGCCGCGGCTGCTGGCGGTCGATGCCGATGTGGTCGTGCCGGTCGGCAGTATCGTGCAGGTGCTGGTCACCGCCGCGGACGTGATGCACAATTGGACGGTGCCTGCCTTCGGCTCCAAGATCGATGCGGTCCCGGGGCGGGTTAACCGCACCTGGTTCAAGGCGACAAAGACCGGCACATTTTATGGGCAGTGTTCAGAGCTGTGCGGGACGCGGCATGCCTTCATGCCGATAGCCGTCAGGGTGGTCACGCAGGAAGAATTCGACGCTTGGGTGGAACAGGCCAAAGCGGAGTATGCGCAAAAAGGGCGGCTGGACGAGACGCTGCTTGCTTCGGGCGAACCTTTCGAGCCGGCTGAGGCTGGCGATACGCGGCTGGCAGCGGCTGCGGAGTAGGTTTGCGCGCGAGCAGAATACATGAAGGGGATTGAGACGTCATGACGAGCATTGACGCCACTGGCCATCAAGAAGAGCGGATGGGGTTCATCACCCGCTGGCTGTTCTCGACGAACCATAAGGATATCGGGACGCTTTACCTGATCTTCGCGATTATCGCGGGGCTCATCGGCGGCGCGATGTCGGTGGGCATGCGCATCGAGTTGCAAGAGCCGGGCATGCAGGTGTTCGCGAATCCGCATACCTACAACGTGTTCGTGACCGCGCATGGCCTTATCATGATCTTCTTCATGGTCATGCCGGCGCTGATCGGCGGTTTCGGCAACTGGTTTGTCCCGCTCATGATCGGCGCGCCGGACATGGCGTTCCCGCGCATGAACAACATCTCGTTCTGGCTGCTGCCGGTTTCGTTCACGCTGCTCATTCTGTCGCTGTTCGTGGAAGGGCCGCCCGGCGGAATCGGATTTGGCGGCGGCTGGACGCTGTATCCGCCGCTATCGACGTCGGGCAACCCCGGCCCGGCGATGGATTTGATGATCCTGTCCCTGCATATCGCCGGCGCGTCCTCGATCCTCGGCGCGATCAACTTCATCACCACGATCTTCAACATGCGCGCGCCGGGCATGACGCTGCACAAGATGCCGTTGTTCGCTTGGTCGGTGCTGATCACCGCATTCCTGCTGCTGCTGTCACTGCCGGTGTTCGCTGGCGCGATCACCATGCTGCTGACCGACCGGAACTTCGCCACGACCTTCTTCGATCCGGCGGGCGGCGGCGACCCCGTACTTTACCAGCATCTGTTCTGGTTTTTCGGGCACCCGGAAGTTTACATTCTGATCCTGCCGGGCTTCGGCATCATCAGCCACGTTATCTCGACTTTCTCGCGCAAGCCGATTTTCGGCTATCTCGGCATGGCTTATGCCATGGTCGCAATCGGCGTGATCGGCTTCATCGTGTGGGCGCACCACATGTACACCGCCGGGCTGAGCGTGGACACGCAGGCCTATTTCGTGTTCGCCACGATGGTCATCGCTGTGCCAACCGGTATCAAGGTGTTCTCGTGGATCGCCACGATGTGGGGCGGTTCGATCGAGTTCCGCACGCCGATGCTCTGGGCGATCGGGTTCATCTTCCTGTTCACGATCGGTGGTGTCACCGGCGTGGTGCTGGCCAACTCGGGCATCGACAGGGCTTTGCACGATACCTATTATGTGGTTGCGCACTTCCATTACGTGCTGTCGATGGGCGCGATGTTCGCGATCTTCGCGGCGTGGTACTACTGGTTTCCGAAGATGACCGGCTATACCTACTCTGAGTTCATCGGGAAACTACACTTCTGGACCACGTTTGTTGGCGTCAACCTGCTATTCTTCCCGCAGCACTTCCTTGGGCTGCAGGGCATGCCGCGGCGCTACGTCGATTATCCCGATGCCTTTGCAGGGTGGAACTACGTTTCTTCGATCGGGTCCTATCTCTCCGCGGTCGCAGCGGTCATCTTCCTGATCGGCGTGGTGCATGCCTTCATGCGGCGTGAGCAGGCGGCCGGAAACCCCTGGGGCGAAGGCGCGACGACGCTGGAATGGACGCTGTCCTCTCCGCCGCCGTTCCATGCTTACGAGACGCTGCCGCGGATCAAGTGAAATCGCCTGCGCGGGAAAGGAGCAGTTCTGTCTGCCCCTTCCCCGCCTTTACCCGAATGGCACACAGATCGACATGAGCGATCATACGTTGACCCTTGACATCGCCGAGACCGATCCGGCGCACGCGGGAGCTTCATCAGCAGGCCGCGCGTCAGTGCTGGGCCGCAAGGCCGAGACGGCTGAGTTGCGCGATTACTGGTTGCTGCTCAAGCCTCGTGTGATGTGGCTGTCGGTGTTCACGGCGCTCGCGGGCATGATCGCGGCTCCTGCCGCAATCCATCCGGTCATCGGCTTTGCCGCGCTCATCGCCATCGCCGCGGGGGCAGGTGCAGCCGGCGCCCTCAATATGTGGTACGACGCCGATATCGACGCTGTGATGCAGCGCACGGCGAAACGGCCGCTGCCGCGCAGGCGGGTCGAGCCGGATGAGGTGCTGACGCTCGGGATAGTGCTCGGCACTGGCTCGGTGATCTGTCTCGGCGCGATGGTCAACTGGGTGGCCGCCGCGCTGCTTGCTGGAACGATCCTCTTCTATCTTCTGGTTTACACGATGTGGCTGAAGCGGCGCACGCCGCAGAACATCGTGATTGGCGGCGCGGCCGGGGCGTTCCCGCCGATGATCGGCTGGGCCGCGGTCACAGGGGGTGTTTCGCTTGAAAGCGTCGTGCTGTTTGCGATCATTTTCGTATGGACGCCGCCGCATTTCTGGGCGCTGGCGCTGGTCCGCAGCCGCGATTATGCCCGCGCCGGAGTGCCGATGTTGCCCGTAGTGGCAGGGCCGGACGCCACGCGACGGCAGATCCTGGCCTACAGCGTCGTGCTGGCGCCGCTTGGCGCGGCGCCAACGCTGCTCGGTTTCGCTTCACCGGTCTATGCCCTCGTGGCCGCGGTAGCGGGCATGGTGTTCGTTCTCCTGGCATGGCAATGCTATCAGCGTCGCGAGGGGCCGCACGCCGACCGCGCTGCCCGCGCCCTGTTCAAGTTTTCCATTTTGTATCTGTTCGGTCTGTTCGGTGCGCTGATCGCCGATCATCTTGCCGGACTGGCGCCGTGACGCAGGGAGCGCTGACGTCAATGCCGGAGTCGCAGTACAGTGAGATCGAGACCGCGGGCGAACGGGAGCTGGATGAGCAGGCCCGCGAGGCCGAACGCATCCGTCTGAAGCGTCAGCGAGTGCGCAGCCTTGCGTTGGCCTGGGGATTGGCTGCGCTGGCTTTGCTGTTCTTTATAGTGACGCTAGTCCATCTCGGCGGAAACGTGCTGAACCGGCCGCTGTGAGGTCCGAAATTCGGGGAAGACCATGAGCGAACGACGCGACGGCAAGCCATCCGCACGACGCGGCGCGGGCACCACCGGTAGCCCAGACCATGCGCGCGCTCTGCGCCGCACGGTGATCCCGCTCGTGCTCGTCGTGGCGGGCATGACCGGCATGGCTTATGCCGCTGTGCCGCTCTACGACCTGTTCTGCCGCGTCACAGGCTATGGTGGCACCACGCAGCGCGCCGAAGCTCCGTCCGGCAGGGTCTTGAACCGCGAAATTACAATCCGTTTTGACGCGAATGTGTCGCCGAAGCTGGACTGGAATTTCAAGCCGGCGCAGACTTCCATGAAGGTGAAGATCGGCGAGTCGGCGCTAGCCGTTTACGAAGCGCATAACCCGACCGAGGCGCCTCTGGCGGGCACTGCCACCTACAACGTCACGCCGGAAATCGCCGGCTACTATTTCAGCAAGGTGCAGTGTTTCTGTTTCACGGAGCAGGTTCTGGAGCCGGGCCGGCGAATAGACATGCCGGTCAGCTTCTTCGTCGACCCGGCGATCGCGGATGACCCTGAGGCCCGCGATGTGAAGGAGATCACGCTGTCCTACACCTTCTTTCCGATGAAGCAGGAAACGCAGACCGGCGCTGGACCCGAGCGCGCGCTGGAAAAGGATCGCGGCGGCGCCTGAGCGGCGCTATTAAGAGCAACAAGCAAGGAGCGGCGAGCCGCGCCGGACAGAGCTGGAGAGGACATCGGAACCATGGCCCACGCCCATTCCAAGCAGCATGACTATCATCTCGTCAATCCGAGCCCCTGGCCGCTGGTCGGCTCGCTGGCGGCGCTGGTTCTCGCCGTCGGCGCAATAGCCTGGATGCGCACCGGCAATGGCGGGTTGTTCGGCGTCGAGGGGCCGTGGCTGTTCGGGATCGGGCTGTTGGGCGTGCTGATCACGATGTTCGGCTGGTGGCGCGATGTCGTGCACGAGTCGGTCTATGAGGGTGCTCATACTCCGGTTGTGCAGCTTCACCTTCGCTACGGGATGATCCTGTTCATTGCCTCGGAGGTGATGTTCTTCGTCGCCTGGTTCTGGGCTTATTTCGATGCGGCGCTGTTCCCGGCTGCCGAGACGATTGCTGGCGACCAGATGATTGGGCTGACAGGGCGTCAGGAGGCAACCGGCGGACAGTGGCCGCCGGTGGCTACGGGTGACGGCCGGTTCGTCTCGACTTTCGATCCGTGGGGGCTGCCGCTGGTCAACACGCTGGTGCTGCTGCTGTCGGGCACGACCGTGACATGGGCGCATCATGCGCTGTTGCAGAATGACCGGCGCGGACTTGTTTGGGGGCTGGCGCTTACGGTGATGCTGGGTGTCTCGTTCACGGCGCTGCAGGCTTACGAGTACATGCATGCGGCCTTCGAGTTCTCCGGCCACATCTACGGTTCGGTGTTCTTCATGGCGACCGGCTTCCATGGCGCACACGTGATCATCGGGACGCTCTTCCTGACCGTCTGTCTCGTCCGCGCGCTCGCCGGGCATTTCACGCCGCAGAAGCATTTCGGTTTCGAGGCGGCGGCGTGGTACTGGCACTTCGTGGACGTCGTCTGGCTGTTCCTGTTTGCCAGCATCTATGTCTGGGGCGCGGGCACTCCGGGGGCACATTAAGGTCGTGAAGGCCGCCCCGTTTTTTCCGGGCGTCGCACGGTGGAGCGAAATGCAGGGTAACACGCCAGTCCTGAACGGTGCGCTCGGACGGTGTCCGCGCTGCGGCGGCAGCCCGTTGTTCGAGCGTTTCCTGCGGGTCAGGTCTGCGTGCGGCTCTTGCCGGCTTGGGTTTGGTTTCGCCGATGCGGGCGACGGACCGGCAGTATTCGTGTCCTTCGTTGCAGGTTTCATCGTCTGCGGCGGCGCGGTCTGGCTGGAACTGGCCTACCAGCCTGCCTACTGGGTTCATGCGGCGATCTGGGCGCCCCTGGGCGTGCTGGTCCCGATCGCGCTGCTGCGCCCATTCAAGGGCTTGTTGATCGGTATCCAGTACCGCAACAGCGCGCACGAGGGCAGGATGCAGTCTGCCTCAGAAAATTGAGCGCGAGGCGGCCTGGCTTGCCCCATTGCGTGGCAAATTGTCCCGCATTATCTGTAAACCGACGGGAAGCGGGCGAATTCGCACGCGCTCACGAATTTTTCTCTTGAAAGTCGAGCCTGAGCGAGGCAGAACCCCGCCTCGTTCACACAGTGTGTTCGGTCATCTACTGGTTGGGGAGGACGCCATATGGCTTACGATGACGCCCTCTTCCAATTGGGGATGGACTTGGATCCTGGTTCAAGCACCGCCCAAACGGAAGAAAAATCACTCACTCGTTCCGCTCAGACAGGAGCGGACGATCGGAAGGACTATTTCTGCGAACGCGACGGAGTTCGCTTCGCGGGAACGCATCTCATCATCGATCTGATGAATGCCAAACGGGTCGATGATGTTGCGCATGTCGAAGAAACCTTCCGACGATGCGTAGAAGAGGCGGGCGCGACCCTGCTGCACATGAACATGCATCATTTCACGCC
>CAZYYQ010000024.1:12724-18175 GCA_964651275.1 uncultured Hyphomicrobiaceae bacterium | reverse complement strand
TCCGCCTGATGGGTTTTGGCCACCGCGTTTACAAGAACTACGATCCGCGCGCCAAGGTGATGCAGCAGACCGCGCGCGAGGTGCTGGAACTCGTTGGGGTGCAGGATGACCCGCTGCTGCAGGTTGCGCAGGAGCTGGAAAAGATCGCCCTCGAGGACCCGTACTTCGTCGAGCGCAAGCTCTATCCGAATATCGATTTCTACTCCGGCATCACCCTTAAGGCTCTGGGCTTCCCGACTTCGATGTTTACCGTGCTTTTCGCGATCGCGCGCACGGTGGGCTGGATCGCGCAGTGGAAAGAAATGATCGCCGATCCGGACCAGAAGATCGGGCGCCCGCGTCAGCTCTATGTCGGGCCGGCGCATCGGGACTACGTGCCGATCCAGGATCGCTGAAGCGCGTTACTATTCGGCCAGCGTCTCGGCACGGGCGGCCTCGGCGCGACCGCCGTTGAGGATGCGCAGGCAGATGCGCGCCGCCCGCGCGCTCGGACTGACGCCGGGAGCGAGCATCTTCTCGCGCACCCGGAGTGCCGCGTCGCGCTGGCGGGCCCTCTCTGGTGTGTCGGCCAATAGCGGGGCCAGCGCACCTGCCAGCGTCTGGGGTTCGCAGTCTTCCTGTATGAACTCGGGAAACGCGTTTTCCTGCAGAACGAGATTGGCGAGCACGATTGACGGCACCTTGAGCAGAAACCGCAGGCGAACAGCCACAGCATCCACCTTGTAGCCGACTATCATCGGCGTGCCGGCAAGCGCCAGTTCAAGTGTAACTGTGCCAGACGCCGCCAGCGCCGCATCGGCGAGGCGGAATGCACGGAACTTGTCGTCTGCGCCCTCCACGATATGCGCTCGCACCGGCCACGATTCCAGCGAAGTCTCGATTTGCTCGCGAACGGAAGATACCGCCGGGATGATGACTTCAGGCGCTTTGCCATCCGCGCTGAGCAGCGCGACCGTTTCGCCAAATGGCGCCATGAGCCGGCGCACTTCCGTGGCGCGGCTGCCCGGCAGCACGACGAGTACGGGGCGGCTGCGATCGAGCCCGAGGCGTTGCGCGAAGGCTTGTGTATCGAGGCCGCGGATCCAGCTAACGCGCTCCACAAGAGGGTGGCCGACATAGCTGCAGGGTGGTCCGCCAAGCCTGGCATGTGCATCCGGCTCGAAGGGCAACAGCGCCAGCACATGATCCACATAAGCCGCCATCTTGCGTGCGCGCCCCGGCCGCCACGCCCATATGCTAGGCGAAACATAGTCGATGATGGGTGTTTCCGGGCATTTGCGCCGGATGCGCTTGGCAATCGGATGAGTGAATTCCGGGCTGTCGATGATGATGACCAGATCGGGCCCCGATACCACCGCGGCATTGACGGTCTGATAGACCCGCCGCACCAGCACCGGTAGCCGGCGCAGGATCGCAAGCGGTCCCATAACCGCGACGTCGGAAAGCGGGAACAGGCTTTGCAAGCCCGCCTCCGCCATCTCTTCGCCGCCAACACCCGAATAAACCAGCGGCGCCTCGCTCTGTTCGTTCAGCGCGGTCATGAGCTTGGCGCCCAGCGCATCGCCGGAATGCTCTCCGGCAACGATGAAAATGTGTCGAGAGCGCGGTTTCATCGGGTGCCTTCCGGTGGCGCAGAATCGGAGGATTGCGGGAGCCGCTCGCTCTTTGCCGATCCTGCCTCAATCCCTATAATGAAGAGACCGGATCTGTCTGCCTGCGCAATCATTTCATCGGGATCAACGAGCAGGACACGCCCTTGCGCCACGGCGACGCCGGCCAACCCGGCCTCTGCCGCCAATTCCACCGTGCGCGGGCCGACAGTGGGCATGTCGACACGAAGTTCCTGACCCGGCTTCGGGATTTTCACGAGCACCCCGTGCCGGCGCGCGAGGCCCCACTGCCGCAGGCCGACGCAGCGGCGCAGCATCTCGTCGGTGCCCTCCGCGGCTTCGATGGCAAGGGCATAGCCGCGTGCGACCACCGCAGCCTGACCTACATCATGCGGGCCGAGCGCGTCGAGAATAGCCAGGGCCTGGTGGATGTCGTGCAGGTTGCCTTCGCTCGGGACGGTGCATGTAAGCCTGCCAGCTGGCGCAGTGAGATCGTCTGCAATCTCGTGAGCGCCGCGCACGCGAAAGCCCTGGGCCTCGAAAAAACGGACCACCCGGCTAAGGACCGCATCGTCGCCGCCGCGCGTGAGGCGGTACAGCGCGGGCAGATGGCGGATCAGCCCTGCGTCGATGCGCAGCGCGGTGAGCCGCGGCCGGCGAACGCCACCAATGATGACAAGTTCGCTACAGCCATGGCGGCGCAGCAGACGAAGCATGCGGCCAACCTGCCCCCAACGCATCCATTCGTGCGGGAAGGCGGCAATCCCCGGGTCGGCAAGATTGTGAAAGCCGAGGATGAAAACCGGGCGTCCCGCCGCCTGCGCACACCGCGCAACATGAAGCGGGAGGACACCAGCACCCGCAATGATGCCGAGCGTCGTTGGGTCGTCAACAGGCGCCTTCATCGGCCGTCCACACTCGCTCCTGGTTCAAGCAGGCTGCCGCGAGCGGTCCCCGCCCCGGTGCGGGCGCTGCCGCTCAGCCGCTGCTGCGCGGCACACACAAGGACCGTTCGGACGGGGCGCGCGCAAATGCCAGGATCCGCTGCACACTCTCGTCATCGGCGAACATCTTCTCGACATCGTCCAGCCGCTCGCTCAGCGTTCCCTCGTCGGAAAACAGTAGCCGATACGCCTGACGCATCCGGTGTATCTGTTCACGCTCAAAACCATGACGCTTCAGCCCGACTATGTTTAGGCCCGCCAATCCGGCGCGATTGCCAAGAGCCATGCCGAACGGGATGACGTCATTCTCCACTCCGGACATGCCGCCGATAAAGGCATGCGCGCCCACGCGCACAAACTGGTGCACGGCACAAAGCCCGCCCAAAATCGCATGATCTTCAACGGAGCAGTGGCCGGCCAGCGTGGCGTTATTCGCCATGATGACCCTGTCGCCGATGTTGCAGTCATGCGCCACATGGGCACCCACCATGAACAGACAGTGGTCGCCGACCCTCGTCAGCATGGTGCCGGATTCAGTTCCCGGGTTCATGGTGACGTGCTCGCGGATGACATTATGCCGGCCGATCTCCAGTCGGGACGACTCACCCTTGAACTTGAGGTCTTGCGGTTGGTGGCCAATGGATGCGAAGGGAAATATCCGGGTGCCCTCGCCTACCGTGGTCTGGCCCTCGATCACGACATGGGAATGGAGTTGAACGCCGTGCGCCAGCCGCGCCTTCGGCCCCACGACGCAGAACGGCCCGATGGATACCCCCACTTCGAGAATTGCGCCGTCATGGACAACTGCGGAGGGGTGGATTTTCACAGCATCGGTCTGGGCAGCGGGGTTGACGTTTGGCGAGGTCGACATGGGGCGCGAGGCTCCTGGTTTTTTTTCGTCATGACAGCCGGGCGAATGTGACACCACCGCCGCCCGCGTATCAGGTTTCAGGCCGGCACACGGCGCGATCTGTTGGGATGGCGAGAGCCGCGAGCAGTCAGCCCTTGATGCTCCATCGCGGCCCGGAGCACCAACGGACCGCAGAGATGGAACCCGAGGTTTGGTGCATGACCAGCCATGCCTATCGTGCAGACACGCTGGACATCAGAATTCAGGTCGGTGCCTTGTCCGGCTCGACAATCATGGCGCTGATTTCCCCCTCGGCGACAATTTGATCGCGCACGCGGGCTTCAGCGCGGAAACGCCAGACTCGTCCGCGATTGCGCATCTTCTCGACATGGTAATGGACGGTATCGCCGGGCATTACGGGGCGACGAAATTTCGCCCGGTCGATCGCCATGAAGTAAACGAGTTGGGGTTCGTAATCGTCCCCGAGACTGGCCACGCACAAGGCGCCGGCAGTTTGCGCCATCCCCTCGATCAACAGGACACCGGGCATCACCGGGAAACCCGGGAAGTGTCCCTGAAAAAAAGGTTCATTGATCGTGACGTTCTTGATGCCGACAGCAGCCCTGTCGCCATCCATATCGATGATCTTATCAACCAGCAGAAACGGGTAGCGGTGCGGCAGCAGCCTCAGCAGCCGCGCAACATCTGCCGTCTCCAACTCTCGCGCCTGTGAATGCTCGTTCATCCCGTTCCCGGTCCTGCGCATGCCCTGCCTCGCTCGTCAGCCCAGCAGCCGTTTCAGCCGCGCAAGCGTCGGACCGTTAAGTATCTCGCTGAGCGACTTCACCACGGCAATCTCCCGCGAGAACTTCTCGAACGGTTGTGCGGGCGCACCGCCCCATCGTTGGCCCGGCGGCACCGAGCGCGTCAACCCGGCGTTGCCCGCAATCTGCGCCCCGGCGCCGATGCGAATATGGCCGACGCAGCCCGATTGGCCTCCCATGACGACAAAGTCCTCAAGCACAGTGCTGCCGGAAATCCCGGCTTGCCCGGCGAGTACGCAATGGCGACCGATAACGACGTTATGGCCGATCTGTACGAGGTTATCAATCTTTGTTCCCTCACCGATCACCGTATCTGAGAGCGCACCGCGGTCGACAGTGCTGTTTGCGCCGATCTCCACATCATTCTGGATGATCACGCGGCCAATCTGCGGGACCTTGAGGTGACCGTCTCGCCCCAAGGCGAATCCGAATCCATCCTGGCCGATGGAAACGCCCGCGTGGATGATGACGCGGTCGCCTATCAGGGCATGGGTGATATTCGCGTTGGGGCCGACGTAGCCGTCGCGCCCGATGGTCACGGAGCCACCGATCACCGCGCCGGCGGCAATCAGGGTGCGCGCACCGATCTGAGCATGCGGCCCGACAACCGCCCCCGGCTCGATGACAACGCCTTGCTCGATCACGGCATCAGGATGGACGGGCGTTGTGGACCCCGCGGCTATAACCGAACGGCCAGCCTCGGGGTAGAACAGCGCCAGCGCGCGCGCAAACGCCTGATAGGGCTCATCGGTAAATAGCCCGATGGTCCCGGACGGCAGCTTGTCTTCAAATCGGGGGCTCAGGAAACATGCGCCAGCCCGGGTCTCGGCAAGCACCTTAAGGTACTTTCTGTTATCCAGGAAGGTGAGATCATTGCCGCCTGCGTCGCCAAGAGTACGAATGTCGATCAGCAGCTTGGCGGGTTCAACTCCCTCCGCCGGGCGCGTGCCCGTGTGTTCGGCAATTTGCGCGATCGAAAACGGTCCGCTGCGATGGAAGAAACCGCTATGCTCCATCTCTTTCCGTTCCGGTGTGCGGGGCTGAAGCCAACGCCGCCCCACACGTGCCTCGCGCAGATTGCTTAGAAGTTGCTGCTCGCTCCGAAGCCGAAGACTTCTTCTTCGTCGAAGTCCTCACTCGTGATGATATAGGCAAAGTCGGCGCGGAGTGGTCCGACGGGCGAGTTCCAGAGGACGCCAAAGCCGACAGAGGCGCGGATGCTC
>CAZYYQ010000024.1:0-12624 GCA_964651275.1 uncultured Hyphomicrobiaceae bacterium | reverse complement strand
GCCCTCTCAAAGCCACGGATCAGATCGTCACCCTTGTAGAAGGCATCGGTCAAGCGAACATCATCACCCGCCAAACCCTCAATATGACCGCCGATAAGACGTCCCGCCAGAGTCACACCATCAAACAGGGGATAATAGCCACGTGCTTCAGCAACCGAACGCAGATAGTTCACGTCCCCGCCTACGCCAGCAAGATCCTGAGAGAATGCAACGTAAATTCCCCGCGTCGGATTGCGTGGGAGGTTACGCGTATCGTAGACGAGACTATAGCTAACAGCAGAAATATTACTTACGCCCTCCTGTTCCCTGATGACATCGGACACATTCGCATCCAAATCGAATATTTCATCGCGGGTGTAACTATATTTCGTCGTAAGCACAGTGTTCTCAGCGACCAGGAAACCGAAGCGGAGGGCACCACCGGTCTTGCGGTTTTTAAACCCAGCTTCGCTGCTGTAATCCAATTCCTTGTGGAACAGATCAAAGCCTGCCGACATGTTGCGACCGAGAAAACGCGGTTCGGTGAAGCTGAGATCGATTTGCGCGCGTTCAAAACTGCCAGACAGCTTCAGCCGAAGAAACTGACCGCGCCCCATGAAGTTGCGCTCCGTGTAGCTGACCTCGCCTATGACGCCCTCAAGCGAGGAATAACCGCCAGCGATTCCGAACTCACCCGACTCCTGTTCGACGACCGTGAAACTCAGGTTCACGCGATCGCGTTCTGAACCTTGCTCTGTGGCCACCTTTACGGTCTTGAAATACGGCTTTGCCTCAAGCCGCTTACGAGACTGCTCGACGAGTTGCTTATTGTAAGCATCGCCTTCCGAAACCAGGAGTTCCTGCCGGACCACATATTCATAAGTCCGCACATTTCCGTAGATATTGATGCGATCCACGTAGATGCGCGGGCCTTGCTCGATGACAAAGGTGACATCGATGGTCAGAGAGATCGGATCCCGGTCGACTTCCTGGCGCACCCGCGCAAAGGGATACCCCAGCTTGGACGACCGCAGTGTCAGCTTCTCGACGGACTTCTCGATGTGCAAACCGTTGAAGGTCTCGCCCGACTCCGCCAGCACCTCATCTGCAACCATTTCAGGGTCCAGACCCGGAAGGTTGGATTCCAGTGCAACATTGCCGAAACGATACTGTGGACCCTCTTCGAGCGTAAACGTGATGAAGAAGCCCTCGCCGTCCGGAGCGAGATCCGCGACGGCAGAAATGATGCGCACTTCGGCATATCCGTTTTCGAGGTAAAACTTGCGGAGCAGCGCACGGTCAAGATTCAGCCGGTCTGAGTCGTAAACATCGGTCGGCTTCAGGAAGCTGAGCAGACTCGTCTCTGTTGTCGAAATGACGTCCCGCAATTGGCTGTCCGAAAACGCCTCGTTGCCGATGAAGGTTATCGATTCGACCTTTGTGTCCTCGCCCTCGTTGATCTCGTAGACGAGGTCAACACGATTATAGGGCAGCTTGATGATCTTGGCTTCGACCTGAGCGTTGTAATATCCAGACGCCCGGTAGATGTTCAAAATACGCTGAACATCGGCTTGGGCGGCAGCACGAGTGTAAACCGAGCGGGGCCGAAGTTGGCCCTCCGCTGACAGCGTGCTGTCGTCCAGTTCGTCATTGCCTTCGTAGGCAACCCGGTTGACCACAGGGTTCTCAACCACTGTCACAATCACCACGCGCTGCCGGAAACCGATATTGACGTCGGCGAAGAGCCCGGTCGCAAAGAGCGCCTTGAAGCTCTCGTCTGCGGCCTGGGCCGTGTAGCGGTCCCCTACAGAGAAGGTGAGGTAGGACTTAACGGTCTCTGGCTCGACGCGCTTGTTACCGGATACCTTGATGTCCGAGATCGTCTGTTGCGCCTGCGCCGCCGCGCCAACGATGCCAACCTCTGCCGTTGTCACAGCAGTAAAAGTTAGCACCACGGCCGCCGCCACCGCCGCGCACTGACTGATGAATTTCACCATCGACCTAAGTGCCCCTCGAATTCGATTATCCCCTCGCCCGCGCACGCACCAACGCACTCGGACCCGTTTATTCTCGGTAAGCCCACGCCACACTAAAGGGTCGGTTTATGACTTCATAGTGGCATGGCGCTGGTCGTTCCCATTTACGCGTGAGCCTGTGGCGCACTGGCCACGAGAGACTGGAACGACGTTAACGTCATGTGCCGACTTCACAAATTTTATCGCCGCGGAACCCCTCACCAAGGGCTGGAAGCACTACCCTCCGCCGCGTCCGATCAGCTGGACCACATCGTTCCATGTAACGAAGATCATTAACATGAGAACCAACGCCATACCAATGCGAAATCCGATTTCCTGCGCCTTCTCGTTCAATGGGCGGCCACGTATGGCTTCTATGCCATAGAACACCAGATGGCCGCCATCGAGCACGGGGATCGGGAACAGGTTGATAAGCCCGATGCTGATAGAAATGATCGCCGTCCAGCGCAACAACTCCGGAATGCCGATCGACGCAACCTCCTTGGACATTTGCGCGATTCGCACTGGTCCGCCAAGCTGATCTGCAGATGCGCGCCCGCCGACCAGTTCGCCGATGAAGATGATGGGCTGCTTGATCCAGAACCAGGTTTCCCTGGCGCTCTCACCGACCGCCTCCAGCGGTCCGTAGGTCTTGACGACCACATCGGAGCGATCGCCCGCCCCGCGAATGCCAATGCGCGCGATTTTGGTGGCGCCAAAGCGTGTTTCCGCCTCGACAAGTTCCGGGGTCACCGTGAGCGTCTTCTGCTCGCCCGCGCGCCGCACCGTGACCTGCAGCGGATTCCCCGCGCTCAAGCCCACGATCCGCACCATGTCCTGAAAACTCTCGATCTCGTCACCGTCAATGCTCAGAATCAGGTCTCCAGGCTGGAAACCCGCCTGCGCCGCCGGGCTGCCCGCCACAACCTCGTCAACCCGCGGCTCGATAACCGTCTTGCCATAGGCCATGAACAGCCCGGAGAAGATCACAAGCGCGAGAATGAAGTTGGCGAAAGGTCCAGCCGCCACCACGGCGGCACGCACCCCAACCGGCTTGAACTGGAACATCCGGGCGCGATCCTCCGCGGAGACACTCGCCGCGGCTTCGGCGCTCGGCATGCTGGCCGCGTTCTCGTCGCCGAGAAATTTCACATAGCCGCCAAGCGGCACCCAGGCGACACGCCAGCGCGTGCCGTGCCTGTCATGAAAACCGGCGATTTCCGGCCCGAATCCGATCGAGAACGTCTCCACCGCGACGCCGTTGATGCGCGCGATCAGAAAGTGTCCCATCTCGTGGATGAACACCACGATCCCGAGCACGACGATGAAAGGTATGGCCCAGGCCAGAACCGTGGTCCCGAAGCCGATGATGGTGTCAAGAAACCCCATGAACTGAGTACTCTCCCATGTTGACTGGCTATGCCGGCGCAAGACGGACGCGCTCACATGCGCGCGCGATCCACCTTATTCAGCAACTCTTCCGCCAATACGCGCGCATCGCGATCGGTGGCCAGAATATCATCGAGATCAAGCAGCGGTGCGCCGACGAGCCGCGCCGTGCCAACTTCCAACGTACGCTCGACCAGCTCGGCAATACCCATGAAGCCGATCCGTCCCGTCAAGAACGCAGCCACAGCTATCTCGTTCGCAGCGTTAAGGATGGTGGGCGCAGCACCCCCCGCAGCCAAGGCCTCGCGTGACAGACGCAGCGCCGGGAAGCGGGCCTCGTCGGGCGCCTCGAAGGTCAGTTGCCCGATACGCGCAAGATCGAGCCGCTCCGTCGGTGCAGACATTCGCTGCGGCCATGCTAGCGCATAGGCAATCGGCGTGCGCATGTCGGGCGCTCCAAGCTGCGCCAGCACCGAGCCATCACAATATTCCACCAGGCAGTGAATGATGGACTGCGGGTGAACGACGACGCCGAGCTGTTCTTTCTCCACTGTAAACAGGTAGTAAGCCTCGATCAGTTCAAGGCCTTTGTTCATCAGCGTTGCGCTGTCGATGGTGATCTTCTGTCCCATCGACCAGTTCGGATGCTTGAGCGCCTGCTCGGGACGCGCATCGCGAAGCTGCTCGAGGCTCCATTCGCGGAACGGGCCTCCCGATGCCGTGAGCACGATACGCTCTATCGACTCGTGAGCCTGTCCAGCCATCGCCTGTTGCGCCGCGGAGTGCTCGGAGTCCACCGGCAACAGCGTGCTGCCGCCGGCCTCGATCGCGCGCAAAAACGCTTCGCCCGCGGAGACAAGGCATTCCTTGTTGGCCAGGGCAACACACAGGCCCTGTTCCGCCGCTGCAAAGGCCGGGCGCAGCCCCGCGGCGCCCACGATCGCCGCCATCACCCAATCAGCGGGCGCCCGCGCAGCCTCGACCACCGCGTCCTCCCCGGCTGCCGCAGCTATGTTCGTGCCGGCAAGCGCGTCCTTGAGCGCAGCGTATTGCGACTCATCAGCGATAACGGCGATTTCGGCGCGGTGTTCTATCGCGAGTTCAGCGAGACGATTGGCGTTTGTATTCGCCGTCAGCGCGACAATCTCGGCACAGCCGGGGTTGCGGCCGATAAGGTCGAGCGTACTCTCCCCGATAGAACCGGTGGCTCCCAGCACGCTGACGCGCTTGCATCCAACATGACCGTCTGCCATCGCATCCTGGAGAGCTTCAGCAGGTTCGGCCTCATCTCCCGCAGAGGCAGCTTTTTCGTTAAGTCTCAAGCCTGCTTCATCCTCGCAGTTGTCGCGGTCGTCTCAGTCCCACACCACCAACGCATAGCCGGGAGTTTCGGATGCGCGGACCAGCGCAATGATTGCACATGCCAAGGCGGCGAATACGAGACCATCTACACGGTCGAGCACGCCTCCATGGCCCGGGATCAGGCCACTCGAATCCTTGCGGCCAAACAGGCGCTTGATCGAGGATTCGCCAAGGTCGCCGCCTTGCGCCACCAGTGACACAACTGAACTGAGAACAATCACCGCCAGCCAGTCTCGCGCGCCAGCTAATCCAATCAAGACGGCTGAGCCAAGCAAGGTGGCACAGATAAGCCCGCCCGCAAAGCCTGCCCAGGTTTTCTTTGGCGAAATGCGCGGTGCCAGCAGTGCGCCGCCAATCATTCTGCCGAAGATATAGGCAGCGGTGTCGGTCGTCCAGACGGTGACGAAGATAAACAGGATTGCATGCCAGCCGAACTCGGCATCGGAGCGAATCCAGACAAGCGCGATGGCTGGAAGGCCAGCGTAGAACACCCCTGTGGCCGACCACCAGGATTCCAGATTGCCGAGATACAAACGGCGCAAACCGTATACTGCCAGCGTACCCACGCCGACCGCCAGGACCGCGCAACTCGTGCATCCGGTTGCCGCCAGCCACGTGGCAAGGGCCGTCGTGGCAAGCTGAACGAACCAAGCGGCGTCCAGCCCGCTGGAACAGACGAGCCGCCCCCATTCCCAGGCCATCACCGCCACGAACGCGGTCGCGAGCAATGCAAATGTCAGCGGACCGGCGTAGGTCAGCGCGAGCGCCGCCGCCACCAACGCCACGCCCGAGATGATCCGCAGTGCGAGGTTGCTCCCAAAGATCCGCGCTATGGGATCGTGGTCCGGATCTGGGGGCGTTCGCGGTGGCGGCGTGTGGCGCATGGATGGCAGGCCCAGGCTGTGCATGACAATGGGGTGACACCCCGTGGGCAACCGATAACATCCGGGGCGGCGTTGCGCCACGAGCAGTTGGCATAAACCGTGCCGACATCGGTGAGGCAGGCCCAATCACGAAGCCAGCCCCTGCGTTCGGTCACTCTCGGGTTTTGAGCGGCCTCAGGCCGAGCGCCGCGCCGACAGGCCTCCAAAACGGCGCTCGCGCAATCGGTAATGGCTCAGGCTTTCGATCAGCTTGTTGCGGTCGAAGTCGGGCCAACACGTGTCGACAAACAGCAGTTCCGCATAAGCAAGTTGCCATAACAGGAAATTACTCAGCCGCACTTCGCCGCTGGTGCGGATCAGCAGGTCCGGGTCCGGCAGCCCGCTGGTGTCGAGCCGATCTTCAAGTGCCTCGGGGCCGATGTCGTCTACCAACAGCTTGCCGGATGCAACGTCTGCCGCAAGCTGGCGTGCGGCGCGCGCTATTTCGTCGCGCCCGCCATAGTTGAAAGCCACGGTCAGGTGCAGGCCGGTATTTGCGCTGGTGAGCAGGTGTGTTTCCTCGATCATCGCTGCGATTTCCGGATCGACGCCGTATAGCGTGCCGATCACCCGGATATGGACGTTATTTTCGTGGAGTTCGGCGAGTTCTTGCCGGATGAACCGCTTGATAAGGTTCATCAGAGCTTCGATCTCATCGCGGGGTCGGCTCCAGTTCTCCGAGGAGAAGCTGAACAAGGTGAGATACTCGATCCCGATTTCGGACGCCGTGCGCACACATTCCTTCACGCGCTCGACGCCCTTGCGGTGACCTTCGACGCGTGGCAGACCGCGCGCTTGCGCCCACCGCCCGTTGCCGTCCATGATGATCGCCAGATGGCGGGGAATGACCAGGCGCGTGTCCGGCTCGGCGTCGTGCTGATGCTGCATGTCGTTTCTTGGCCGCTCGTGATAGCGTTCTGCGTGTAGGACCTATGCTGGCTATACCTGCATGATTTCCTTTTCCTTCTCGGCCAGCGCGCCGTCGATCTCGGCGATGTACTTGTCGGTCAACGCCTGAACGTCTTCGGCGAGCGTGTGATGTTCATCCTGGCCGATCTCGCCATCCTTCTCCTGCCTCTTGAGCTGCTCCATGCCGTCGCGGCGAACATTTCGGACGGCCACTCGCGCCTGTTCGGCATATTTGGCGCAGACCTTGGCCATTTCCTTGCGCCGCTCCTCGTTCATTTCGGGGATTGGCAGACGCAGCGTGGTTCCATCGACCACCGGATTGAGGCCGAGGTCGGACTCGCGGATCGCCTTTTCCACCGCGCTCACCTGCGACTTGTCCCAGACCTGCACGCTGATCATTCGCGGCTCCGGCACGCTGACGGTGGCGACCTGGTTCAGCGGAACCCGGCTGCCATAGGCGTTGACCGTGATCGGGTCGAGCAGACTCGCGCTGGCGCGCCCCGTGCGCAAACCACCGAATTCCTGCTTCAACACGCTGAGCGAGCCCTGCATGCGTCGCTCGAGCGCCTTCTTGTCAAATCCATCCTCATCCGACATGTTGCCCTCCTCTTCGGCGTTCGCGCAGCGGTGCAGCGAACTGGCGCCGCAGCGGGTGATCCGCGCCGCAAAAAAATCCGCTGCTCAATTCGTCACGGTCGTGCAACGTATCCGACCGGTCAAGACATTCAAAAGGCTTCCTGGCTCACGCATCGAGAAAACCACGATGGGAATTGCATTGTCGCGCGCCAGCGCGATCGCAGCACCGTCCATGACGCGCAAATTCCTGCTGAGCACGTCATCGTAGCTGATGCGATCGTAGCGGACTGCGTCACCGTCGGTGCGCGGATCGCCTGAATAGACGCCGTCGACCGAGGTCCCTTTCAGTATCGCATCACAACGCATCTCCGCTGCGCGCAGCGCCGCGGTGGTATCGGTGGTGAAGAACGGACTGCCGGTGCCGCCGGCGAAGATCACGGTACGCCCGGCCTCAAGCGCCGCACGCGCTTCGGCACGCTGGAACGGCTTGCAAATGCTGGGCATGGCGATCGCGCTGAAGGTCTCGACCGGCACACCTGCACGCGCGAGGCCGTTTTCCAGCGCGAGCGCGTTCATGACCGTGGCCAGCATGCCGATATCGTCGGCGCGGGCCCGATCCATGCCACCGGCCGCACCGGCGACCCCGCGAAATATATTGCCGCCGCCGATCACCACCGCGACCTGCACACCGTGTTCCGTGACCAGCCTGATTTCAGATGCGATCCGGTCGATGACGCCGACCTCAATGCCGAAGGCCTGCCCGCCGAGCAGAGCCTCCCCGGACAGCTTCATCAGGACGCGCCGGAATTTCGGTTCATCACTGGCCATGGCCTTGCCGGTTCCCCTCTCCCGCGAGCTTTGTAAAGCATTTTCAGCAAAAGTGGGAACCGGTTTTGCATACGTAGCCGAAGGCGGGTGCTATGCCGCCAAACTGCGACAGGCAAAAAGAAGCATATGCATCGAAAGCGGGACCGGTTTTCGATGTGAGGCGTGCGCGCGAGCCAGGATACCCGCGTGCGGCAGGCAACTTACCGGACGCGCGGGTACCAAGCGGCGCGCAGATCAGGCGCCGGACGCCGCAGCGGCGACCTCGGCCGCGAAGTCCTCTTCTTCCTTCTCGATGCCCTCGCCAAGCGCGAACCGTTCAAAGCCGATCACCTTGATCGGCGCGCCTGCTTCGCCTTCGGCCGCCTTGATCGCCTTTTCGACCGAATTGTCCGGATCGGTCACGAGCGCCTGCTTCATCAGCACCACTTCCTGGTAATACTTGTTGAGCCGGCCCTCGACCATCTTCTCGATGATATTGTCAGGCTTGCCCGAATCCTTCGCCTGCTCGATCAGGATTGAGCGCTCGCGGTCGACCGATGCGGGGTCGAGACCGTCGACATCCACCGACAGCGGGTTGGTCGCGGCGATGTGCATGGCAATCTGCTTGCCGAGCGCAGCGAGCTTGTCCTTTTCGCCGGTGGACTCCAGCCCCACGATAACGCCGATCTTGCCCATGTCGGGCGCGACCTGGTTGTGCATGTAGCTCGCGACCACGCCCTGCGAAACCTCGATGAAGCCCGTGCGACGCAGTTGCATGTTCTCGCCGATGGTCGCGATCATTTCGGAAAGGTAATCGGACACCGGCTTGTCCGATCCCGGGAACGTCTCCGCGGCCAGCGCGTCGAGCTCGCCCTTGGCCTTCACGGCCAGCCGCGCGATTTGCGCGACCATCTTCTGAAACTGCTCGTTGCGCGCCACGAAGTCGGTCTCGGCATTGACCTCGACCAACGCGCCCTTGCCGTCTTCCGTCGCCATGCCGATCAGGCCGTCGGCGGCGGTGCGTCCGGCCTTTTTCGCCGCCTTGGCAAAGCCCTTGGCGCGCAGCCAGTCCACCGCGGCTTCCATGTCGCCGCCGGTCTCCTTGAGCGCCGTCTTGCAGTCCATCATGCCTGCGCCTGTCTTTTCCCGCAGGTCCTTGACCATCTGTGCCGTAATCTCAGCCATCATTGCCTCTTGAGAAATTTCGTCGTCGTCCCGGCGCCGTGCTGCCGCCATGCCGGCCTTACGCGGCCTCTTCCTGCATCAACTGCGCCGCCTGCTCGATCCAGCCATCGCGCTGTGGGCGGCCTTTCAGGCTGAGGGCCTCATCCACTTCGGCGAGGTCCTGCTCGCTCATGCTGGCGATCTGCCAGTAATGGTAGATGCCGTGTTCATTCAGCTTCTCTGCCATGACCTTGCCCAGCCCGGAGATCTTCTGCAGATCGTCTGCATTGCCCTCCGGCGCGTCCAGACGGCGGAAGCCGGCGGCCGCGGCCTGTGCTTGCGGCGCTGCCTCGGCGGCCGCGACATCCGCCGCGGCAGCTTCTTCCTGCACCACCGGCCCGGCTTCTGGCGCGGCTTCGGCAACGGGGGTGGCCTGCACCTCGGGTTCTTCGGGCAGAGCCTCCACCTGCGGCTCGACCGCCTCGCCCATGTCGCCGCCGGCTGAGGCCGTCGCCTTTTCGATGCCGTCGAGCGCAGCGCGCGCCACGAGGTCGCAGTACAACGCAATGGCCCTGCCCGCATCGTCATTGGCCGGCACCGGATAGGCAATGCCGTCCGGATCGCAGTTACTGTCGAGTACCGCGATGACAGGAATATGAAGCTTGCGCGCTTCGGCGACCGCGATCGCCTCCTTGTTGGTGTCGATGACGAACAGCAGGTCGGGGATGCCGCCCATGTCCTTGATGCCGCCGATCGCCTGTTCCAGCTTGTCGCGCTCGCGTGTGAGCTGCAGAAGCTCCTTCTTGGTGAAGCCGTGGACCTCGCCTTCAAGCAGGCTTTCGAGGTAGCGCAGGCGCTTGATGGAATTGGTGATGGTCTGCCAGTTCGTCAGCGTGCCGCCGTACCAGCGGTGATTGATATAATACTGCGCCGAGCGCTTCGCCGCGTCCGCGACAAGCTCCGATGCCTGGCGCTTGGTGCCGACGAACAGCACGCGGCCGCCGCCCGCGACGGTCTCGCTGACTTTCAGCAGCGCCTGGTGCAGGAGCGGCACGGTTTGCGAGAGATCGACGATGTGGATGCCGTTGCGCTTGCCGAAGATGAACGGCTCCATCTTCGGGTTCCAGCGGTGGGTCTGATGGCCGAAATGCGCGCCGGCTTCGAGCAGATCGCGCATGGAGAATGTTGGCAGCGCCATGAGCGTTGCACTCCTTGGTTTTCCGGTTGAGCCTCCGTGTCAGGTTGAAGCGTGTCGCGGCAAGAGGGCCGCAGGCAGCGCCACCGGAGCGCATCGCATGCGGCGCGAGAGCCGCGCGCGAGCGCGCTGACACGTGTGGAATGATCGGGGTTATAGGCCGCGTCGCATGGGATTGCAAGCTCAGTAAGTCATCAAACTCCGAGGGACTCGGACTGGACGATCTTCACCAGTTCGCAAACGACCAGCAAATAAAGCCAATGCATTATCGACACCGGCTATATTAAAACTACCTTCTTCAAACCAACCATTAAATGAATGACGAATAAAAAATCGTTGACCACCTTGCAATTGGCGCAACAGGGGGTGCAGCGCTTCGTCAGATTGAACTAGGGAGTTGTTGATTCCCTCCATCTCAAACTCAAATGGCTCTCCTTGGTCAACGCGCATGAGCACTTTGCCGACGCCCGCGTATGGTCCTTTCTGACTAAATATATTAAGAAACACTCTATTTTCTCTATTGAAAAATCGAACTTCGTGAACATTTCGACTGTTATTATTGTTCCAAACGGTGATATTTTCCATATCGTCAATGCCTGAGATATCTACCTGAATTTTCCAATCTCCGAAGATATGATTCTTTGCATCAAAGAAGGGGTCTTGCGCCTCGATTTTCCGGGCTACATAAGCATCATTTCCTGGCTCCACGGCGGCCCACAATAATTGCCCTTTGCGCAGCCCGGAAAAGCCACACTCTATCATCACAAACCAAGGAATGATCACAGGTTGAGGAACATTTTTTCCGTAAGCAAAAGCACACCTCTTTTTATAAGGCGAAAACTCCTGCACAATAAGACGTGTCTCTACCAAGCTATCACTCATCAAACTTGTAACGCTCGGCAATTGCCTGCTTGGTTCACGTGCGCTGATAAATGAATTGTCATTTTTATAGAACATATCCATAGCTCTTTTGAATTTATTATTGCTTATAAGTTGACAATATGCGTATAATTTTTCAATTCGTTGATGGTCACTGAGAGGTATGCCTGTTATGCCACATTGCTGTATATAATTCATCATATCATTATATCTTTCACACTCTTCAATTTGTTTTTGACGCTCTAACTCGTTATTTTCCTCATCTCGTTTTTCTCGTGAGTCCTTTCGCGCGTATAGCGTGATTACAACCACAACCATGGCCATTAGTTGCATGAATCCAACGAGACCATCAGGAAGATCGAATGCGTTTCCGATGCCCCCAAATAATAATAATAAAAATAATAATAAAAACAGACCGATCCAGGCTTCCATGTGTTATCTCCCACCAACACTGACTCTCGCAACGAAAGAACGTTTATCCTGGAATTCAATCCAATGACACAACGTGTCTAACCCACAATATGATACCCGCCGTCAATATAATGCACGCCGCCGGTGATGTTCCCCGCCTCCGCGCTCGCCAGGAACGCCGCATACGCCCCGACCTGCTCGATGCTCACAAGCTGATGCGTGGGCGCGCGCGCGGCCGCCTCTTCCAGCAGTTCGTCGAACCGCTCCAGCCCTGAAGCCGCGCGCGTCTTAAGCGGCCCCGGAGACAGCGCATGCACGCTGATCCCCTTCGGCCCCAGTTCGGCGGCCATGTATTTCGTCACCGCCTCAAGGGCCGCCTTCACCGGCCCCATGATATTGTAATTCTCCACCACCTTTCCCGCGCCATAAAAGCTCACGGTCATGCAGGTGCCGCCTTCGGGCATCAGCGGCTCGGCCCGGCGCACCATGCGGATGAACGAATGCACCGAGATGTCCGTCGCGATGCCGAAGCCCTCGCGCGAACAGTCCACCACCCGTCCGTGCAGGTCCTCCTTCGGGCAATAGGCGACCGAATGCAGACAGGTATCGACCCTGCCCCACTCCGTGCGGATGCGCTCGAACAGCGCGGCGAACTGACCATCCTGGCGCACGTCAAGCGGTGCGATGATCTGCGCGTCCAAGCCTTCAGCAAGCGGGCGCACATAGCTTTCCGCCCTCTCGTTCTGGTAGGTGACCGCCAAATCCGCGCCCTGCGCGCGCAGCGCTCTCGCGCAGCCATAAGCGATCGAGTGTTCGTTGGCGATCCCGATGATCAGCGCCTTCTTGCCTTGCAGTGAAAACATGCCGAGCCTCCGTTCGCGGTGTTTGCGGCCAGAACGCATGCCGCGCGTGTTGCGTTGCACAATAAACTACTGCAAGGCGATGACAGTTTGACAGCGCCGCGCTTGCGCCCGCGAGGCATTGCTGGCATCAAAATGGTCGAAGCGCCCCCGCC
>CAZYYQ010000023.1:0-18290 GCA_964651275.1 uncultured Hyphomicrobiaceae bacterium | reverse complement strand
CTAAGGGGATATCATGGGCGAGTGGCAGGAGACGTTGATACAGGGCGGGTTCGTGTTTCTTGTGCTCTTCGCCATGTTGGCCGACTTGAGCACCCTGCGTGTGCCCAATTGGGTTCCGTTGTCCCTTGCCGGGCTGTTCCTGCTACACGGCTTAACGGGAGAGAACTGGCAGATGGTCAGTATGCACATGCTGGTGGGAACCGCGGTCCTGGCCTGCGGTTTCTGGCTCTTCACGCTTGGCGTGCTCGGCGGCGGCGATGCCAAATTGGCCGCGGCACTCGCCTTGTGGATAGGAGCAGAGCATCTTGGCACCTTTCTTCTGCTGACGGTCTTGCTCGGCGGCCTGACTGCACTGGCAATGATCGGCCTGAAGAAGCTGATCATGCTCAAGCCCGCGCTGGAGAGCCGCATTCCGATCGCCAGACCTGCCGCGCTCGCCCGCGCGGGCAAGCTGCCCTACGCACTGCCGCTGGGTCTGGCGGCCCTGATTCTCGGGCCGGTGCTGTTCTCCTGAGGGTGTCTCGTGTAAACAGCGCTTTAGCGCCGCAGCGCCTTCTTGCGCGCTTCGAACTCTTCTTCGTCGATTTCGCCGCGCGCAAAACGGTCCCGAAGCACATTGAGCGCGACTTCGCGCCCTTGCCCCCTGTCGCTGCTGCCTGCAATGAGCCGCCACAAGCCGATAATAATGAGGACCAGCACGGCGACACCCGCCAGCATCATCACCGGCCCCATCCACCAGCCGCCCCAGCCCATGGGTGAATCCCAGCCATAATGCCCCGGCTGAGCGAGGACCGCCCCTGCCATTGTTGACACGGCCAACGCCGCGAAACCCGCGACAATCGTTTTCATTTTCCAGACCTTCTCATGACCCATAACACATGCATAGACGAGCATATGGGTTCGGGTCACCATCTCCGAAACCCTGCGCATCAATTCGCCCGCATGTTCAGGCATAGCGCGCATGAAAAAAGCCCCGCACGGCGCGCGGGGCTTTCATCTCACGATACGGGGCGATTCAGACCTGCCTCGAAATCCAGTCTTTCAGGGTCGTCTTGGGATGCGCGCCGACCTGCTGGTCTGCGACCTCGCCGTCCTTGAACATGATCAAGGTTGGAATGCCGCGGATACCATAGGTCATCGGCGTCTGTGGGTTCTCGTCGACATTCATCTTCACGATTTTGATCTGGCCGCCGAACTCCTGCGCCAGTTCTTCGAGTACCGGCGCAATGGTCTTGCACGGACCGCACCACTCGGCCCAGAAGTCCACGATCACCGGGCCTGATGCCTTCAGCACCTCCTGCTCGAAGGTATCGTCGGAAACACTTGCCGTTGCCATGACCTGCCTTTTCAATTGAGCCGCAATGCGGCGGTTAATCACCTCGGAGTTTGAACTAGGACCCGTCTGGTGACCCGTCAAGGGCGCGAGGCACACAAGCCCGTAAAGCCTCCGGGATTTCCATCAGGCTGGGCGCGCCCGTCCACAAGATGAACGCCCGGACCCGCTTTTCGGGAAAGATGCGCTCCAGTGCTGCGTGGTAAGCCGCAAGCTGCTCGACATACCCTTGGGGGGCCGCATCGGGCTTGTCGGGAATACGCCGATCGGTCTTGTAGTCTATGACGAGAACGTCGTTGTCGCGCACCACCAGCCGGTCGATGCGACCGTAAACATGCATGCCGCCCTCCATCGCCTCAGGTGGGAGCGCAGCAGCAATCGGCACCTCCGCCCGCGAACCGCTCGCGAACAAATGCGCAAACTCAGAAGCTTCAACGATCCCGAGTGCGTTCTCGATCATCTCCTCGCGCGCCTGCGCATCAAGCTCGACGCCGGGACTGGCAGCCAGCGCATCGACCGTGAGGCGCTCGGCCTGTGCCCGGCGGTCGTACGGGGGAACGCCTGGAAGCTGCTCCAACAGCAGATGGATGATTTCGCCGCGAAGGCGCGCGGCTTCGGCTGGCGCACCGCCTTGTCGCGGTTGCGCCGGTGCGCCGCCCTTGGCTGACGGGCGGGCGGTCTGCGGTCCCGCCTCCTGCGGCGCCGGCTTTGCGAGCCAGCCGGGCGGCGGCGGCGCGGCGCCAGTGGCTGCCGCATCCGTTCTTGCGGGCGCGAGAACAGCCCCGCGCGCCTCCAGCCGCAGGATCTCGCGCCCCTCCTGATCCGCCGCCCGCTCTGCCTCGCCCTCAAGCGCCGAGCGAACGACATCGTACCAGCAGCCGTCATCGCGCCCGCGCCTGGTCCGGTTCTCGAAGCCGGTCACGTAGAGCCGATCTCGCGCGCGCGTCATCGCCACGTAAAGCAGCCGGTAGCTTTCGGCCTCTTCGGCTGAGCGAATGTCTCTCCGCGCCGCCTCGATCGCCGGCAGGCCTGCACCGCCGATCGCCCACACCAGACAATCGCCAAACATGCCCGGCGCATCCCTGAGCAGGCGCACGATGGGGCCTCCGGTTCCCGGACGCATCGAACAGGTGTCGGGCAGGATCACGACATTTGCTTCCAGCCCCTTCGCGCCGTGTACCGTCATCACCCGCACTTGATCCGAGCCCTGCTCCATGTCGCGGCGCACCTCGCTGCCCGCCTCGCGGAGCCAGGCGAGAAAACCCTGAAGCGAAGCCGGCCCGGTCTCCTCATAGGCAAGCGCGAGGTTCACAAAGGCATCGATTGCATCGCCCGCTTCTGGCCCATTACCCGCAAGCAGGCGTGCGCGCACGCCGTCGCGGTCAAGGAGCCCGGCGTAAAACTCGAAAGGGCGCAGGCTCAGCGCCTCGTCGCGCCAGCGGGCGAGCTGCGCCTCGGCCTCACCGAAATCCGGGCTCTCCGCCGCGCGGTCTTCAAGCGCCTCCCAAAGGCTGCCCTCGCGGCCATGGGCGAGCGCAAACAGATCGTTTTCGCTCAGGCCAAAGATCGGACTTTTCAGCACGCAAGCCAGCGAGAGGTCATCGCCGGGCAGCAACAGCGCATCGCCGAGCGCCATCAGGTCCATCACCGCAAGCTGCTCGGTAAGGCGCATCCGGTCCGCGCCCGCCACGGGAATCCCGCGGCGCTTGAGCGCGGCGATCATCGGCGCGGCGAACGGTGCGCGCTTGCGCACGAGGATAAGGATGTCGCCAGGGCGGATAGGACGCCTTTGCGAAGCGAGGATTTCGCCGCTGTCGAGCCAACCACTGATCCGCTCGGCAATGCGGTCTGCCAGCCGCTCGACAGCGCCCGCAGCTGCTTGCGGCTCATCGTGCGGCGACCACGGCTCGGTTTCCTCCGTATCCGGCGGCGGCTCCGGTGGCCACACCTCGACAAGCCCAGGCTCGCCTTCGCGGTGCGCATCGTGCCTGACCTCATCCTGCGCCCCGATCTGGCTGCCGAGGCCAGTTTCGCCGCCGAACACCAGATCGACTGCGCGCAGCACCGGCGCGACCGTGCGAAACGACAGGTTCAGCGGCTCGTCATGCCATGTATGGCGCCCTTGCTGGGCACGCGCGCGGAAATGTCGACCGGCCTCGGCGAAATGATCAGGCGCTGCCCCCTGGAACCCATAGATCGACTGCTTCTCGTCGCCGACAGCAAACAGCGAGCGCCGCGCCTCGCGCGCACCCTCCCCGGCAAAAAACTCTTCCGACAAGAGTTCAGCCACCCGCCATTGCGCCAGCGAGTTGTCCTGCGCCTCGTCGATCAGCAGGTGGTCGATGCCGCCGTCGAGCCGGTACAGCACCCAGGCCGACCCGCCAGTGAGCAGACTGGTGGTGTGTTCGATCAGATCGTCATAATCCAGCGCGCCCTCCGCGCGCTTGGCGCGCTCATAGCGGTTGATGATGGCGTCCGCCAGGCTCAGCAGCGCCGTGCTCGCATGTGCCGTCTCCAGTGCGCGGCGGGCCTGTTCGAGTTCGGCGAAACGGTCGCGCGCGCCGCGCAATTCCGCCGCAACGTCAGGCGCGGCCCGTTCGACGCCTTTCGTGAAAAAGCGGGAGTCGGCGCGCGGCTTGCCGTCCTTGGTGAGAAACAGGTCGCGGAACGCTTCAATCCGCATCAGGACGGTTTCGGCACGCTGGGCGCGACGCAAATCCGCCGCGCGTTCGCCGTCGGTCTTTTCCGATCCCTGATCCAGCGCCTGCACGACGCCCCCAATCTGCGCATCGCCAAGCACATCCGCCTGCGCCTGCACGAGGCCATCAAGGTCAGCATCAGCCGGCGCGCCCAATGCCTGCGCGATCACATGTTCCAGATCCGTCTCCGCTTCCTCCGCCGCCATGATCATCCCTGCGAGCGCCGCTCGCTCACGCAGCACAGCCGCCAGAAGCGTCTCGAACTGCGCCTCCGCTGCGTAGGCCGCTACCGTCTCCAGCGCTGCGCCGGGCGCCGTCTCCGGCGCGTTCGCAGCTTCTTCAAGCACAGCCGAGGTCGCCGCGCGCAGCCGCATATGGCTGTCGGATTCCGACATCACCGAAAAACCCGGGGCGACATCCGCTTCAAGCGGAAACTGCCGGAGGATGCGCTCGCAAAAGGCGTGAATGGTCTGGATGCGCAGGCCGCCAGGCGTGTCAAGTACCCTTGCGAATAGCCGCCTGGCCGTCAGCATTTCCCAAGATGAGGGGGCGCGCGCCATCAGCTTCGAGAGACGCCCGTCCAGCGCCTGCGGCGTCATGACCGCCCATTCGCCCAACTCCTTCGACAGCCGGTTGGCCATCTCCGCCGCTGCGGCCTTGGTGAAGGTCACACAGACGATACCTTCTGGCGGCGCGCCGCCCAGCAGCAGACGCAACACGCGCGCGACCAGCACATGGGTCTTCCCGGTCCCGGCATTGGCGCGTACCCATGCGCTTGCTCCCGGGTCGGCGGCGCGGGCCTGTGCCTCTTCGGTCCTTCGCAGCGCTTCTTTGCTCATTCGCCCTCCCCACCGCCGGCGCGCCAGTCCGCCACGCGGGCCAGATGAGCGTAGTCGTCATAAGCGTAGAACGCCGTATAGGCCGCCCGCCTCAGCGCGCGATAAGGCATTGCCGGATCGTCGAAGCGGGCGATCAGCGCGGCAAGCTTTTCGCCGGCCTCGCGCGCTAGCCGCTCCGGATCGGCCAGCGGCGCGTGCGCCCCCGGCTCGCGCCCCCCCTGCGCGGAGATGTACGCGAGATGCATAAGCGCAGGCGGCACATCGCTGATGCCCGGCAGGTCGAACCCGCCCGACAGCGCGATCAGCCCTTCCAGCGGCAGTTGCGGCAGGCGCAGCTTTTCGGCGGCTTTTGCACGCGCGTCCACCTGCCCGGTCTTGTAGTCGTAGATGGCGAGCGCGCCGTCTTCAGCGATATCGATCCGGTCGGCCCGCGCCGTGAGTTCGAATGGTCCCGCCGGCGCATCCAGGGCGATCCGCCCCGCCACCTCGCTCAGCGAACGCGCCACGCCCGCGCGCCGCTGCACTTCGGTCTGCGCGAACCACTGCGCGAAGCGAGCGAAGCGCGGACGCCAGAAGGCGCGCACATGGGCAAACGCCCCCCACTCCGCCATCAACTCATCGGCTATCGCAAGCAATTCACCAGCGGGATCATCTGGCAGTCCGGCCGGATACCGCTCGGCAAAGCGGCCCAGCGCTTCGTGGACGATCTGTCCGCGGTGGCGCTCGTCCGGCCCACCTGCGAGTGGCCGCACCGGCTCCAGGACAAGAATACGGCTGGCATAAATGGCATAAGGGTTAGCGAGCCAGCGCTCGACATCCGACACGCTCAGCCTGCGCGGGCGCGCAGCAAGCGGCGGGCATGGCGCGGGCGGGCGCGGCACCTCGTTTCGTCCCGCGCCCGTGACAGCGCGCGCCTGCGCCCAGTCCAGCCAGGGCTGTTCCGGCTCCAGCGCATCGCTCAAGCCCAGCGCTCCGGCGATCAGCCGCAGCCGTGCAAGCCAGCGGCTCGGCATCGTCGGCGCGCCCTCATCCTTCTTGGCCCGGGTCAGCACGACCTCCGGCGCGCACAGCCCCATCGCGAAGTCGTGCGCGGAAAGGCCTGTCAGCCGTTCCGGCTCCGGCAGACCGAGCGCGGCGCGCATCGCCCGGTTCAGCCACGGACCGGTCTGGACCGCGCGCGGCCAGACGCCTTCGTTCAGCCCGCCGAGGATCAGTCGGTCCACCGATTGAAGCCGTGCTTCCAGAGGCCCCCAGATGAACAGACGCGGATGCGGATGGGCGGCGGAAGTTATGGATTTGCGCCGCGCCGCGCACGCGAACAGTCCAGGATAGTCTGTCAGCGCGAGTTCCGGCATCAGGCCGCCACCCCGCGCCTGTGCGAGGTCTTCCATCAGCGCCGCCATCGTCTCACCCGCAGGAGCTTCCCAGAGCGCGCTGTCCGGCTCCGGGGCAGCCAAGCGCAGTGCCGTGTCCCGCTGCGCCCGGGCAATTTCGTCGAGAGGCCACAGCGCGCCATCCGCAAGCGCCATCAGGGGCGCAAGGGCGCCCTGCAAACGCGCCAAGAGTTCACGCGCGCCTTCGCCTGCGTCGCCTGCGCGCTCAAGTGCGCCCGGAAGCCCCTCTAGTCCGCTCGCGAACCATGGCTGACGCAACGCAAGCACTTCTAGCGCGGCCGTGTGGGCGGCGAGCTCTTCGCGTTCCCAGCCGAGCCGAGTCAGCGGATGCTTGAGCAGCGCCAGCAGACTGACCGCATCCCCATCTACCGCGACCTGCGCAACGAGGTCCATGAAGCGGCCAAGGGGCGTGGCCGGGAGCGGCTCACCTGCGCTGTCGAAGACGGAAAGCCCCCACGACGCCAGCGCTGCGGCCACGCGCCGCGCCAGGCTCCGGTCCGGCGTCACGAGTGCGGCGGTCCGCTCCGGCGTCTCCACCGTCTCGCGCATCATCAGCGCTATCGTGTCCGCCTCCAGCCGCGCGTCCGGCGCCTCGACGACGCTGACGCCTGAGAGCGCGCGGGCCATCGCCGTGCGGTCAGCGTCGGCGATGAAGTCTGGCCATGCCTCCGCCGTTTGCGCCGGCCGCATCACCTCGCTGACGAACCGGGCGCGCGCGCAAACGCCCGCCACCGCAGGCAATTCGGCCACCGAGGATCGCTCCGCGTCCAGTTCGGCGAGAAGCCGCGCCAGACCAGCCTGCGGATGCTGCGGGCACTCGGCTGCCAACGCTGCCCAGCTTTCATCATCGAGGCTTTGATCGAGGCCGGGCAGCACGATCGCCCCATGGCCAAGCCCCAGCACCGCCTTTATCAGCGCCGCGGTCGCCGGCACACTGCCGGTGGATCCGGCGACAATCACCGGCCCGCCTCGCCCGGCCGCTATCCGCTCTGCCTGCCGGGCGAGCAGCAGGTTTCGCCGCGCCACGGGGTCGATCAGCCCGCGCTCGGCCAGATGCTCCGGCCATTGCCGCGTGACGATGCTCAGGAAGCGGGAAGTCCGCTGCCAGTACGCGGCGAGTTCCTCGGGGATCAGATCGTCGATGGCCGACAGGTCGATGTTCTCCTGCTGCGCCAGATCGATCAGCGCCATCAGTTCAAGCGCCAGTTCGCCCGCCGCCCCACCCGACACGCCGGGGTAACCTGTCTGATCGGCGGTCTCATCCGTCGCGCGCGCCCAACTCTGGACAAGTGCGGTCAGCGTAAGCCAACGCTCCATGGCCGGGACGGGCGGCGGAATGTCGCCAGTTGGCGCAGCAGTCTCATCCGGCGCATCGAAGGGGCCGGCGTCCTCCGCCGCGCCGAGCGGCAGGATGCGCGGCAGCAGCAGGGCATCGCCCACCGACTGTGCAAGCAAGACTTCGCGAAACCGCGCGCAGGCGCGCCTTGTCGGCAAGTAAACTGTCGTGTCAGCAAGAGCGAGCGGGTCGGGAGGGGGAGCACCAGCGCGCGGCAGATCGCCCGACAGCAGCGCGCGCGCCAGTTCGACAAGGAATGGACGGCCCGGGGGGATCGTGAACAGCCCTGGATACCGCGGCCCGCTTGCGCCTGCGCCGCTCACGCTGCCTCACCACGAAGGCGGCGCTCCGCGGCGTCAAGCGCCTCCGGCGTGCCGACATGCATCCACGCGCCCTGAAGCCGCACGCCGAACAGCCGTCCGCGCGCAATTGCCCGGTCCCAGATCGGGTTGAGCGAGAAAGCGCCTTCCGGGCTGTCCTCGAACAGGCGCGGATGGGCGATCGACACCCCGGCAAACACCAACGGCGCGGCCGCGCCTTCGGCGCGCCGGACGAGGCGGCCATCCTCGCTCATCTCGAAATCGCCCGGCCCGTCATAGCCGAGACTGCCGCGCGCATCCGCGAGCAGTAGCAGCGAGTCCATGGCATCGGCGTCCCATATCGCGGCAAGCCGGGAGAGATTGCTTGCGCCCGACTCGATCCAGACAGAGTCCGAGTTGCACACGAAGAAACCATCCGGTCCGAGCCGCACGAGCGCCTTCTTCACGCCGCCGCCGGTGTCGAGCAGCGCGTCCCGCTCATCGGAGATCGTTATGGCTGGCGGCTCGCGGCGCGCGCGCAGATGCGCCTCCAGCACATCGGCACGGTAATGCAGATTGACGACCGCCTCGCGCACGCCTGCGTCGGCGAGGCGAGCCAGCGCATGGTCGATCAGTGGGCTCCCGGCGAGCCGGACCATCGGCTTCGGCGTATGCTCGCTCAGCGGGCGCATCCGCTTGCCGTAGCCGGCTGCCAGCACCATTGCCGTGTCGATCGACATCGCCCGCTCCCCAGCCTACTGCGCTCCGCCCACCGCGAAGCCGGCACGCTCCAGCGCCTGCTCATCAGCCATGCGCGGCAGATGCGCACCATACCAGTCCCGCAAACCAGCAAGTGCCGGATGGCTCAGATCGCGCTCCAGATAGGTGCGCACCCGCGGCATGTGCCGGAGATAGGACGGCTTGCCGTCGCGCAAGGCGAGGCGCGCAAAAATACCGAGGATCTTGGTGTTGCGCTGCGCGCCCAGGAGCGCATAGGCGCGGTGGAACGCGCGCGGGTCGAAGACGGGCTCGGCACGCAGCACTCCAACGCAATAGCGCTCGAACAGCCGCACCTCGACATCCTGCGGCACGGTGAGCCGCGCATCTTGCAACAGCGACACGAGATCATAGGCCGGATGCCCGATCACAGCGTCCTGAAAGTCGATGATGCCGAGCGCCCCGCGCGGATCGCCCTCATGGAGCAGGATCAGGTTGGGCGAGTGATAATCGCGCAGCACCAGCGAGCTTTCCTGCCCTGCCAGCCAATCGAACTGCGCCGCCCAGAGCGCATGGAACTGCTTTCGACCCTCGGCGCTGACCGGCGCACCGTTCATGGCCGGGAGAAACCAGTCAAGCAGCAGGTCGGTCTCGGCGTGAAGGGCGCTGGCATCGTAATCGGGAATCGTATGGGTCCGCCCCTGTTCAATCGATAAAGTGCGCGGAACCTCCGCCCAGCGCAGCCGCAAAAGCAGATCGACAGCGGGCGCATAAAGCGTGCCGACATCGCCGTCGCGCTCAACCTCGCGCCCGAGCACACGATCACCGAAATCCTCGATCAGCAAGAAACCTCGCTCGGTATCCTGCGCATAAATCTCCGGCGCAGGCAGGCCCGCCTCCCGCAGGCCGCGCGCCACGGCGATGACCGGCCCGACATCCTCGGCGAGATGCGCAATGCGGCTGTAAGGCTTGCCACCGCTGATCGGCGGGCCGTCGGTCTGGCGCTGCCAATCCATCAGCAGCGCGCGTTTTTCGCCTAACTGCAAGCGCAGATAGGAGCGCACCGATGCATCCCCGGCGAGAAAGCGCGGCGCGGCGGCTCCCCACCCTGCTGTGTTGAGGAAGTCCGTCGCCGCGCGAAACCGCTCCAGCCGAGGCGCCCAGCCGCCATGGCCCGTGATTGTCACGTCGCGGGTGTCTGGCGCACCGCCTTCGGCAAGCGCGATATCGAGCCGGTCGGCGGGGAGTTCCGGGCCGAGACGCTCGGGCCATTCCACCAGCACAAGGCCATGCTCGCGGGCTTCGTCGAACCCGAGTTCATGGAGTTCGTCTGCCCCGCCCAGGCGGTACAGGTCGAAGTGGTGAATGGTGAGCGCGGCTGTGTCATAGATTTGCGCGAGCGCAAAGGTCGGGCTGGCGACCTCTACCGGCTCGCCGGCAATCGCGCCGATCAGGAAGCCCGCGAAAGTGGTTTTTCCGGCCCCCAGATCCCCCGAAAGCGTCACGATATCGCCGCAGCGCAGATAAGGGGCAAGCACGCGCGCGAGGCCATCGACCGCATCGAGGCTCAGACCGGTCAGGCGTATGCGCGATGTGTTTTCCGGCGTTTCAGACGGCACGGCTTGATCCGCTGTTCAGGCGCTTTGGAGAGCGATGCAACGACACTGCGCCAACACTATGGCTCGATCCACAGGCGATATAGTTTTGCCCGGCTCAGAACTGCGCTGCGCTCACCTGCTCCTGCGCTCGAGGCTCAGCGGCACGCGCCTGCCCATGTTCGGGAAGCAGAACGGTGACGGTGGTGCCAGCACCCGGCTCGGAATGCAACTCGATCCGGCCGGCATGAAGCTCGACAAGGCTCTTGACCAGCGAAAGGCCAAGGCCCGCCCCGCGATGTTGTGAGCCTTGCGGGCGGCTCTCGAAGCGCTGGAACACGCTGTCCTGGAGTTCCTCGGGGATGCCGCAGCCCGTGTCCTGTACCGAAAAGGCGATCATGTCGCCCTCCCGGCGGCAGCTCAGGCTGATGGTGCCGCCCTCGCCGGAGAAGCCGATCGCGTTGGATAACAGATTATACAGCATCTGCGTCACGCGCTTGTCGTCGGCGACAACGCTCTCGACATCAGGCGCGATGTCGAGAGCGAGCGTAATCCGCTCCGCCGCGATCCGCTCCTTCACCCCGAGTTCCGCCGCGCGGATGATCTCGCGCACATCCGCCTCGCGCGTCTTCAACTCAAGCGCGCCGGCGTCGATGGTCGCCAGATCGAGAATGTCGTTGATGATTGCGAGCAGCGTCTGGCTGGACGAGCGGATATCGCCCAGATAGTCGCGCTGGCGCGCGTTCAGTTCGCCGACATGCGGCTCGCCGAGCAACTCGCTGAACCCGATGATGTTGGTCAGCGGCGTGCGCAACTCATAAGAGACGTGGGAGATGAATGTATTCTTCAGCCGGTCCGAGGCTTCCAGCGCCTCGTTGCGCTCGATGAGCGCCTGTTCAACCCGCTTGCTGTCTGTGACGTCGGCATAGGTCATCATGGTCGCGCCGTCGGGCAGCGGGATACCGGCATAGGCGATCTCGGCACCGCCCTCCAACGTGATGTGACCATCGAATCCGCTGCGCTCCTCGTCCATGCCGGTGACGGCCGCACGGGTACGCTCCCACGGGGCCGGATCTTCAAGCCGCGGCGTGCAGGCTGCCATGACTTCATCGACATGTGGCGCGTCCCTTAGGAATTGCCCGTCAAGGTCCCATATCTGCTCAAACGCCGGGTTGAACAATTGTAGCCGGCCATCCGAGCCGAACACGGCCACGCCCTCGCGCAGATGATCCAGCGTCTCGCGCTGCATATGGATGAGCGCATTGTAACTGCTCTCCAACGCCAGCCGTTCGGTCACGTCATCATAAAGGAATGTTACCCCGCCGTCCGGGCGCTGGTCGGCGGCGACATGAATCGCCCGGCCATCCGGCAGGTGCCACCAGTCCTCCTGCATATCCTCCTGAGCAGTGTTGTCGAAGGCGGCCGTCTGGCGCGCGCGCCAGGCGCGGTAGTCGATCTGTTCGGGCAACAGCCGCTCTGCCCTCAGCCGGTCGAGAATCTCGCCCAGCGAGGGCCGCTGATCGAGCCATGCCGGCGGCAGATCCCAGAGTGACGCGAAGGATTCGTTGTAAAAGCTGAGCCGACGGTCGGTCGCAAAAATCGCCACGCCGGTAGCGACCCGGTTGAGCGTGCGGGCATGGGCCGCCATCTGACGATCGAGTTCGCCGCGCGCGCTCTCCAGCGGCGCGACATCAATGGCGACACCGCCACCCGACGGACCGGCAGGCAGTGCCACTGTGTCATAGCTGCGCCGCTCTCCACCCACGATGGTCTGGAGCCGTTCGCGGAACACCTTGCCCGATGCCAGCATCCTGTCGATCTGGCTGCGCTGGCGCGCTTCCAGAAGCTCGACCTGCCCCTCGGTCACCTCCTGCGCGCTTCCCGCATCTACCGCCGTGACATACGCGGCATTCACCCAAGTCAGGCGGTCCTCAGCATCGCGCAGCCAGGCCGGCATGGGCAGCGCCTGCACCAGCGCACGGAACGCCGACAGGCTGTCTTCGGTTTCGCGCAGCCGCGCCATCAGCCGGGCACGTTCTTCACCATGCTCGCGCAGCGCCCGGAACCGCAGCACCACGAACGGGCCGGAAGGTCGTCCCTCCACCTCGATATTTACACCGGCCGCAGTGGTCAGCACCTGATTGAACGCCGCGCCCCTCTCACGCAGCGCCGCCACACTGCTTTCGAGGGCCAACGCACTTTCCCGCTCCAGCCACGACGCGAAACGGGACATCCGGCGCAACTGCACAGGCACGCCCAGTTCGGGCGGTAGAGTGTAGGTCATCAATTGCGGGCTGTCGCAGCCATGTTCCCAGGTGACGATCGCCTGACTTTCACTGTTGAGCAGCGCATGGGCAGCCCCGAGTTCACCGTTGAGCCGCTGGATATCCGTCTCATCCTGCGCACGCGCGCGCCGGCAATTGTGCAGGGCAACGCCAAGCCACACGGCGGCCCCGGCCAACAGCAGGGTGCCGGCCAGCAATATTGCTGTGCCGGCCATGCCAAGCGCTGCAGGCGCGACCAGGCCTGACTGCGCATGTGCAGCGCTCACACCGCAACCGATGAAGAGCACACCGCAAGGCAGTGCCGCCAGGGTATTCTGCACCAGAGCAACCTTCCTGCGCATGTCGCGCCTCTTCATGACACGCCGGTTCTTGTGCTGCTGTTTCATCATCCTCGCGCCTCGTGCGCCGGCCGGGCGGAGCCAACATCCAAGAAGCATCGGCCCCTGACATAACCGCCATCGAATCGCGCAAAGTTTAGCGACTGAAAGCCCATTTGCCCAACGCTAGGTTGTATCATCCACCGTTGCCGGCCCCGGTCGGGCCGCCGAACGAATACTCGCTGTAGCGCACAACACCTCATGACAATCCGGCCGACAGCCGCTATAGCTAACCCACCATCGGCCACGCAGTAGGCCGGGACCGAAAGCAGCAAGACAACCATGGGCGCAAAAGGCTTGGGGGATCAAGACGTGGTGGGCAAGAAGGGCGAGGCGGTGATCCAGGAAGATACCGTCATCAAGGGTGAAATATCCAACTGCGACTACATCGAAGTCTATGGATACATCGAGGGTGAGTTGACCTCTTCGCGGGTGATGGTCCGCGAAGGCGGCAAGGTCTTCGGCACACTGCGCGCTGGCGACGCCGAGGTTCAAGGCATCGTTCAAGGTGAGATCTTCGTTAATCGGCTCATCAAGATCGGGAGCACCGGCAATGTGAATGGTGATGTCGAGTACGGGCAGATCGCGATGGACCTCGGCGGCGAACTTAGCGCCAAGCTGCGCAATGTGCCGCCCGAGATCAAGGGCGATCTGGAATTGCATGTCGGCCGCGGCAAGGCCGTCCGCATTACACTGGTGGATCTTAACGCCGTTGATCCGGATGACGATGCTAAGGATCTCAGCTTTACGGTGAGCAACGCGCATGGCGGATTCGTGGCCCATCAGCGCGCCCCGACTACACCAGTCAAGGAATTCACCCAGGCCGATCTTGAAAATGGCGCGGTGGCCTTCGTTCATGACGGCGGGAACGGCGCGAATGCCGGATTCGACGTACAGGTCGTTGACGCCAAGGGCGCAACGTCCGGCGCGCCGAAGAGCGTGAGCGTCGTCGTCCAGACCTGAGGGCTCTTTCGGCGCGGCCGGGGCGGATCATAGCCGCGTACCACGGCAAGATCAGAGGCTTAGCATCATGAGATCAACCGCGCTCGCAACACTCCTGCTGATCGCGCTGACCGCCACGATCCGTGCGGGCGAAATTGCCCCGCGCGAAGGCTGGGCGGTGCATGACACCGATCTGACCTATGCTGCACTGCTCGCCAGCACGAAGGCGGCAATCAAGGCCGAAGGCATGTTCCTCGTAACGGAGGCAGGCCCAACCGAAGCCGCGGCGAACCGTGGCATCGTGATTCCCGGAAACCGGGTGCTCGGCGTGTACCGCAACGACTATGCGGTGCGCGCGATCCGGCAATCGGTCACGGCGATGATAGAGGCGCCAATCCGGCTTTATGTCACGGAGAACCCGGACGGCACCGCGACGCTGAGCTACAAGACGCCCAGCCATGTGTTCGGGCCTTACATGGCCGAGGGCGGCGCAAAACTGGAAGCGCTGGCGGAGGAACTCGATCAGGTGTTTGCGGCGATCGCAAAGCGGGCGGCCAGTGAAAAGTAGCGCTCCAGCACGAGCGTGATCAACCGCGCGGGCGGGGCGGCCCGCCTTCGCTCTCGTCATCCTCGTGGAAGCCGGCCTCGACCAGCGCGACCAGCGCCTCCATCGCCTCTTCCGCTTGCGGCCCGCTGGTCTCAATCAGGATCGTCGAACCCTGCGAGGCGCCAAATGTCAGCAGCGCCATGATAGAACCCCCGTTTACGCTCTCGCCATCCTTGGTCACCGTCACGTCGGCGTCGTACTTTTCCGCGATATGCGCGAACTTTGCCGACGCCCGCGCATGCAGACCGCGCTTGTTGCGGATCTGCACCTCGGTGAGGCACTGATAGACGCCGCCCTCAGGCGCGTCGGTCTCGGACAGGTCCGATGTCATCTCATGAATTCCGGATCAGCGGGTCGTCCAACCCTGCCTTCAGTGATTCGCAACACTAGCACAAATTGCGGCGGACCAGGTGTGGGGGATCAACTGCCGGCCAGCATCTCGCTCACGACGCGGATATACTTCTGGCCAGCATTGCGCGCCTCTTCTGCGGCATCATTCAGCCGGCTTTCCTCGCGCACGCGCGCCAGCTTGATGAGCATCGGAAGATTGACTCCGGCGATCACCTCGACATTGGCGCCGTTCATCGCCGATATCGCAAGATTGGACGGCGTGCCGCCGAACATGTCGGTCAGAAGCACGATCCCGTCGCCCGAGTCCACCGACTTGATCGCTCCCAGAATCGCTTCCCGGCGCTCTTCCATGTCGTCATCAGGCGTAATGGCAATCGCAGCAATCTGGCTCTGCGGCCCGACGACATGCTCAAGCGCGGCGCGAAATTCGCGGGCAAGATTCCCGTGGGTGATGATCACGATACCGATCATTGTGCATACCCTTTCGGCACGGATACGCACTTAACGCTACGCCCGCTGAGACGATACCGTCTCCTGTCACTTGTCATGGCCCGCTCGATCTGCCCTGTCACAACATATAATAGTCATGCTGACGGGCACGCCTTGCAAGAAGTTTCATCGCACCGCAACACAAAATTTCGCGCGCCGGCGTCTGCTGGCACCTGCAACATCCAAACGGTCTGCAGGTCTGATTGCACTGATCTGACTGGATCACTATAACCCGGACATGATCAACGCGCTTGCAACATCCGCCATGGATCGTCTCTCCTTCTGGAAGATGAACGGTCTCGGCAATGATTTCGTGATCCTGGACACGCGGTTAACCCGTTTCCGCGCGTCCAGCGGGCTTGCGCGCACGCTCTCCGACAGGACTACAGGCATCGGCTGCGACCAGGTCGCGGCGCTTGAACCGTCGAGCCGGGCAGATGTGTTCATGCGGATTTTCAACGCGGACGGCTCCGAGGTCGGCGCATGCGGCAATGTCACCCGGTGCGTCGCGGCGCTGCTTGCGGATGAGACTGGCGAAGTCTCCAGCACGATCGAGACGGGTGCGGGCATCCTACGCGCAGAAGCAATCGGATCGGATGCGGCCAAAGCCGATATGGGCCTCGTCCATTTCGACTGGATCGATATTCCGCTGGCCCATGAGGTAGACGATACCTCGGCGGTGGTGGTCGGTCCGGCGGGCGCTGGCGCGGCGCAGGAGGATCTCGCCGGTCTGGGTCCGGCAAGCATGGTGAATGTCGGCAACCCGCACTGCATCTTCTGGGTGGACGACGCCGCTGCCGTTGATCTAGCACGTATCGGCCCGGCGCTAGAGCTTCACCCGCTGTTTCCAGAGCGCGCCAACATTTCCGTGGCGCAGGTGGATGGGCCGGACAAGATCACGCTGCGGGTATGGGAGCGCGGCGCGGGGCTGACCAAGGCGTGCGGCACGGCGGCCTGCGCGGCGGCGGTCGCGGCGGCGCGGACCGGGCGGGCGAAGCGGCACGTGAGCGTGAACCTGCCAGGCGGGGCGCTCGACATCGACTGGCGCGAGGACGGTCACGTAGTCATGACCGGCCCGGTTGAACTGGAATTTCGCGGCGAGGTCGATATTTCACCGGACGGCGCAATAGTCGTGACGCGGGAGGCGGCCTGAGATGAGCGCGCGCATCATCACCTTTGGCTGCCGGCTCAACGCCAACGAAAGCCAGGCCATGGCCGAACACGCCGAGGCCGCCCGACTCGACGACGCGGTGATCGTCAACACCTGCGCGGTCACGGGCGAGGCAGTTCGTCAGGCGCGGCAGGCGATCCGCCGCGCGCGGCGCGACAACCCGAACGCGCGCATCATCGTTACCGGCTGCGCTGCCCAGACCGAACCTGAGCGATTCACCGAAATGCCGGAAGTCGACCACATCATCGGCAACGCCGAAAAGATGGTGCCCGCGACCTTCGAACTTCTCGGCACCGGCGATGCGCCTCGCGCGCTGGTCAATGATATCATGTCGGTGCGCGAGACCGCAGGCCACATGCTCGCAGGCTTCGGCGGACGCGCGCGCGCCTTCGTGCAAATCCAGAACGGCTGCGATCATCGCTGCACCTTTTGCATCATTCCTTATGGGCGCGGGCCATCGCGCTCGGTGCCCGCTGGCGAGGTCGTGCGGCAGATCGCGGCGCTCACCGAACAGGGCTACCGCGAGGTCGTGCTCACCGGCGTTGATCTGACCGCCTATGGCTCGGACCTGCCGGGCGGCATGACGCTTGGAAAGCTGACCCGCAAGATCCTGAAGCTGGTGCCGGAGCTGCCGCGGCTGCGCATCTCGTCGATCGACACCATAGAGGCCGACAGTGACCTGATCACCGCGATGGCCGAGGAAGAGCGCCTGATGCCGCATCTGCACCTGTCGCTTCAGGCTGGCGACGACATGATCCTGAAGCGGATGAAGCGGCGGCACTCGCGCGAGGATGCCGTGCGGTTTTGCGCGCAGATGCGCCGGCTGCGGCCCGACATCGCGTTCGGCGCGGATATTATCGCGGGCTTCCCGACCGAGACGGAAGCGATGTTCGCCAATTCGCTGGCGCTTGTGGATGACTGCGGGCTGAGCCATCTGCACGTCTTCCCGTTCTCTCCCCGCCCCGGAACCCCGGCGTGGCGGATGCCGCAGCTTGAGCGCCGCGAAATCAAGGCGCGCGCGCTAGCCTTGCGCGAGAAGGGCGAGCAGGCGCTGACCGATCATCTGCGCGGCTTCGCGGGCCGCGAACTCGACATCCTGATGGAACACCCACAACGTGGCCGCGCACCGCAATTCGCGGAAGTGAACCTGCCCGAACCAAGCGAACCGGGTGCGCTGGTGCGCGCGTACATTACGGGACTGAGCGCTGGCAAGCTGGAAGGAACGGTGGCCGCGTGAGCGAGACCCCGACGAAAAAGACTGGCCTGTTCGGACGCCTGTTCAAGGGCGGCGAGCGAGCGGAGCCGGAGCGGGAGACGCAGGGGACCGCGCGCGCGCCAGAGACCCCGGAGCCGGAAGAACGCGCTGCCGAAGCGCAGCCGGACGCTGCCGAGCCGGAGCCGGAAACGGTTGAGGCCGCGCCCGAGCCACAAGCCGAAGCCAGTGACCCCGCGCCGCAGCCCGAGCCCGCGCCACAGGGGAAGGGCTGGTTCTCGCGCCTCAAGGACGGCCTCACCAAGACCTCATCGCGCCTGTCGGAGGGCGTGACCTCCATCTTCACCAAGCGCAAGCTGGATGACGACACGCTGGAAGAGCTGGAAGACCTGCTGATCCAGGCAGATCTGGGCGTGGAGACCGCCATGCGCATCACCGAGCGGCTGGCGGCGGAAAAATACGACAAGGAGATCAACCCCGAGGAGGTGCGCGCGGTGCTTGCCGCCGAGGTATCGAGAACCCTTGAGCCAGTTGCCCAGCCGCTCGAAATCGACCCAACTCACACGCCGCATGTCATCCTTGTCGTCGGCGTCAATGGTACCGGCAAGACCACCACCATCGGCAAGTTTGCGCGCAAGTTCAC
>CAZYYQ010000022.1:10829-18292 GCA_964651275.1 uncultured Hyphomicrobiaceae bacterium | reverse complement strand
CGATGGCAAGAAGGGCGCCGAGGTCGTGCATCTCGATGCCTTCCGCAAGAAATAGGTCGGTCGGACCAGTCCGCGCCGTCAATCCGCGGCGCTTTGCTTCTTCTGATCCCTACATGTTCGTGTAATTCGGCCCGCCGCCGCCTTCTGGAGGCACCCAGTTGATGTTTTGCGGCGGATCCTTGATGTCGCAGGTCTTGCAATGCACGCAATTCTGCGCATTGATCTGGAAGCGCATCCCGTTTTCGCCGGCCACCACCTCATACACGCCAGCAGGGCAATAGCGCTGCGCCGGCTCGTCGTATTTTGGCAGATTCTCCTCGATCGGGATCGACTCGTCGGCAAGCACCAGATGCACGGGCTGATCTTCCTCGTGGTTGGTCCCCGAGAGAAACACCGAGGACAGCTTGTCGAAGGTCAGGACGCCGTCCGGCTTGGGATATTCGATCGGCCGACACTGCGAAGCAGGCTTCAGGGTCTCGTTGTCCGGCTTGCCATGACCGAGCGTGTAGCTGAGGAAGGGCAGGAGCGTGTTGAGCCACATCTCCGCGCCGCCCAGCATCGTGCCGAGCCGGGTGCCGAATCTCGACAAGAGTGGCTTCACGTTGCGCACCTTTTTTAGGTCCGTCGCGATCACGCTCGACTCGAACGCGCGCTGATATGCCTCCAGCCGGTCGCTCGCGCGGCCCTCGCCGATCGCCTCGAATGCGGCTTCCGCAGCTAGCATGCCGGAAAGGATGGCATTGTGCGAACCCTTGATCCGCGGCACGTTCACCATCCCGGCGCTACATCCGATCAGCGCCCCGCCGGGAAAGGTCAGATTCGGGATCGACTGCCATCCGCCTTCGGCGATCGCGCGCGCGCCATAGCCGATCCGCTTGGCGCCCTCGAACATCGGAGCGATCGACGGATGTGTCTTGAAGCGCTGCAACTCGTCGAACGGCGAGACATAGGGGTTCTCATAGTTCAGATGCACAACAAAGCCGACGGAGGCCAGGTTTTCGCCCCAGTGGTAGATGAATGAGCCGCCGCCGGTCCGGTCGTCGAGCGGCCAGCCGAGCGTATGCTGCACGAAACCGGGCTTGTGCTTGTCCGGGGCAAGCTCCCAAAGCTCTTTCAGGCCGATGCCGTATTTCTGCGGCTCCTTGCCCTCATTCAGGTGAAATGCGCGGATCAGTTTCTTCGCCAGCGAACCGCGTACACCCTCTGCGATCAGCGTATATTTGCCGTGCAGTTCGATCCCGCGCTCGAAGCCCGGCTTGGGCTTGCCCTCGCGATCGAGTCCCATATCGCCGGTAGCCACGCCGATGACATTGCCCTCGCTGTCGGTGACAATCTCGCTGGCGGCAAAGCCCGGATAAACCTCCACGCCAAGCTCTTCGGCCTGCTCACCGAGCCAGCGGCACAGGTTCCCAAGGCTCACGACATAGTTGCCGTGATTGTTCATGAGCGGCGGCATGACCCAGTTCGGAATGCGGATGCCGCGCTTCCCGCTCAGATACGAGATGCGGTCTTCCGTGACCGGGGTATCGAGCGGCGCGCCCTTGTCGCGCCAATCCGGGATAAGCTGATTCAACCCTATTGGATCGACCACCGCGCCAGACAGGATATGTGCGCCGACTTCGGAGCCCTTCTCCAGTACGACGACGGAGATATCCTGATCGCGCTCGGCGGCAAGCTGCTTGAGCCGGATCGCAGCGGCCAGTCCGGCGGGGCCGGCCCCGACGATCACGACGTCGAACTCCATCGCCTCGCGTTCGGGTAGTTCCGTTTGTTGCTCGCTCATGGAAACTCCTGGTTAAGTTCCCGGAGATACTTTGCGCGCGGGTGAGCGTCAATGCGTCATCTCCGCTTGCGCATGCACCGATTCGCCGGGCAGATTAGCATTCCGCATTATGGGCCAAGGCGCGTATTACGACGGGAGCCGTGGGTGTCTGCGCCGCTGCCGGAGACCTGAATGAGCGAACCCTCGCAGTCCGAAAACGCACGGGCGCTGTTGGCCTGGTATCGGGAAATGGGCGTGGACGAGGCTGTGGCCGATACGCCGCTGGACTGGGCTGAGGCACGGTTTGGCGCGCAAGTGACACCGCTTGCGGGCCAGCAGCCCACGCCGATTCGTGCTGGCCCTGCCGTGTTGACCCGTCCTCTCACCGGAGCGCCCGCGCGACCCGCCGAGAGCGGCGGCGATCTCTCGCATGTCGGCACGCTTGCAGCGCTGGAAGCTGAAGTCGCCGCGTTCGATGGCTGCGGACTGAAGCGCACGGCCAAGTCACTGTGTTTCGGGCGCGGCGATCCGGCGGCACTGGTGATGCTGATCGGCGAAGCGCCGGGGCGCGACGAGGACCTGCAGGGCAAGCCGTTCGTCGGGCGCGCCGGGCAGCTGCTCGACCGTATGTTGCGCGCTATCAACCTTGACCCGGCGGAGGTCTACATCACCAACACCGTTTATTGGCGCCCGCCCGGCAACCGCAATCCGTCACCGCAGGAGGTGGAGGCTTGCCGGCCGTTCCTCACGAGGCAGGTGGAACTGGTTGCGCCGGAATTCCTGGTACTGCTCGGCGGCGCGGCGGCGAAGCATATCCTCGGTGCCACGGACGGCATCATGCGCTTGCGCGGCAAATGGCAGCAGGTTGAGATCGGCGCGCATCGCGCCCGCGCGATCGCGACGCTGCATCCGGCCTATCTGCTGCGAAACCCTCTGGGCAAGCGTCTGGCCTGGCGCGATCTGCTGGCGATCCGCGACGCGCTGGACGGCGACGGTTGAACAAAGCTGCCACCGCGAACTTAGGCGGCGCATTCTAGGCCCTGCTGCAAATATCGCTGTTATCACCGGACTTGATCCGGTGATCCAGCAACTGGCTCGACGATGCTTCTGGATTGCCGGATCAAGTCCGGCAATGACGACGGAGAGGTCTGCGAGGCCGATGCAGAAACAGATAGTTGTTCTCTATAGTGACGCTCTTAGTTGCGCCGTCATAAGAGCCTGCGGACCTCGGCGCGCAGATAGGGCACGACCTCTTCCTCGAACCATGGGTTGCGCTTCAGCCAGGCCGTATTACGCCAGGATGGGTGCGGCAGTGGCAGATAGCGCGGCGTCGTCTCGCGTTTGGCATGGATGCGCCAGTCCGCAACCGTTTCGGTGAGCGAGCGCCGCGCTTGCGGCCCGAGATGCCATTTCTGCGCGTGATGGCCGACGATCAGGATCAGATCGAACCGGGGCAGGGCATCGAACAGTTCTGTGCGCCAGGTTCGCGCGCATTCCCGACGCGGTGGCAGGTCGCCGCCCTTCGCATCGAGGCCGGGGAAGCAGAAGCCCATCGGCACGATCGCGACGCGGCTTTCATCGTAGAATTCCTCGCGCGTGACGCCCATCCAGTCGCGCAGCCGATCGCCCGAGGGATCGTTGAACGGGATGCCGGTGGCGTGCACGCGCGTGCCCGGCGCTTGTCCGCATACGCAGAGCCGGGCGGTCGCGCTTACCCGCAGCACCGGGCGCGGTTCGTGCGGCAGCGGCGGGCCTTCAGGTGTATCGGTGCAGACGCGGCAGGCGGAAATGCGCGCGCGCAGCGTCTCAAGCTGATCAGCTCCGGTCAGCGGCGCGCTCAAAGCTCCAGCACCATCCCGTCTTCGGCCAGCGTCACACGCGGGTCGCGCACTGCCTCGCGCTCTGCCAGCATCGCCTCGCCCATATGCGTGAGCAGCACTTGTTTGGCGTCGATGTCATCAAGGTGGCGCAGGATCGTCAAATAGTCGAGATGCATGTCGAGCGGCTTGTCGTACTGGAAACACTCCATGATGTAGAGGTCGGCGTTGCGCCCCGCCTCGATCAGCATGTCCGTCCAGCCGCTATCGCCGGAATAGGCCAGCACCTTGTCCTCCAGCGCGAACCGAAGCGCGTAGGACGGCGCGCCGGAGTAGTGTTTGACCTCGAACGGCGTGACGCTTACCGCGCCAAGCTTCGTTGTCTGGCCTTCGTCGAGCGACTCGAAGCTGAGATCGAACTCGCGGCGGTTCTCCGTCACCAGCGGGAACATCGCTTCACAGGCAATATGAAATCGCGCTTCGAGGGCGGGAGGTCCGACCAGCGTCAGCGGCCTGGTGCGCTTCGCGATGAACAGCGCGTCGATGAGGAAAAACGGCAGGCCGCCAAAATGGTCGCCGTGCAGATGGCTGATGTAGATCTTGTCGACGTCGTTCGTCCCGAGGCCCGCGCGCTTCAGCGACACAAGCGCGGTCGCGCCGCAGTCTATCAGGAAGCCGGTCTCGCCGGTGCGCACGTGAAAGCAGGTGTTGAGCCGTCCGCCCGAGGCAAACGCGTCGCCGCTACCGGTTATGGTGATTTTCATGGATCAAATCCCTGCCTGTTCCACGCTCGGGCGCGCCTTCACGGCGTCATACCATCGCGCCAGATGGTCCAGCCCGTCAGGGCGCTCCAGCCGCGCCACCTTCATGAAGCCCACCGCGACAAATGCGGTGATATCCGCGATCGTGAAGGCATCGCCCGCCACATAGTCGCTGTCGCCCAGCCGCGTATCCAGCAGCCTCAGTCCGTTCGCAGCGCGTACACGGTTCGCCTCGGCCCAATCCGGCACCTGCGGCGACTCAAGCGCGGCCATGCGCGGATGGGTATGGCGGAACACCGTCGCCACGGAGAAGAAGACGCTGAACTCCATGCGCCTGTTCCACATCTCGATCTGCGCGCTCTCCAGCGCGCTGCGCCCGAACAGCGCCGGCTCCGGCTCAAGCGCTTCCAGATAACGGCAAATCGCGACGGTTTCGCACACGGGCGTACCATCATCGAGCACCAGCACCGGCACGCCGCCGTAAGGGTTGAGCCGCTGGAACCAGTCGCTGCGGTGCTCCTCGCTCAGCAGGTCAATCTGCTCATAGGGCACATCCAGTCGCTTCTCGGCGGCGAAAATGCGGACCCGGCGCGGATTGGGCGCGCCGCGCGCCTCGATGATCTTCATCGCTTCGGCCCTCCATGATTGCCGCGTCGGCACCTTTCATTCGAGTGAGATTGTGCCTTTCAGCGTCAATCGTAAACCGGTTGTTAGGCATTCTCACCGAAAACTGGATCAATCGGGTCCGGTGTCTTCATGCGGTCGTCGGCCGTATCTAGTCTTCGAGGCCTCAACGCAACGATCCCGCGGCCCTCGCGCCGCGCCAACCGGCATTGCACGAGCATGAGTGTCGAACAAAGCGCCGAAGCCACCTTCGACGTCGAGGGCGGGGCCATCCCCCGCGTGCTGCGCCGCGACCACGCCGGGGTGACGAACTCGGGCGACAGCTATGCTCAGGCCAGCCCCGACAATTTCGAGTTCGAGCGGCTGCGCATGTTCGCGGCGAACGAGCTGTCGTCGTGGTGGGCGATGCCGCTGCTGGCGCTGGTCGTGTGCCTCGCGCTGGTGAACTGGGCGCCAATCGAGCAGCTTGGCCTTTGGCTTGCTGCCGTTCTCATGGCCAAGGGAATCGCGTTGGCGCTGTGCCGGCAACTTGAGCGCACCTCCCCTGAGGCGTTTGATACCCGCGCCTGGCGCGGCAAACTCGGCGCGGCAGAGTTTCTCTACGGTGTCACGTGGGGCGGGCTCGCCTTCATCGACATAGTCAGCCACCATCAGGCGGCCTATTTCCTGATCTTTGCCGCCTTCGTCATCGTCATCGCCAGCCGAATGATATTCGCGTCCACGGTGATGCCGTTGCTGTATCCCGGAACGCTGCCGCTCACCGCTTCGCTCGTGCTGCATTCCGCGTTCACCGGCGAGATGTTCTACTGGTCGCTGGCGATCTTCGCGACCGCAATACACGTCTATTTCCTCCTGCTCGCGCGTGGTCTGAACAGGACGCTGCTCGACATGCTGGAGTATCGCGCGCAGAAAGACGCGCTGATCGCCGAGTTGCAGCATTCCCGCTCGGTCTCGGAAGATGCGCGGCGGCGCGCCGAGAATGCCAGCATGGCGAAGTCGCGGTTTCTGGCGACCATGAGCCACGAACTGCGTACCCCGCTCAATGCCATCCTGGGCTTTTCCGAAGTGATGAAGGACGAGGTGCTCGGCGTGCACGAAGTGCAGGCTTATCGCAGCTACGCAGCCGACATCTACGACAGCGGCCAGCACCTCCTGCACCTCATCAACGAAATTCTCGACCTCTCCCGGATCGAGGCCGGCCGCTATCAGCTTAACGAAAGCCGGGTATCGCTCGCCGAGGTGATGGAGGACTGCCGCCGGTTGATGTTCATGCGGGCTGAGGACAAGAGCATCGAGTTTCGCGAAGATTATGCCGGGATGCCCAAATATCTGTGGGCGGACGAGCGCGCGGTGCGCCAGATTTGCCTCAACCTGCTCTCGAACGCGATCAAGTTCACCCAGCGTGGCGGCGCGGTGACCCTGCAATGCAGCATCAACGCGGCGTGCGAACCATTCATTCGCGTCTGCGACAACGGGCCGGGCATCCCCGAGCACGAAGTGCCCATTGTGCTGCGTTCGTTCGGTCAGGGCGCGTTTGCCCGCGAAAGCGCGGAGGGCGGCAGCGGGTTGGGGCTGCCGATCGTGAAAGGGCTGGCCGACCTGCACGGCGGGCGCTTCGAATTGGATACTCGCGAAGGCCAGGGCACCACGGTGACGGTGGTGTTCAACAGGAAACGGCTGATGATCCCCACGCCGGACGACGCCGGTTCGTCGGGCCGCGTCGGCGAGCGGCTTGACCATGACGACGCGGCCTGAGCGGGATGGAACCTTTCACCCTTTCATTGGTTTGACATTGAGGAGCGCCGATGGCGTGCCGCGCCTGCAAGGAGCGCAGGCGCGCCGGAGGCCGTGTTGATCGGCATTAACGGCGCGTCACGGCACTTGGTGCTGCGCCCGGTGGCAAGTTAGTAATCAAAGCATCAAGATGCACATTTCTTCAAATATAAACTCCCAAATCGTTTCAATCTGATGATTTGTACAATTTATATCCTCAAAATAATTGCCATAATTGTTCTAGTCTGGAGAGTTAATGAGTTGCATTGTGGGATTATTGATTATAAGCTATATTCTTTTTGTCTTGAGTCGTGGTCGAGGGGTGCGCGGAAGTGTCGGTTTGACTGTGATGGTGGAGGCGTGTACCGTCCGCTTCATTGATCGACCAGGTTCGGGGCAGGGGGTTTAAGCCACGCAGCAGAGTCATCACATCGGAAGTCATGACGCGTTTGCGCCAATGGGTGTCGCGTCTGGATCGCCAGTCTGGGCTAGTAAATGTTCAGATGGCTGGATTATCAACACAAGAAATCGCGATCATATGAGTGATAAAATAGCAGCAGAGAATGTCTTTAAGATATTTGGACCTGAGCCGGAGCGCGCGCTTGAACTTGTTCGCGGCGGCGCGAGCAAGGACGAGGTCTTTAGCGAAACGAAAAGCGTGGTTGCGGTCAACGACGTATCCTTCAACGTGAAGGAAGGCGAGATTTTCGTCGTGATGGGGCTGTC
>CAZYYQ010000022.1:0-10729 GCA_964651275.1 uncultured Hyphomicrobiaceae bacterium | reverse complement strand
ATTCAGGAACGCCTGGGCACCACCATCGTCTTCATCACCCACGACCTGCAGGAGGCGCTGAAGCTCGGCAGCCAGATCGCAATCATGAAGGATGGCCGGTTCGTTCAGGTCGGCACCGCGCAGGAAATCGTCGTCGAACCGGCTGACGACTACGTGTTCGAGTTTACGCGCGACGTTGACCGCAGCCGCGTCCTCACCTTTGGCAGCATCCGCGATGAGGCGGTCACGCTGACGGGCGACGAGACGGTGGACACAATGAGGAGCCGCTTCGAATCGCGCCCGGAACTCAAGGGCATGTTCGTGGTGGATTCCGCAAACAAGCCGATCGGTCTTGTCGAGCGGGACAAGGTGGACGAAGCCGACTCCGGTGCCACGGCAAAAAGCCTGATGGACCGGCGTTTCGCCAAGGTGCGCCGCTCGACCTACATTTGCGAGAGCTTCGACCGGCTTGGTGACCACAAGCTGTTCGCGGTCATCGACCGTGAGGGCAAGCTGCGCGGCATGGTCGATCCCATGAAGATTTTCCAGCACCTGGAACAACCGGGCGAGGAAAGTGCGCCAGAAGGCGGCGACATTGCACAGCCGGGAGAGGCCGAAGACGCGCAAGACTCCGCCGTGGCGCGGCTGGCGCAGGAGACAGCTTAATGAGCGAGACAACATCGACTTATGCGAGCGTCGCGAGCAGCCTGGAGTCGCTGCGGCCCGCCGAGTACATGAACATCCCACTCGATGACTGGGTTGATGACGGCGTCAGCTGGCTGGTCGGCAATTTCCGGCCTGCGTTTCAGGCCATCAAGTGGCCGGTTGAAAAAGTCTTGAACGGCCTCGACGGTGTGCTTCAGGCGACCCCGTTCATCGTGATCCTCGTGCTGGTGACGCTGCTGGCATGGCGGGTCGCGGGTCGCGGTGTGGCGCTGTTCACCATCGTCGCGTTCCTCGTGCTCGACGCCGTGGGCGTCTGGAGCGAGACCATGACCACGCTTTCCATGATCCTGACCGCGGTGGTGTTCTGCGCGGTGATCGGCATCCCGCTGGGCATAGCCGCCGCGGCCAGCGACCGCTTTGCCTCGGGCTTGCGGCCAGTGCTCGACATCATGCAGACGATCCCGCCCTTCGTGTATCTCGTGCCGATCGTGATGCTGTTCGGCGTCGGCCTTGTGCCGGGTGTGATCGCGACCATCATCTTCGCGCTGCCGCCGATCGTGCGGCTCACCAACCTCGGTATCCGGCAGGTGCAGGGCGATCTTGTCGAGGCGGGCTATGCTTTCGGTTCGACCCCGCGACAGGTGCTGTGGGAGATCCAGGTGCCGCTGGCGCTTAAGACGATCATGGCCGGGCTCAACCAGACGCTGATGCTGGCGCTTTCGATGGCGGTCATCGCCGCGCTGATTGGCGCTGGTGGCCTCGGGCTGACAGTCTACACCGGCCTTGGCCGGCTTGATGTCGGCCAGGCGTTCCTTGGCGGCCTCGGCATCGTGCTTCTTGCCATTGTGCTGGACCGCATCACGCAAGCACTCGGCCAGCAAGGCGAGGAGAACCAGGCCGGCTGGACGTTCACCGCCCTGTGGCGGGCGCTCACAGGACAGGGCCGCTCGTCCCCGCCAAAAGGGGACAAGCCGGCCTCATCGGCCGCGGAATGACGCGGCCCCCGTAGTCCATGCGGCTGCGGGACGACAAGACGGCGTGGACGGTCACGGGCTGCCACGCTGGTCTCACTTTCGAAGAACCAAGTTGAATGAAGGAGGAGTAGTAATGGACGCTATGAAATATCTGTCGCGACTGGCTCTTGGCGCGGCGGCTGCGTTGGCGCTGACGGCTGGCGCTGTCGCCACTGACGCCGCGGCGCAAGAACCAGGAGAAGGTAAGTCCATCTCCATGGCCCGGGCGACATGGGACACCGGCTGGTTCCAGGCCGAGGTCTACAAGCAGATGTTCGAGAAGCTCGGCTACGACGTATCGCAGGTGAAGACGCTGGATAACCCGCCCTTCTATCAGGCTGTCGGTCAAGGCGACATCGACCTGTGGGTGAACGGCTGGTTCCCGCTTCACAACACCTATGAAAGCGCCTTCGAGGCAGGTGCTGTGAAGATTGGCTATGTCGCCAAGGGCGGCGCCCTGCAGGGCTATCTCGTCGACAAGAAGTCAGCCGAGAAATACGGCATCACCAGCATCGACGATTTCAAGAAGCCCGAAATCAAGGAAGCCTTCGACTCCAATGGCGACGGCAAGGCCGATCTTGTCGCCTGTCCTCCGGGCTGGGGTTGCGAAACAAAGATCGCCAAGGATCTGGATGATCTCAACCTGCGTGATCACATCAATCCGATCAAGGCGGGCTATTCGTCCTCGATGGCCGACGCGCTTGGCCGCTACAGGGACGGGCAGCCGATCCTGTTCTATACCTGGACACCGAACTGGACAGTTGGCCTCCTGAAGCCGGGCGAGGACGTGGTCTGGATCGAGATGCCGAACGCGACGGAGAACACCACCGTCGCCGGCGTGGAAGGCTGCGTGAACGATCCTTGCGCACTTGGCTGGGAAGCTAACGACATTCGCCCGGTGGCCAACAACGACTTCCTCGCCGAAAACCCCGCAGTCAAGACGCTGCTGGAGGAAGCTAGCGTCCCGCTTCTCGACATTTTCGCACAGAACGCGAAGATGAACGAAGGTGATGACTCGCCGGAGGATATCAGCCGTCATGCTGCCGAGTGGATCGAGGCGAACTCGGACCTCGTCAATGGCTGGCTTGAAAAGGCCCGTGCCGCGGCGATGTAATCTCGGCAGGTAAGACGTCGTGGCGGCTCTTGCCGCCGCAGCAAACATCAAGGGGCGCAGAAAACTGCGCCCCTTTTTTCATGCCCGGTTTTCGCGCGCCCGTAGTATCCAGATCGCGCTGGCCGGCGGTCTACTTATTCGTCGCGGTAGATCTTTTCGCGCTTTTCGTGACGCTCCTGCGCTTCCACGCTCAGCGTCGCGATCGGCCGAGCGTCGAGGCGCCTGATGCCGATCGGCTCGCCGGTTTCCTCGCAGTAGCCATAGGTCCCTTCGTCAAGCCGCTTGAGCGCGGCATCGATCTTGGCGATGAGTTTTCGCTGGCGGTCGCGCGCCCGTAGCTCGATTGCGCGATCGGTTTCAGATGATGCGCGGTCTGTCAGGTCAGGATGCTGTTCGGAGTCCTGCAGGCTCTCGAGGGTGTCGCGGCTCGATCTCAAGATTTCCTCTTTCCAGTCATGGAGCTTCTTGCGGAAATAGGCGCGCTGCCGATCATTCATGAACGGCTCGTCTTCAGACGGCCGATAATCGTCCGGCAGATCCGTGACGCTCATGCGTACCTCTTTGGAAAAGTGGGGTGTGGATGCCGACAGTTGCGCCGTCCGGGCCGGACTTGCCGGCCTGCTGCCTGCTTCGCGCTACGTTGTCCGAGAGCTGGACCCAAATTGCGCACTGTCTCCGCAAGACCCGCGACTGTTACGCACCATGCCGTCGGCACCGCGTTCTATCTGCGCCAACCCATCGTGCCTGATAGCTGCCGCCGTCTATGTACTGTTATGCGGATCGGTGTCAAGCGTTATGGGCAGCCCGTCATGGCCTCGCCGGGGCTGTCTGCGAGGTCACGCTTTCGGCATGACTTCGAGCGTCCGCTCAGGCCGCCTTTCGCAGGCCTTGCTCGCCCTCAGGCGTGGCAAAAGCGGCAACGCCGAGCAGTTCCACCCGCCCGTTGTCGAAGCTGCCAAGCACGCGCCCGTCACCGCGAATGGCGATCTCCCGGAGGCTGGCCTGCGGCCATCCGTTTTGCGCGCAGGCGAGCACTTTCACCAGCCCGGTGCTGTCTGGGAACTGGGTCAGGCCGCTGCGTCCGAAATCGAGTTCGACCGGTTCCAGACCATGACCCAATGTCAACGTGATCGGGGCCGCATGGATCATCCGTCCGCGGCCATCAAAGCGCAGCACGTTGCCCGCCGTATGCCAGCCGCGCACGCCTGCGCGCAGCACGAGCGGGCTGTCTTGCACATGATAGAGAAGTTGCCAGCCGTCGAAGCCGTCGGTGCTGACATGGTGGGCCTTGAGCCAGCGCAGCCTGATGATGGCCGCGCGGCCATGGCCGTCGAAGACGCGTATGTCGCCGCCCGCGAGCGCGCCCGCAGCCAGTTCCGGGGTGTTGCCGGCTGACTCCTGATCCATGCCGCCCGTCGCTCCGGCGCGCGGCGTGAGCGGATGGCCCGGCAGGTTGGCCTTGTAGCGTATCGCGGTTGTGGCGCGCGCGGGCATTGCGGGGCCTTCCTCCAGCCGGATCGGCATCAGCCGCAGGCCGCTGCGGGTATCATCGCCCGCGTCGCTACGGCCCATCAGCACGAGCCCTTCGCCGTTGACCAGGTAGCCATAGGGATCGGGCCGGAAATCGAATCTCTTGGTCACTTTCGGAAAGCTGTCGAAGACCAGCCGCCCGTCTTCGAATGCGACCGGCTCTCCGGCATAGACCGGCCGTTGGCTATCCGTGACGGGAAAGGCATCTGAGGCGGCATTCGATGCGCCGCACGTCGTCATGCCCTGCTGAGCGGAGCCGTCCGTGGCCCGCAACAACCGCGCAATCTCTTCAAGCCGCGACATCGGTTTCCCGACCCGGTTCATTGCGGCCCATAACAGGCGGTGCGCCCCCATGGCTGGTCCCCATCTCAACCTTGGACCGCCAGCTTGGCCGCAGTCCATAACGTGATTCGTGGCGTCACAGTGCTTTTCATTTGACACGAAAGTGCTTAACGAATTGACAACACTTGGAGTCGCGAGGGCTGGAATGGGAGGCAAATGTCTGAAGCGGAGCAATAGAAGCAGCGGCGGGTCCAACCTGCCGAGCGGCCTGTAGAACATGAGCCTGACCGATTTTTCCGGCACGGCCAGCGAGGCGCTTCGCAACGCGGGCGAACTGGCCGGCGATCTTTTGCGGCCGACGCTTCGCCTCGGCGTGACAGGGCTGTCGCGCGCGGGCAAGACCGTGTTCATTACATCGATGGTGCACAATCTGCTGCATGGGGGGCGGCTGCCATTCTTCGACGCCATGGCGCAGGGGCGGATCGAGCGCGTCGTCCTTGAACCCCAGCCCGACGACAGTGTGCCGCGCTTTGCCTATGAGGATCACCTTGCCGCGATGACCGGTCCGGACCGGCACTGGCCGGAAAGCACGCGCCAGATCAGCCAGCTTCGCCTGACCATCGATTATGAGCCGGCAGCATTCTGGCGGCGGCGGCTTGGGGCCGGACGGCTGCATGTCGATATCGTCGATTACCCTGGTGAATGGCTGCTCGACCTCGCGCTTCTGGATATGAGCTACGAATCGTGGTCGCGGCTGGCGCTGGAGATGGCGCAGCAGCCCGAGCGCGAGCGTGCCTCCGCAGCATTTCTGGCCATGCTGCCGCAGCTTGATCCGGCTGCGCCGCAGGACGAGAGTCTGGCTCGCGAGGCCGCGCAGCTGTTCGCGGATGATCTGCGCGCCTGCCGTGATGCCGCGCTCGGACTGGTCGCAACGCCGGGGCGATTCTTGCTTCCGGGCGCATTCGAGGGCTCGCCCGCGCTGACCTTCTGTCCGCTGCCCCCGCCCGATGACCCCAAGCCGGGGCGCGGCAGCCTTTGGGCGATGATGGAGCGGCGCTTCGAATCCTACAAATCAGCCGTCGTGCGCCCGTTTTTTCGCGATCACTTCGCCCGGCTCGACCGTCAGATCGTGCTGGTCGATGTGCTGTCGGCGCTCGGGCGCGGCCCGCAGGCCATTGCGGAGATGGAGCGGGCGCTGGCCCGCATCCTCGAATGCTTCAATCCGGGCGCGAAGAGCTGGCTGCAACTTGTCCTCGGGCGGCGCATCGACCGGCTGTTGTTCGCAGCCACCAAGGCGGACCACGTTCACAGCGATAGTCACGACCGGATGGAAGAGATCTTGCGCCACATGGTGCGCTCGGCTTGCCAGCGGGCGGAAGGCGCGGGTGCAGAGGTGGATGCGGTGGCGCTGGCGGCGGTGCGCGCCACCCGAGAAGCCGAGGCGCGGCGCGGAGGTGAGCGGCTGCCAACTGTGGTGGGCCAGCCGATTGCGGGCGAGCGGGTCGGCGGCGAGGTGTTCGACGGCACGCGCGAGGCGGTGATCTTTCCGGGCGACCTGCCCGAAGACCCGGCCCGCGTGTTTGCGCCGGAGTTCACCTTCAGCGATGCGGCGGGCGGCGATTTCGCCTTCGTACGCTTTCGGCCGCCGGAGGTCGCGCGCGGGCCTCACGGCCGGTTCGCGCCGCTGCCCCATATCCGTCTGGACCGCGCGCTCAACTTCCTGATCGGGGACCGGATCGAATGAGCACGCCACCGCGCAAGCCCGCGGTCTTCAGCGCCGATGATCCGGCTGTGCGCAGCGCGCAGCGGCAGGACGTGCCGGAACTGATCGAGTCGTCCACGACCGATGTGTCCGAGCCGCCGCCAGCGCGCGGCTGGCGCTGGGGCGCGCTGCTCCTCTCGGCGCTCGGCGGGCTGGTTGTGCTCGCGCTGACGTCGTGGGCGTATCAGACCGTCACGGCGCTGTTCGCCATGGGTGGTTGGTTGGGCTGGGCTGCGCTCGGGTTAGCGATATTCGCTGCGTTCAGTGCGCTGATGCTGATGCTCACAGAAATCGCAGGGCTGATGCGGCTGTCCCGCGTGACGCGTCTGCGTGCGCAGGCCGAGAGTGCGCTGACGCAGGCCGAGGACACGTCCGAGCCGGAAAAGCGCAGGCTCAAGGCGGTGCGGCCCGTGGTGAGCGCGTTGGAGACGGTGCTCGATGGGCGGGCGGACACGGCTTGGCAGCTTCGCCGCTTCCGCGAGCATCGTGGCGACATTATCGACCCGCGGGGCATAATGGTGCTGGCGGAGCGCGAACTGCTGGAGCCACTCGACCGGCGCGCCAGCGCTATGATCGCAGCCTCGGCCCGGAGGGTATCTGTGATCACGGCCATCAGCCCCTCCGCGCTGGTCGATGTCGGATTCGCGGCCTATGAAAATCTGCGCCTCATGCGCCGGCTGGCGAGCCTTTATGGCGGGCGGCCCGGCTTTCTCGGGCTGATGCGACTGGCGCGGCTTGTGCTTGCGCATCTGGCGGTCACTGGCGGCGTGGCGCTCGGCGACGACATCATCAAACAGGTGGTTGGTCACGGCCTGACGGCGCGTCTTTCAGCCCGCCTCGGCGAGGGCATTATCAACGGCGCGTTCACGGCGCGCATTGGTCTGGCGACGCTTGCGCAGTGCCGGCCGCTGCCCTTCATCGAGGCGCCACCGCCGCGGTTGCGCGCTCTGCTGGCCGACCTGATCCGCCGGGAGCGACGGGCCGCGGAAGCTGACCCCGGTGCCAAAGCCGGTTAGTTGCGGATCACTATGCGCGTGCGCCCTGGCCCGTGCCGGCGCACGAGGTGAAACAGCGCGCGCGCATGCCGCCGATGCAGCCGCACGCAACCATGCGATGCGCGCCGGCCGAGAGAGCGGACTTGATCCGTGCCATGGATCGCATAGCCGCGATAGAAGAAGATCGAATGCGGCATGGGCGAGTTGTTGTAGCGGCTGGAATAGTGCATGCGGCGCATTACGGTTGGGCGGAACCGCCCGCGCGGGGTGCGATAGCGCCCGCGGCCTGTCGAGACGCGCCAGGAATGACGCAGATGGCCGTTGACATAGACATGCATCGTCTGGGCGCTGACATCGACGCGCGCGACCACGCCGGCTGATGCGGGGGCGGCGAGCAGCACGAGTGGCAATGCGATCAGGATGAGTTTGAGGATACGGGACATGGAAAGACCTCCTCACGACGCGGAGACAAGGGTGAGACGGCGAGCGAATGACTCGGTCGAATGGTATCACACTACCAAGCCCTTGCGAACGCGCGAAAAAAGGTGCCTTGCAGAAATTGAACGAAGGAGGGGCGAGAGACGGAGCCCGAGCGGGGGGCGGGGTATGACGGGCACTTTGGCTCCGTCTCTCAACTCTGTGTTTCGTTGCTAACGCGCGATTGACCGAAACACGTTGCGACTGTCTGGATCGCGCTGTAGGCGCCGCGCACAAGCGAGGGGCGAGCTTGCGCGCGGCGCCATCCGGGGCACGCGGGAGCCGCAAAAATACGCGCGGCAGAGTACGCAAGTTGTTGTTCTTGTTCGCCGGGCAGGCCCGCGGCGCATTGGCCTGAACCTGCCCGGCTTTACTACTGACCGGGGACATATCCCGGAGCTTCCGATCCACGCTTCACAGGGCAACGCCCGTGCCTGCTGCTTCACGTGTCGGAACGCGCCCGGCGTCCCGGATTTACTGGCGTATACGCGCCTTGACTTTACGCCACTTCTCACACGGGCAGACGCAACGCTTTACGCGGACGCAACGCTTACTCAGCTCGGCGCGGCGCCCATCAGGACAGCCGCAAAGCCATGGAGCGATCCGGGAAGTGGTCGCGCACTGTGCGCGTCTCTGCCAGGGCTGCCGGATCGTCCGAGCGCAAGCACTCCGCCACCAGTTCGAGGAGGGAGGCGTGCATCTGCCGCTCTGCAGCACTCTGCGGCGGCGTCTGCGCAAGGAATCTCAGGATCTCTCCGTAATCAGGCATGTCGCTCGATCCTCACCTCAACCGGTGCCGGGTGTTCCCGGTGGCGTTCCGCTGGACTGTACGCGCCACCACCGCGTCATCTCATGTGTGATTTCTGCCGCGCCCCTGTGACGAAAAAAAGGCCTTAACGAGAAAAATTATTGACACATGCAAACACCACACAACGTACCCTCCCGGTGCAGTCGGTTGCCCTGATACGGTCGCGGGTATGCAGCGCTCCGGAAATCCACCAAACTGATCGAGGCAAGGGATTTTGTCGCAAGCCGAATTGACATTGACGAACGCGCGGGTCGTTATGGCCAGCGAGGTGATCCATGGCACGGTCGTCTTGCGCGGCGGGCTGATTCGCGACGTCGACGATGCGCCGAGCCATGTCCGCAGTGCGGAAGACCTGGAGGGCGATTTGCTGATCCCCGGCCTCGTCGAATTGCACTGCGATAACCTGGAACACCACGTCTTGCCCCGCCCCGGCGCGGAATGGCCCGTTGATGCCGCCGTGCTGAACCATGATCGCGAGATGACCGCGTTCGGCGTCACCACGGTTTGCAACGCGCTGTGCGTCGGTGAGGTGCATGCGAGTTCCATGCGGGTGGAGTTGCTGGACGAGATGGCTCGCGCCCTCGACCGGCAAATCGCCGCGGGCAAGCTGAATGCCGATCACCATCTGCACTGGCGCTGCGAATTGAGCTACGGCGGGCTGCTGGCGATGCTGGAGCCGCTCATGACCCATGACCGGCTGCGCATCATCTCGTTGATGGACCACACGCCCGGGCAGCGCCAGTTCACCGATGTCAGCCTCTATGCCGCCTATTATCAGGGGCAGTTCAAAATGTCGGATGCCGAGGTTGCGGCGTTCATCGAGGAGCGCAAGGCGGATCAGGCGGAGCACAGCGCACGCAACCGCAGCGAGACGGTGTGCATGGCCCATGAGCGCGGCATCGCGCTGGCAAGCCATGATGACGCCAGCGCGGCGCATGTGGCCGAATCGGTCGCCGACGGAGTCGCGATTGCCGAGTTCCCGACGACGCTGGAGGCTGCGCGCGCGGCGCACGGTGCGGGGCAGGCGGTGCTGATGGGCGCACCGAACATCGTGCGCGGCGGTTCCCACTCAGGGAATATCGGCGCGCTGGAGCTTGCCGAGGCACGCATGCTTGACGTGCTGTCCGGTGATTATGTGCCGGCTGCGCTCGCCCATGCGATGCTGCTGCTGCCGCGTCTGAGCGCTTTGGTCAGCTTGCCGCAGGCGGTGGCGATGGCGACGCGGCACCCCGCCCGCGCCGCTGGCTTCGAGGATCGCGGTGAAATCGCGCGGGGACTGCGGGCGGACCTTGTGCGGATGTCCGATCACGAGGGCATCCCGTCAGTGCGCTCGGTTTGGTGTGTCGGCGCGCGGGTGGCGTGATCAGCCGATCAGCGGGCAGCGTGCGATGAGGCTGAACGGAGCGTTGCCGCCCGGATCGCCGAGCAGGCACAGGCTGTCGATCTCAAGCGGCGCACGGATAAGCGGGGCGAGCCGGTGGCTGAGCGCGGCCTCCACCCGCTCAAGCTGGTCTGGCGCGAGCGGCCCGGCCAGCGTGATGTGAAAGATGAAATCGCTCAGCACGTAAGGGTAGCCAAATTCGCGCACGTGCTGGCGCTGGCGCGGCGAATGCTGTCCGGGCGGGAAACGCGCCAGATCAGCCTCGGTGGCCGGTGCGCGAAACGCATTGAAATGGGTGACGCAGTCCGCGGCCAGCCAATCGAGGCCCGCGGTGCCGCCCGATGGGATCAGCGCGAGGTGGCGGGTCAGGCGCATGGGGCGCAGCGGCCCGGTACGGCGTGCAACGCGGCTTGCGCAGAAGTCGCTCAGTTCACCGGCAAGGTGTTCGCCGGAGACACCATCCGCCGGGCGGAACGGCGCGACGATGGTGCCGTGCAGGGTGTAGCGGCGCGGGCGCGCGATGGCTTCGGCGGCCAGGTCCGCCGGCAAGCCGAAATCCGCCGCCGCGCCGGTCTCGCACCGCTCGGGGCAGACGCCAAACCAGTCGCGCCCGAACCGCGCCAGTGCGCTCCGATCGCCCGGGAGCCAGAAGATCGCCAACCGCTCAAAGCTCTGCGTTGCCGTCATGGCTTGCCGTTCGTTTGCGTGCGCTCCAATTCGTC